>NZ_JBVHWK010000004.1:0-31377 GCF_055569445.1 Streptomyces sp. NPDC029122 | reverse complement strand
GAGGGAGCCCCCCCCACCCCAAGCCCTGTTCTGGATCTCCTCTCCCCCCCCCCCCGCCGTCTCTTTCTGGGGGGCCCACCCCCCCCCCCCCCCCCCCCACCCCCCCCCCCCCCCCGCGGCCGCAGGGAGAACCGGTCAGAAGTTCTCCGTCTCCTCCACCAGGTGGCGCAGCACGTCCGTGAGGTCCCCACGGCGGGCGAAGACCGTACGCTGCCGGGCGGCCCCCGATCCGTCGCGCAGCAGCCCGCCCAGGGTCTTCGCCGCGTGGTCCAGGTCACCCACGGCGGCCAGGTCCCCGGCCACCAGGTCGAGCAGCGCCTCCGCCAGAGCGGCCGCCGGGATCTCGGCGCCCGTGTACGGGTCCAGGCCGAAGCCCTCCAGACCGTCGTGCGCCGCCCGCCAGCGCGCGAGACGCAGTACGTCGTCCCGTACGGGCGGATCCGGCCGGCCCTCGGCGATCGCGCGCAGCGCCGAGGCCACCAGGGCGCGCCCCAGCTCCGCCTGGAGCACGGCCGTGTCGATGTCCGACGACATGTCGGGCGCCCGGATCTCGAGCGTGGGCCAGTTCCCGGACGGACGCAGGTCCCAGTAGACCATCTTGGTGTCCAGGGCCGCCCCGGAGCCGAGCAGGGTCTGCACGGAGTGCCGGAAGTGGGCCGTGGACGTGAAGTGCGGGGGCAGCCCCGCCGAGGGCCAGCCCGACCAGGCCATGGCCCGCCAGCTGGAGTGACCGGTGTCCCGGCCGCCCCAGAAGGGGGAATTGGCCGCCAGCGCGATCAGCGTGGGCAGCCATGGTCTGACCCGGTTGGACACGGCCACCGCCGTGTCCACGTCGAGGGTGCCGATGTGGATGTGGCGGCCGCAGCTCACCAGGGTGTCCGTCAGCGCGCCGAACCGCCGGTGCTGCTCCCGCTGGCGCGGCTCGTCGTCGGTCAGGTGCAGGGGCCCCTCCACCGCCATCACGGGCGAGGGCGCGGCCAGCAGCCGGCAGCCGTGTTCACGGGCCGCCGCGGAGAGGGAACGCCGCAGGACGGCGAGCTCCTCGCGGAGGGTCACCGCCGAATCCGCGACCGGAGTGGAGATCTCCACCTGGTACCGGGTCCCCTCGGCGTGCAGCTGCTGCGGGAGCCCGGCGGCGGTGGCGAGGACGAGCGGAGCGGCGGGGACCACCCGCAAGGTGGTGGCGTCGACGAGCAGGAACTCCTCCTCGACCCCGACCGTGAGAAGAGCGGGAACTCCGCTCACGGTGGCGCTCGTTGTGCTGGTGCCAGGTTCGATCACTACGCCTCCCTGGACATACGAGTCTTTTCATCATGAGCCGAACGGGAGGCGTGGAGGGTACGTCGATCCGGTCAAATCTCGGGTGATAGTGGCGGGTTAGCGGTAAGACCGGCCGCGCCCTGGGGCCCCGGGTCCGCGTGGTGAGGGCGTTGCCGGTGTGTGCACGCCCCCGCCGGGCTCCAGGGCGGCCCTAGACGGGCCTGGTTACCATCCCGTGTGACTGGTACCGCCTCCCCTCCCCGACCCGCGCGACGCATTTTCGCCGACCTGACCCCGCTGCGCACCTCCGCCCACTACCGGCGGCTGTGGGTGGGCGGCACCATCTCCTGGATGGGCCAGGCGATGACCGCCCTCGCGATCTCGCTCCAGGTCTACGAGATCACCGGCTCCAGCTTCTCCGTCGGCCTGGTCGGGCTCTTCTCGCTCGTCCCGCTCGTCGCCTTCGGCCTGTACGGCGGCGCCATCGCCGACACCGTGGACCGGCGCAAGCTCGGCCTCTACAGCCAGAGCGGGCTCACCGTCCTGTCCTTCGGCCTGGCCGCAGCCGCGCTGCTCGACTACCACCGGGTCTGGCTGCTCTACACCGTCGTCGCCCTCCAGGCCGTCTGCGGGGCGCTGAACGGACCCGCCCGCTCGGCCATGATCCCCAAGCTGCTGCCGCCCGAGCAGCTGCCCGCCGCCAACGCCCTGAACTCCGTCACCATGACCTCCGGGACGATGCTGGGGCCGGTGCTGGGCGGCGTGATCGTCGGCTGGTGGGGCTACCAGGCGGCCTACCTCATCGACGCGGTGACCTTCGCGGCCGCCCTGTACGCCATGTGGCGGCTGCCCTCGATGCTGCCGGAGGGCCGCACCAAGGGCGGGCGGGCCTCCGTCCTCGACGGCCTGCGCTTCCTCGGGACCCGCCCCAACATCCGGATGACCTTCTTCGCCGACATGGCCGCCATGGTGCTGGCGCATCCGAGGGCGCTGTTCCCGGCCGTCGCCGTGCTCTGGTACGGCGGCGACGCCAAGACGGTCGGCCTGCTGGTGGCCGCCCCCGCGGTGGGCGCGCTGCTGGGCGGGCTGTTCTCCGGCTGGCAGGGCCGGATCCGGCGCCACGGGCTGGCGATCCTGCTCTCCGTCGGGGCGTGGGGGCTGGCCATCGCCGTCTTCGGCCTGACGCGGAACCTCTGGCTGGGACTGGCCTTCCTGGCGGCGGCCGGCTGCGCCGACACCGTCTCGATGGTGTTCCGCAGCACCATGATGCAGGCCGCCACCCCGGACGAGATGCGGGGCCGCCTCCAGGGCGTGTTCATCGTGGTCGTCGCGGGCGGACCCCGGCTGGGGGACTTCCTCGCGGGAACCGTCGCCGACCTGACCTCGCCGACGGTGGCCGTCACGGGCGGGGGAGTGGCGTGCGTGCTGGTGCTGTGCGGGCTCGCCGCGCGGTGGCGCTCGTTCGCCCGCTACGACGCCCGCTCGCCCCAGGCGTAGCGGGCGCCTTGGTGCCGGAACCCGTCGGCGCGGGGCGCCGTTCGCCGGGCGGGCTCAGCTCGCGGGAGCGACGATCCCCCGGGCCACCCCCAGGGCGACCAGGTCCTGCGGCCGGATGCGCAGCTGGTCCGCCGTGGCGGGGGCCTCCTCCGCGGGGCGCTTCAGGATCGCCGCCGCCAGTTCCGGGGCGATCACCGAGAAGTAGCTGTCCGGGGTGACCCAGGTGTTCCCGGGCGCGGCCAGGGCGAGCGCCCCGCCCGAACCGCCCTCGCCGATCAGCAGGGTGGTCACCGGTACGGAGGCCTCCGCGAGCGCCGCGAAGACGTCGGCGATGGCCGGGCCGGCGCCGGCGTGTTCGGCGGCGGCGTCGTTGGCCGCCCCGGGGGTGTCCACCAGGGTGAGCACCGGGATCCCCAGCCGGTCCGCGAGGCGGATCACCCGGGCCGCCGTACGGTAGCCCGCCGGGCGGGTGGCGGTGCCGCACTGGGCCGCGTACGCGACGGCCCGCCCCCCGCGCAGCCCGAACCCGCACAGCATCCCGGGATCGGCGGACCCGGCCCGGTCACCGCGCAGCGGCAGGCGCACCTCGAAGTAGGCCCGCAGGTACGCCTCCGCCCGCGGGCGGTCCGGGTGCCGGGCCTGCCGGACGGCGTCCCAGCCGGTCTCCGGGGGCGTCGCGCGGGCCAGCGCCGCCGGGGGCTCGACCGCCCCGTCGGGGCGCGGCGCGGCCAGCACCCGCAGCCAGTCCGCGACGGCCCCGGGGAGCTCCGCGGCGGGCACGACGGCGTCGACGTGCCCGGCGTCGTACTGCCCCTCGGCGGTGTAGGCCGCCGGATCGGCGTCCGCCGGCCGCACCCGGGACCCGGCGAAGCCGACCTGCGCCCCGGGCAGCGCCAGCACCACGTCGGCCCCCGCGCCGAGGGTGGCCCACCCGCCGCCGGTGGTGGGGTCGCGCAGCACCGCGATCTGCGGCAGCCCGGCGGCCCGGGTGAGCACGCACTGCCGCGCCACCCGCTGGAGCTGGGTCAGCGCCAGCATCCCCTCCTGCATCCGGGATCCGCCGGTGGCGATCAGGGACACCAGCGGCAGGCGCTGCTCCCGGGCGTGCCGGTACGCGGCCTCGAGCCGGTCCCCGGTGTGCTGCCCGAGGGACCCGCCGAGGAAGCCGAACTCGAAGGAGATGACCGCCGCCGGGCGGCCGCCGATGAGGGCGGTGCCGACGACGACGGACTCCTGCTCGCCGGTCCGCGCGGTGGCACGGGCCCGGGAGGCGTCGTAGCCGGTCCAGCCGATGGGGCCGTCGTCGGGCGACTCCGCGCGGGGGACGGGGAGTTCGGCGAACGTGCCGGGATCGGTGAGGGCGGCGATGGCGGCACGGGCCGAGAGGCGGATCGTCACGCAGCCACCCTAGGCGGAGCCCGCTCGCGAGACCATGGACTGGGGGGCGGTGAGACCGCCCGAGGGACACCCCCGAGGGGACACCCCCCGCCCCCACCCCCTAAAGCCCCGCCTCCCACACCACCGTCGTGCCGCGCGTGCCCGCTTCCGTGCGGCCGTCGTCGGAGACCGTCAGGCGGACTCGGGACGGGGTCGCGTCGATCTCGACCTCGATCGACGTGACCTCGCTGCGCCGGTGTGCCGCCGCCAGGGCGCCGCGTAGCGTCGACAGCAGCGCCGACGTCACCGGGTCCGGGAGCAGTGCGTCCACCGGCCCCGCGAAGTGCACCGACGGCTGGAACCCCAGCAGTACGGCGGCTCCGCCCGTTTCGCGCAGCACCCGCCCGCGGAACGTCGTCGGGGCGTCGGTCGGGGGTTGCTGGAGGGCGAAGATGGCCGTGCGGACCTCCTGGATGGTGGAGTCCAGTTCGTCCACGGCGCGGCCCAGTTCCTCGCCGACTTCGTCGCCGCCCTCTTCGCTCGCCGCCGCGTTGGCCGACCGCCGTCGCGTGCTCTCCAGCATCATCTCCGTGGCGAACAGCCGCTGCACCACCAGGTCGTGCAGGTCGCGCGCGATCCGGTCGCGGTCCTCGTAGACGGCCAGCTGCTCCCGGTCGTGCTGCGCGTCCGCCAGGACCAGGGCCAGCGCGGCCTGCGAGGCGAACTGCGAGGCCAGCAGCCGGTCCACCGCGTCGTACGGCTGCCCGCCCCGGGCCCTGGGCAGGGCGAGGGTGCCGATCAGCTGCCCGCCGCTCTGCAGCGGCAGCATCATGCTCGGCCCGAAGCGCTCGCGTACGTGCGTGGTCATCCGGGGATCGGTCGCGGAGTCCTCTATGAAGACGGGCTCACCGCCGAGGAGTTGCTCCAGCACCGGGGAACCGGGCGCGATGGCGGTGCCGACCAGGTCGCCGGGGTCCCCGTGCGTCGAGGCGGCCACGATTTCCATGCCGCCCTCCGGCGTCGGCTGGAGCACCACACCGGCCGCCGCGTCCGCCAGCAGCCGGGCGCGTTCGGCCACGCACATCAGGGCGTCCGCCGCCGGGCGTCCCGCCAGCAGGGCGGTGGTGACGGCGGCCGCGCCCTCGATCCAGCGTTCGCGCCGGCGCGCGGTCTCGTACAGCCGGGCGTTGCCGATCGCTATGCCGGCCTGCGAGGCCAGGACGCGCATCAGCGCGAGGTCCTCGTCCGTGAAGGGGCCGCCGCCGCGCTTCTCGGTGAGGTAGAGGTTGCCGAAGACCTCGGTGTGCACCCGGATCGGCACGCCCAGGAAGCTGCGCATGGGCGGGTGTCCGGGCGGGAAGCCCGCCGAGCGGGGGTCCTTCGTCAGGTCGTCCAGCAGCAGGGGCCGGGGGTCGGTGATCAGCGTGCCGAGTACGCCGGTGCGGCCGTCGGGCAGCCGGGGGATCGCGGCGCGTTCGGCGTCGGTCATGCCGGAGGTGAACAGCCGGGTCAGCCGGACGCGCTCGGGGTCGACGACCCCGAGCGCTCCGTACCGCGCCCCGCACAGGTCGGTGGCGGAGTCCACGACGTGCTGGAGGGTGGTGTGCAGCTCCAGTTCGGAGCCGACGCTGAGGACCGCCTCCAGCAGCACCGGGAGGCTCGCAGGCACACCGGTCCCGCCGGTTCCGGCGGCGCCGGCGGGTCCGTCCAGGGTCATCCGGCCAGCGGGTTGAGGACCATGGGGGCGATTCTTCCTTCCAGCATCGCGCCGAGTCCCAGCACGGCGCACACGTCGGGCCGTTCGGCGATGGCCACGGGCATTCCGGTGGAGTCGCGCAGCATCTGGTCCAGGCCCGGCAGCAGGGCGCTGCCGCCCACCATCATGATCCCCCGGTCCGTCAGGTCCGCGACCAGGTCGGGCGGGCAGTCCCGCAGCACCTTGCCGATGCCGTCGAGGACGGCCGTCAGCGGGGTGTGGATGGCGTCCCGCACGGCTGCGGTGTCCACGTGGACGGAGCGGGCGAGTCCGGTGGCCACGTCCCGACCGTGGATCAGGGTGGAGGCCGGGCCCTCGGGGGTGATCCCGTTGCCGTGCAGGGCCAGCTGGAGGGGGCGTACGGCCTGGCTCGGCAGCATCAGTTCGTGGGCGTGGCGCAGGTGCTGGACCACCGCGTGGTCGATGGCCTCGCCGCCGACGGGGATCCGTTCGGCGGTGACGATCGAGCCGAGGGAGAGGACCGCGATCTGGGTGGCCGCCGCACCGCACACCATGATCATGGTCGCGGTCGGCTGTTCCACGGGCAGGCCGCAGCCGACGGCGGCCGCGATCAGGGTGTCGACGAGTTCGACGCGCCGGGCGCCGAGTCCGACCATGGTCTCCACGGCCGCCCGCTGGGCGAGCGGGTCGGCGTCGTGCGGGGTGCAGCAGGCGGCGCGCAGCCGGGGCTTGCGGCGCAGGGCGCGGCGCAGTTTCTCGCCGAGGAGGTGACGCAGCATCCGCTGGGCCATCTCGATGTCGACGACGGTGCCTCCGGAGACGGGGCGCACGACGCGGATGTAGTCGGGTGTGCGGCCGGTCATCCGCTCGGCGAAGGTGCCGACGGCGATGAGGGCGCCGGTGCGGGTGTTGACGGCGGCGACGCTGGGCTCGTCGACGACCAGTCCCGGTCCCTTGACGTACACGCGGGTCCTCGCGGCTCCCAGGTCGACGGCGACGTGGCAGCGGCGCAACTGCTCAAGACTGACGGTCACGGCAGATCCTCCCGAGAGCGCTGACGCAGGATGAGACCGACGGCTGCCGATCACATTCCATATCTTGTCGGATAAATGGGTCATACCGCCCGCTGGGTTGGTCCGGGTGGGGTGTGGCGTACGGGTGAGGGGTGCTGCACGGGGGTGGATTTCTGTACCGACAGGCAGCAGCATGCGCGCACCATCCGCGCTACCCGTGCGTAACAAGGTAAAGGGGACCCGATGCTGACGCCCCGCCAGAGACTCCTGGCGCTCCTGACCCTCTGCCCGGCCCTCCTGGCCCCCCTTCCGGCCCAGGCCGCCGCCGCGCGGGCGGCCGACGCCACCGCCGCCCGCAATCCGGTGGTCTTCGTGCACGGCTACAACGCCGACCCGGGGGTCTGGGGGTCCCTGCGCGAGGACCTCAGGGCCGACGGGTACGCCGACGCGGAGCTCTTCTCCTTCGGCTACGACACCCACCAGTCCGTCAACGAAGTGCTCTCCGGACGCCTCGCCGCCTACGTCGACCAGGTCCGCCGGCAGACCGGCGCCGCCCGCGTGGACCTCGTGGGGCACTCCTTCGGCTCGCTCGTCAGCCGCTGGTACGTCAAGTACGGCGGCGGCGAAGCGGCCGTGGACCACTGGGTCTCGCTGGCGGGCCCCAACCACGGCACGTCCACCGCCTGGGCCTGCGCCCTGTGGGACCAGGCCTGCCGTGACATGACCCCGGGCTCGTACGTGACGAAGAACCTCGCCGCCGGCGACGAGACCCCGGGCGCGGTCAGGTACGCCACCTTCTGGTCGGAGTGCGACGAGGTGGTCAACCCCGACAGCAGCGTCCCGCTCGCCGGAGCCCTCAACACGCCGGTCGGCTGCCTGGAGCACAACGACCTGCTCGGCGACGACACCACCTCGGCCGGAGTCCGCGCCTTCCTGCGGGGCTGACCGGAGGCGGCCCCTACCCCTCCTGCACCCGCTGGAGCAGCCCGTACGTGAACTCCGCCACCAGCGGCCGACCCGACGCGGTGAAGGCGAGCCGCCAGCGCGTCGGCGCCGTGCCCTCCATCGGCCGCGCCGGCGCGAAGGCCCGCGCCACCTCGTCCACCGTCGCCGACCAGGGCCGCAGGTCACCGGCCGTCTCCAGTACGGGTGCCCGCGCGCCCGGGGCCCGGACCAGCCACTCGTTCCACACCACCCCGCCCGCCGCGGCCAGCACCTCGAACCGCAGCTCCGGCCACAGCGGCACCGGCCACAGCAGGGCCTCGCACTCCAGGTCCCCGATGGAGCGCCGCTCCACGGACTCCGGCGGGCCGAGCACCGACCGGTAACGCGCCAGGGCCCCGCGGGACCTGGGGGAGCGGACCATCGCCTGCCAGCGCCGGTTGGCCTCCCGCTGCTCCGCGAGGGTGGCGCCGAGGCGCAGCCGGGCCTCCTCGGCCAGGCCGGGCTGGAAGTCCGCCATCCTGCGCAGCAGCACCAGCTGGAAGGCGGCCGGCCCGAAGGCTCCCGGACGCCCCGGAGTCGGGGTCGCTGTCATGGAAGTAACGATTCCACACAGGATCCTTACGTTCCCGGAATGCTTATGTTGCCGGGGACCGCATAGCCTGCGGTCGCCATGAACTACTTCTGCCCCGCCTGTCAGAGGCACCTCAACGGCGCGCTCGCCTGCGCCGGGTGCGGAACCCCGGCCGAGCACCTGGTGGTCGCCGCGCCGAGCGCGCCGTCCCCGGGCCCCGAGCCGCAGCCCGCGCTGGCCGAGGTGTTCGCCGATTCGCTCGTCGTGCTGTCGGGCCCCCACGAGGGCCGTGCGGGCACCCGCAAGCGCGCCGCCACCCGCCGCAGACGGGGCCGGGGCGTGCTCGCGCTCGGGCTGGGTCTGGTGCTGGCGACCGGGGGCTCGATCGCCGTGGCCCGGATCGTGGCCGATGACGAGGGCGTCGACCGGGCGGACAAGGTGGTGCTGACCGACGACGGGCCGAAGCAGCCGGACCCGCTGCCCAGCGGGGAGGGGCCCGCCGTGCCCCCGGTCCTGTCGAAGGGCTCCGGCGGGGCGGCGAAGGCGGCCCGGCCCAGCGGCAGCCCGAGCGGGTCGGCGCAGCCGTCGGGGAGCGCGAGCGCCTCCGCCTCGGCGGCGACGCCCTCGCCGAAAGGTTCCAGCAGCGGGGCATCCGTAAAACCGACACAGCCGGGACAGCCCGCGCCTGGCCCCACCGGCACGGCGCAGCCCACCCGGCCGAGCCCGACGAGCACGACGGGCAAGCCGAAGCCGAAGCCGACCGAGACCTGCGTGTTCTGGATCTTCTGCTGACCGGGCCTCACGGTCCGTACGGGATCTCCGGCGCGTACGGGATCCCCGGTCCGCTCAGCCCAGCATCCGCCTGAGCAGGTCCCGCAGCGCCGTGCGCTCCTCCGCCGAGAGCCCGGCCAGCGGCTCGCGCGCGAAGTCCAGCGACTCGCGCAGTCGCTCGGCGGTCGCGACGCCCTCCTCGGTGGGCGCGGCCAGCTTCACCCGGCGGTCGGCCGGGTCCGGGCGGCGTTCGACCAGGCCGCGGGTCTCCAGCCGGTCGATGATGCCGGTGACGTTCGAGGGCTCGCAGCGCAGTTTCTGCGCGATGTGCCGCATGGGCAGCGGCTCCATCGAGAGCAGGTTCAGCACCTTGGCCTGGGCGCCGGTGAGCTGGTGGCGGGCGGCCGCCTCCTCGTACTCCATGTGATAGCGGGCCACGACATCGCCGATGAGCTCGACGACCTCGACGGTCACTGGGTCTGCGCGACGACTGGGCATGGCTCCAGCGTACCGGTTTACTTGACAACCTGAAATATCCAGGCGCATGGTTGTTTCACGTTCTGAAGTAAATCTTCGTTCCCCTGGAGTCCCTCATGTCTCAGATCCCCGCCGTCAGCCGCGAGTGGCACCTCGTCCGCCGCCCGCAGGGCTGGCCCGTGGCCGAGGACTTCGCCCTGCGCGAGGTGCCCGTCTCCGCCGAGCCCGCCCCCGGCCGGATCCTGGTCCGCAACCTGCACATGTCCGTGGACCCCTACATGCGCGGCCGGATGAACGACGCGAAGTCCTACATCCCGCCCTTCCAGCTCGACGAGCCGATGCAGGGCGGCGCCGTCGGCGAGGTCGTCGCCTCCAACGCCGAGGGCTTCCGGGCCGGCGACCACGTCCTGCACATGCTGGGCTGGCGCGAGTACGCCGAGGTGGACGCCGGGCAGGCCGTCAAGGTCGACGCCTCCCTCGCCCCGCTCTCCGCCTACCTCGGCGTCCTCGGCATGCCGGGCCTGACCGCCTACGCGGGCCTCTTCGAGGTCGCCTCCTTCAAGGAGGGCGACTCCGTCTTCGTATCCGGCGCGGCGGGCGCGGTCGGCAGCCTCGTCGGCCAGTTCGCGCGGATCAAGGGCGCCTCCCGGGTGATCGGCTCCGCCGGCTCGGACGAGAAGGTGACGCTGCTCACGGAGAAGTACGGCTTCGACGCCGCCTTCAACTACAAGAACGCCCCCGTCGCCGAGCAGCTGCCCGCGGCCGCCCCCGACGGCATCGACGTCTACTTCGACAACGTCGGCGGCGACCACCTCGAGGCCGCCGTGACCAGCATGAACGTCCACGGCCGCGCCACCCTCTGCGGCGCCATCGCGGGCTACAACGACACCGAGGCCGCCCCCGGCCCGCGCAACCTCATGATGGTCATCGGCAAGCGGCTGCGCCTCCAGGGCATCCTCGTCGGCGACCACTACGGACTGCAGCAGCAGTTCGTCAAGGACGTGGCCGGCTGGCTGGCCTCCGGGGAGCTCCGCTACGACGAGACGGTCGTCGAGGGCGTCGAGAACGCCACCGACGCCTTCCTCGGAATGCTGCGCGGAGAGAACACCGGCAAGATGATCGTTTCTTTCACCGGTTAGGCTCACTCCACGACCGTCGCGATCGTGGGCGCGCATCGCGGCGATTCATCTGGAGGAAGTTCTTCATGACCATCACGCAGACCGACGTCGCGTACACGGCCGTCGCCACCGCCGAGAACGGCCGTGACGGCCGCGTCGCCACCAACGACGGCCAGCTCGACGTCGTCGTGAACCCGCCGAAGGAGCTCGGCGGCAGCGGCGCCGGCACCAACCCGGAGCAGCTGTTCGCCGCCGGCTACAGCGCCTGCTTCCAGGGTGCCCTCAGCGTCGCCGCGCGCAACGAGAACCTCGACGTCACCGGCTCCACCGTGACCGCCGAGGTCGGCATCGGCAAGAACGACGACGGCTTCGGCATCATCGTCAAGCTCACGGCCTCGATCCCGACCGTGGACGCCGCGACCGCCAAGGACCTGGTCGAGAAGGCCGACCAGATCTGCCCGTACTCCAAGGCCACCCGCGGCAACATCACGGTCGAGCTGAACGTCGCCTGACCGCGTCGCACGCCTGGTGAGGGCCGCACCCCCCGGGGTGCGGCCTTCGCCGTACCCGGCCCCATAAACTGGCCCCATGCGTGATCTTGCGGGGGGTTTCCGGTACTTGCTGGCCGGACAGAGATGGGTGTTCCGGAACGGCCGCTGGCTGGGCTTCGGCCTGCTGCCGGGCCTCGTCGCGCTGGCGCTGTACGCGGCCGCGCTCGCCGGTCTCCTCTACGGCGCCGACGACTTCGTCGAGTGGGCCACGCCCTTCGCCTCGGACTGGTCCTCGCCCTGGCTGGGCCTGTTCCGCGGCTTCCTGACCGCCGTGGCCCTCTCCCTGGGGCTCTTCCTCTCGGTGATCACCTTCACCGCCGTGACCCTGCTGGTCGGGCAGCCCTTCTACGAGTCCCTCTCCGAGCAGGTCGACCGGACCGAGGGCGGGGAGGTCCCCGAATCGGGGCGCTCGTTCTGGGAGGACCTGTGGATCTCCGCCCGGGACAGCGTGCGGCTGCTGCTACGGGTGGTGCTGTACGGGATCCTGCTCTTCGCCCTCGGGTTCATCCCCGTCGTCGGGCAGACCGTGGTGCCGGTGATCGGGTTCTGCGTCTCCGGCTTCTTCCTCACCCAGGAGCTCACCTCCGTCGCCCTCCAGCGGCGCCGGGTGGACCTGGCGGAGCAGCTGGTCCTGCTGCGCGGGCGGCGGGCGCAGGCCCTGGGCTTCGGCGTGCCGCTCGTGCTGGCGTTCCTGATCCCGTTCGTCGCGGTCTTCCTGATGCCGGGCGCGGTGGCGGGGGCGACCCTGATGGCGCGGGAGCTGGTGGGCGCCGATTCCGCCGATTCCGCCGAGGACGGGGAGGAGGGCGACGGCGACCCGGGGCCCGGCACGGGCCCGGGGGCGCAGGGCCCGTACGGCCAGTCCCACGGCCAGGGGCCGTACAGCCCGGGACCCTACGGCCGGGGTCCCGGCCAGTCCTACCGGTCCCATGGCCAGGCGCCGAATCCCTACGGTCAGGCAGCCGGCCCCTACGGCCAGACCCCGAACCCCTACGCCCAGGGCTGACCGGGGGCCCGGTCCCCGCGAGGTGCCGCCGGCCCGACGCGCGGCTACCGCCGCCGCAGCAGGGTGAGGGCCGCGACGGTGTCCTCGCCGCCGTGGGCCGCCGGGTCGGCCTCCAGACGCTCGCGCATCAGGTCCAGGTACGGGCTGATCAGCTCGGCGCTGACCCCCTGGCCGGCGGCGGTGCGCAGCAGCGTGCCGCTGGCGGCGACCTGCATGGCCAGGCCGGACACCACCCCGCTGGTGAAGTCCCGCGAGGTCAGCCGCTCGGCGGCGTTGCCGACGAAGAAGCCCATCGCGCCCAGCCACTCGGACAGCAGCGGCGCCAGGTCCTTGGGGGCGATGCCCTCGCCCTCGATCAGCGCGTAGGCGTGCGAGATCCCCGCGAACATGCCGTACATCGCGCTGAGCAGCGCCACGTCGTGCAGCGCGGCGTGCCCCGGGTCCTCGCCGACGAAGCGGGCGCCGGCCGGAACCTCCAGGGCGGCCCGGTGGGTGTCGAAGAGGGCGCGGGAGCCGCTGTAGAAGACGTACCCCCCGGAACCGGGGGCGCCGATCATGTCCGGCGTCGCCATGATCCCGGCGTCCACGAAGCGGGCTCCGCGCTCCTGGGCCCAGGCGGCCCGCGCCCGGCCCTCGGCGGGGGTGCCGGTGGTGAGGTTGACCAGGTCCTTGCCGGCCAGGTCGACGCCGTCCAGGGCGGATCCGATGCTGGCGTCGTCCAGCAGGCAGAGCACGATGAGGGTGTTCGCGGCGACGGCCGCGGCCGGGCTCTCGGCGACGGCCGCCCCCTCGGGGGCCAGGGCGGCGGCCTTGGCGGCGGTGCGGTTCCAGACGGTCAGGGGATGCCCGGCGGCGAGCCAGGTGCGGGCGAGGGCGGTGCCCATGTCACCGAGTCCGAGCAGGGTGAGCGGACGCTTCGTCACATGTGTGTCGGTCATGCCGTTTAGCCTGGTGGCAGGCGGTGACGCGCTCAAGTACGCACTTCGGAGTGGGTGGTTACCCCGAGGTGAGCGAGCAGGTGGGAGGGGAGTACGTGATGGCGGTTACAGGACGGCCCGGGGCGGACCACTGCGGGATCGCCGCGGCGATGGCGGTGATCGAGGGCAAGTGGAAGGTCTCGCTCCTGTGGGAGCTGGAGCGTTGCCCGCGGCGCCGCTTCGGCGAGCTGCGGCGGCTCGTCCCGGGAGTGTCGGAGAAGGTGCTCGCGGCACAGCTGCGCGAGCTGGAGAACGACGGCATAGTCCGCCGGGAGGTGTACGACGAGGTCCCGCCGCGCGTGGAGTACTCCCTGACCCCGCTCGGCGAGGAGCTGAACGGGGCCCTGGAGGCCCTGGGGGAGTGGGGCGCCAAGCACCTCCTCCCGGACTCCGCCTGAGCCTGGGGGGAGAGAGACCGCCGGGCCGGTCGGGGAGACCGCCGGGCCGGTCGTCAGGCGGTCACCTCGACCGTGACCACGTCCGGGCCGCGGTCGTCGGCCTCGGCCAGCAGGGCGCCGTCCGGGGCCCATACCGCCGCGCCGCCGCAGCCCGTCCACGGGCCCGCCGGGCCGACGTGGTTGGCGAGGACCACGTACAGGCCGTGCTCCTTCGCGATTCCCGGGTACACGCTCGCCCGCTCGGTGATCCCGTCGCCCGTGCCGTACAGGGAGCTCGCCAGGTGCACCGCGCAGCCGTCGGCCGCGGCCCGGCCGGTCAGCTCCGGGAAGTGGTTGTCGAAGCAGACGCCCAGGGAGAAGCGGATGCCGCCGAGTTCGAAGCGGCCGTCGGCGGTGCCCGCGGCGAAGGCGCCCCGTTCGTGCTGGTAGAGGTGCTGCTTGGCGTACGTCGTCAGGTGCGCGCCGTCCGCGTCGTACACCAGCGTCGCGATGGCGGGCAGCGGCCCGCCGGTGCGCAGGGCGACGTTGACGGCCACCGCCGTGCCGGTGGAGCGCAGCCCGTCCAGGCGGGGGTCCTCGGCGTCGGCCAGCCACAGGCCGGGGTCTTCGGCGAGGGCCTCCAGCTCGTACCCGGTGAGCGTGAACTCCGGGAACACCACCAGCTCCGCGCCCTGCCCGCGCGCCCGGACGGCGAGGGCGGCGGCGGCCGCGGCGTTGGCGGTGACGTCGGCGGGGACGCAGGTCAGCTGGGCGGCGGCGATCTTCATGGGCTCAGGATGCCAGCCCCTCGGCCGCCTCCCCGCTCCGGCCGCCGGGGATCCGGTCCCGGCGGCGCACCAGGCCCAGTTCCACCAGGTTCAGGGCGGTGACCACGACGGTCAGCAGGGCGAGCGCCCCGAGGGAGGGCAGCAGCGCGGCCACCGGCAGCAGGGCCAGGACGGCCGCGGCGGCCGCCAGGCGGGTCACGGACCAGGAGCGGAACAGGTACCAGCGGGTGTAGCCGAAGGTGGCGAGGAAGAGGGCGCAGCCCCCGTGGAGGAGGGCGGCGACGCCGAGCGGGAGCCGCGTCCCGGGATGGGCGACGGCCTCGGCCATGCCGACGGCCACCCCGATGATCGAGGCGATCAGCGAGAGGTGCCCGTACGACAGGACCTGCCGGGCCACGTCCGCCCGTACGGCCGCCGTCTCCAGCCCGTGCCGGACGGCTCCGGCGGCGAGGTGGAAGTACACCCACCACAGACCGCAGACGAGGACGAAGGCCACGGCGACGGCCGCCAGGGAGCCGGTGCCCAGCTCGGGGGCGGCGGCGACCGGGGCGCCGACCGCGACGATCGACTCGCCCAGCGCGATCATCACGAACAGGCCGAACCGCTCGGCGAGGTGGCCCGGGTCGAGGTTCAGCCGGACCATGTTGGAGCGCGTCAGCCGGGGCGCGGCCAGGTCCACGGCGGCGGCCAGGGCCCACAGCGCGACGCGGAGTCCGCCGTCGAGGAAGGCGCCGGCCAGCAGCAGCGGTCCGCTGATCAGCACCGACAGGGTCACCGGGGTGGGCCTGAGGCGGCGGCTGCGGCCGTGCGCGAGCGCGGCGAGCACCAGGCGGGCGCAGAAGTAGGCGCCGGCGAGGAGGAGCCCGCGGTCCCCGAAGGCCTCCGGCAGGGCCAGGGCCATCAGCAGGCCGCACAGCCCGGCCGTGAAGAGGGCGATCCGGTTCAGCGGCCGGTCCGCGTCATGGGTGTTGGCGTGGACGGTGTTGCCCACCCACACCCAGTAGACGGGCACGAAGACGATCAGGGCGCGGCCGGTGCCGGCCCACCCGTGGTCGTGGTGCAGCACGGCGGAGACCTGGGTCACGGCGAAGACCAGCACCAGGTCGAAGAACAGCTCCGACCAGGCGACCTTCTTCTCCGGCCCCTCGTGCCCCAGAGGCCTCCGGGGCTTCTCCTGAGGCCCCTCGGGCTGCCCTCCGGCCGGTCTTCCGGCGGGGTGTCCGCCCGGTTCGCCGCCCGGTTCGCCAGCCGGTCCGCCGGCCGTCCCCCCGTCCGTCCCCCGTGCCGCGACGTCCGGCTCCAGCGACTCCATTTCGTGTCCCCCCACTCGAAGTTCGGGGAGAGGATGCCCGGCAGGACGGGGCGGCTATGCGCCCGGACCCCTCAGCAAGGTGAGGAAGGAGCGGAACGCGGCGGGCATGTCCACCGATTCCGGGGCGAGCAGCCACTGGTACTGGAGGCCGTCCATGACCGCCGTGAGCAGCGGAGCGGCCTCCTCCGGGGTGAGGCCGGAGGGGAGGCGCGCGCCGAACTCCGCGCGCAGCAGCGTGGCCATCTCCGCCCGCACCTGCGCGTACCGGTCGGTGAAGAAGTCGCGGGCCGGGTGGCCGTCGGTGACGCTCTCGCCGAGCAGCGCCGAGAAGGTCTGCACGATGCCGGGACGCATGGCGTTGTACTCCACCAGCGATTCCAGCAGGTCCAGGCGCCAGGCGTCGGCGGCCGCGCGGGAGCCGCCGCCGGTGTCCCAGCGGTCGCGCTCCTGCAGGACCGCGACCAGCAGGGCCTCCTTGGTGGGGAAGTAGTGCAGCAGTCCCTGCTGGGTCAGGCCCACGCGTTCGGCGACGGACGCCAGGGACGCGCCCCGGTAGCCGCGCTCGGCGATCACCTCGACCGCCGCGCGGACGATCTCGCCGCGCCGTTCCTCGCTCTTCGCTCTGGCCATCGCCCGGCGCCCCTTCCGCTCACACCTGCCAGCAGGACCGTACGGCATGATGAAATCACGAAAGGGTTACGACACCTACCGTCTCACAGGTACCGGGTCCACGATGGGGCCATCCGCACCGCACCCCCACGCACATCGACGAGGAGGCACGGCCGTGACCGATGCCGATCAGCTACGCGAGGACCGCGAAGGCCGCGACGACCGGGCCCGCGGGGACGCCGTGGAGGCCGCGCTGGGCAAGCTCGACCTCGACACCAAGGCCCGCCTGCTGGCCGGACAGGACATGTGGTCCCTGCCCGCCCTCCCCGGGATCGGACTCGGGTCCCTGGTCATGTCCGACGGACCCATCGGGGTCAGGGGCGTGCGCTGGACCGCCGACGACCCCTCGGTCGCGCTGCCCTGCCCGACCGCCCTCGCCGCCTCCTGGGACCCCGCCCTCGCCCGCCGCGCCGGCCGGCTCCTCGCCCAGGAGGCCCGCCGCAAGGGCGTGCACGTCCTCCTCGCGCCCACCGTCAACCTGCACCGCTCCCCGCTGGGAGGCCGCCACTTCGAGTGCTACTCCGAGGACCCGTACCTCACCGGCGTCATCGGCGGCGGCTACGTCAGCGGAGTCCAGGACGGCGGCGTCGCCACCACCGTCAAACACTTCGTCGGCAACGACGCCGAGACCGAGCGCTTCACCGTCGACAACGTCATCGCCGCGCGCCCGCTGCGCGAGGTCTACCTCGCGCCCTTCGAGGCCATCGTCCGCAACGCCCGCCCCTGGGGCGTCATGACCGCCTACAACCGCGTCAACGGCACCACCATGACCGAGCACCGGCGGCTGGTGAACGAGGTCCTGCGCGCCGAATGGGGCTTCGACGGCTGCAACGTCTCCGACTGGACGGCCGCCCGTTCCACCACGGGGTGTCTCCTCGGCGGCCTCGACGTCGCCATGCCCGGCCCCCGGACCGTCTACGGACCCGCCCTCGCCGAGGCCGTCCGCTCCGGGGAGGTCCCCGAGGCCGCCGTCGACGGGGCCGTGCGCAACGTCCTGCGCCTCGCCGCCCGCGTGGGCCTCCTGGAGGGCGCCCCCGCCGCCGTCGCCGAACCGCCCGCCCCGCTCGACGGGCGGGCGCTGGCCCGCGAGCTGGCCGCCCGCGGGGCCGTCCTCGTACGCAACGAAGCCGGCGCCCTGCCGCTGGACGCCGGCCCCGGCCGCACCGTCGCCCTGATCGGCGCCGCCGCCCGTGACGCCCGCGTCCTCGGCGGCGGATCCGCGACCGTCTTCCCCGAGCGGGTGGTGTCTCCGCTCGACGGGCTCACCGCCGCGCTGCCCGAAGGCGCCCTCACCTTCGCCGTCGGCGCCGACCCGAGCGACGAACTCGCCCCCGCCGGGAACGGCTTCGAGCTGCGCGCCGTCTGCCGGGACGCCTCCGGGGCCGTCATCGGCGAGGGCACCCTGCCGAGCGGTCAGGTCCAGTGGATCGGCGAGGACCTGCCCGAGGGGGCCTCCTACGAGACGATGGCCACCATCGAGGTCACCGGCACCTACGTGCCGCGCGAGAGCGGCGAGCACGCCTTCGGCACGCGCGGACTCGGCGCCTTCACCCTCGCCGTCGCCGGCCGCACCCTCTGGGAGGGCGTCCAGGAGATGGGCGACGAGACCGACCCCTTCGAAGCCTTCTCCGGAGCGCCCAGCGAGCGCGCCCGAGCCGTCCTCACCGAGGGCGAACCGGTCGAGGTGTCGCTGACCTACCGGGTCCCCGACATGAGCGCGCTGCCGCTGCGGGCGGTGATGTTCTCCCTGCTCCACCTCGGGCCGCGGCGCGACGCCGACGAGCTGATCGCCGAAGCGGTGGAGGCCGCGCGCGCCGCCGCCGCGGCCGTCGTGGTCGTCGCCACCACCGAGCGGGTGGAGTCCGAGGGCTTCGACCGCGCGGACCTCGCCCTGCCGGGCCGCCAGGACGACCTGGTGCGGGCCGTCGCCGCCGTCAACCCGAACACCGTGGTCGTGGTCAACGCGGGCTCCCCCGTCGAGCTGCCCTGGCGCGAGGACGTGGCCGCCGTGCTGCTGACCTGGTTCCCCGGGCAGGAGGGCGGGGCCGCGCTGGCGGACGTACTCCTCGGGGAGACCGAGCCCGGCGGGCGGCTGCCCACCACCTGGCCCGCCACCCTCGCCGACGCGCCCGTCACCGAGGTCGTTCCCGCCGACGGGCGGCTGGAGTACCGCGAGGGGCTGTTCATCGGCTACCGGGCGTACGAGGCCCGCGGGGTGACGCCCGCCTACCCCTTCGGGCACGGCCTGGGCTACACGGACTGGGCGTACGAGTCCCTGGAGGCGACCGCGGACCGGGTCCGGGTCCGTCTCACCAACACCGGGACCCGGCGGGGCCGCGAGGTGGTCCAGGTCTACCTGACGCCCCTCGCCGACCGGGACGGGCGCCCGGCGAGCCGGCTGGCAGGCTTCGCGGGCGTGGAGGCCGGGCCCGGCGAGAGCGTCGAGGCGGAGATCGAGCTGCCCGCCCGCGCCTTCGAGGTCTGGGACGAGGACGCGCACGGCTGGCGGCGGACCGGCGGCGCCTACGAGGTCCGCGCGGGCCGCTCGCACGCCGACACCCGGCTGACGGCGACCCTCGGCCCGTGACGGCGGGGCGGCGCGACACGCCGTAGCGCGGAATTGGCCGGAAAAGACCCGTGTACCGGGCCGGGAGCGGACCCCGAGACCGCCTCGGGCCCGGTGCGCGTCAACGTGGCGGCGCCGCCGCCGTCACCTGTCGGTGCGCGAGTTCCGCGAGCCGCGCCTGCCCGTCCCGGCCCGGGTGGAACCAGTCCCAGCGGCTCAGCTGGTCCGCCCCGAAGGGGTACTGGAAGACGGCGCCGCCGTCGTAGCGGCACAGCGCGTCCGTCGCGCACACCTCGCGCAGCACCTCGTTGTACTCGACCACCCGCGCCCGCACCTTCTCCCGGCGGGCGGTCGCCACCGCCGCGGCCGACAGCGGGTCGGCCAGCATGGACTGACAGATCCCCAGCTTCCAGACCTGCCGTACGACCGGGCTGTCCTTGCCCTGCTCCCACAGCCGCTGGAGGTCCGGCACGGAGGACACGTACACCTGCGAGTCCGGCGACGCGCTCCGCAGCTCCTTCAGGGCGCGCTCGAAGCCGGCGCGGAATTCCGCCACGGGGGTCATCGACGAAGCGGTGGGCCGGCAGGCGTCGTTCGAGCCGACCATGACCGTGACCAGGCCGGGCTTGTGCTGGGCCGCCAGGGCCACCTGTCCCTGAAGGTCCGCCATGCGCGAGCCGGTCACCGCGTAGTTCCAGCTGCGCGCGGGCACCTCGGCGTCGCCCAGCAGCCGGGCGGCCAGGGAACGGACGGCGGGATCGCTGCCGGTGGCCCAGGAGACCTCGGGGCAGTCGGCCAGCACCGAACAGGCGTCGAAACCGCGGGTGATGGAGTCCCCGACGGCGGCGACCGAGGCGGGCGCGGTGTTCCAGCGCGGCGCGGCCTGCGCCCCCCGTTCACCGCCGGCCGGCGGACCGCCGGAGTCACAGCCCGTGACCGTCGCGGCCAGGACGGCCACCGCCACGCCCGCGGACCGGCGTGCGCGACGGCGGGCGGCGGTGGAGCGCATGGGGTGGTCCTCCCTCGTCGCCCCCGGTCCTCCAGGGGGCGTCCTGCTGAGTGAATGCTCTGGGTTTACGGGCCTTGGAGCGACCGTACGTCACACCATGACCCTTGGCGCACGGTAGCTTTTTCCCGTGGTGTTTCGGCCGCAGGTGACGTAGCGCAATGTCAAATAATTTCCGTTACATTACATCACGTCACATACTGTCCGTTTTCTGGAGTTTATTCCCGACCTCGTCCCATACTGGAGGTCCAGGTGACGACACGTGGAGTCCTGTACGTGCATTCCGCACCGCGTGCGCTCTGCCCGCACGTGGAATGGGCCGTAGCGGGCGTGCTCGGGGTGCGGGTGAACCTCGACTGGATCAGGCAGCCCGCATCCCCCGGTACCTGGAGAGCCGAGTTCTCCTGGCAGGCAGAGGCGGGCACCGCCTCGAAACTAGCCTCCGCCCTGCGCGGCTGGCACCTGCTCCGCTTCGAGGTGACCGCCGAACCCTGCCCGACCGCCGAGGGCGAGCGCTACAGCTCGACCCCGGAGCTCGGCATCTACCACGCCGTCACCGGTATGCACGGCGACATCCTGATCCCCGAGGACCGGCTGCGCGCCGCGCTCGCCCGGTCCGCGCGCGGCGAGACCGACCTGGAGGCGGAGATCGCCAAACTGCTCGGCAAGCCCTGGGACGACGAACTGGAGCCCTTCCGCTACGCCGGCGAAGGCGCCCCGGTCCGCTGGCTCCACCAGGTGGTCTAGCCGCCCGGTACGACGAAGGCCCACCCGGCGTCCGGGTGGGCCTTCGTCGTACCGGTTGCGGTGTTCGAGACGACGAACACCGCAACCGTCAATTGAGCAGCCAGAACGGCGAGCAACCACGTCCGCGAGGGCGGCGCCGGTTAAGGCGCGCTAAACAGTGCGGAACGCCAGCGAGACGTTGTGGCCGCCGAAGCCGAAGGAGTTGTTGATCGCGGAGATCGGGCCGTCGACCGGCAGCTTGCGGGGCTCGCCGCGCACGATGTCCGCGTCGATGTCCTCGTCCAGCTCGTCGACGTTGATCGTCGGCGGGGCGATCCGGTGGTACAGCGCCAGCACGGTCGCGACGGTCTCGATACCGCCCGCGCCGCCCAGCAGGTGACCGGTCATCGACTTCGTCGCCGAGATCGCGATGTGGTCGAGGTCGTCGCCCAGGACCTTGCGCAGCGCCTTCAGCTCCGCCGTGTCACCCTGCGGCGTGGAGGTGGCGTGCGCGTTGACGTGGACCAGCTCGGCCGGGTCCAGCTGCGTGTTGTCGAGCAGGTTCTGCACGGCGGCCGCGACACCGCGGCCCGTCGGCTCCGGCTGCGCGATGTGGTGGCTGTCCGCGGACAGACCCTGGCCCAGCACCTCGCAGTAGACGCGGGCGCCGCGCTTGGCGGCGTGCTCGGCGGACTCCAGGACCACGACACCGGCGCCCTCGCCGAGGACGAAGCCGTCGCGGGCCTTGTCGTACGGGCGGGAGGCCGTGGTCGGGCTCTCGTTGTTCTTGGACATCGCCATCATGTTGGCGAACGCCGCGATCGGCAGCGGGTGGATCGCCGCCTCGGTGCCGCCGGCGACGACGACGTCGGCACGGCCGGTACGGATCATCTCCACGGCGTAGCCGATGGCCTCGGCGCCGGACGCGCACGCGCTGACCGGGGTGTGCACACCGGCGCGGGCGTTGACCTCGAGGCCGACGTTGGCCGAGGGGCCGTTCGGCATGAGCATGGGAACGGTGTGCGGGGAGACCCGGCGCACACCCTTCTCCTTGAGTACGTCGTACTGGTCGAGCAGGGTGGTGACACCGCCGATGCCGGAGGCGATCACGGTACCCAGACGCTCGGGGACCACGGCCCCGTCCTCGCCGGCCGGGGCGGTGTAACCCGCGTCGGCCCAGGCTTCACGGGCCGCGATGAGGGCGAACTGCGCCGAGCGGTCGAGCTTGCGGGCCAGCGGGCGGGGGAGTACCTCGCTCGGGTCCACGGCGGCCTGGGCGGCGATCCGGACCGGCAGTTCGGCGAAGCGCTCACCCTCCAGGGGCGAGACGCCGGACCGGCCGGCGAGCAGACCTTCCCAGGTCGAAGCGCTGTCGCCACCCAGCGGAGTGGTTGCGCCGATACCGGTGACGACCACGGTGCGATTGGTCGGGCTCACAGGAATTCTTTCTCCACGTCTAAGGGGGTGCTGAATTGTCACGGCGCCACCGCCAGGTGGCGACAAACGCTCGTCAGGCTCAGGCGGCCTGGTGCTTCAGGATGTAGTCGGCGGCGTCGCCGACCGTCTTGAGGTTCTTGACGTCCTCGTCGGGGATCTTCACGTCGAAGCGCTCTTCAGCGGCGACGACGACCTCGACCATGGACAGCGAGTCGACGTCCAGGTCGTCGGTGAAGGACTTGCCGATCTCGACGTCCTCGACCGGGATGCCCGCGATCTCGTTGACGATCTCCGCGAGACCCTCGACGATTTCGTCCTGCGTGGCGGCCATGTGGCGCTCCTTCTGTAGCTAACTGGTGGATCAGGGCGGGAAGTGATCCCGGGCCCTAGGGGAGGGTAACGACCGTCGCGGCGTAGACGAGCCCCGCCCCGAAGCCGATGACGAGCGCGGTGTCGCCGCTCTTCGCCGCTCCGGTCGCCAGGAGCCGCTCCATGGCGAGCGGGATCGAGGCGGCCGACGTGTTGCCGGTGGTTTCCACGTCACGGGCGACCGTGACGTGCTCCGGCAGCTTGAGAGTCTTCACCATCGAGTCGATGATCCGCATGTTGGCCTGGTGCGGAATGAAGACGTCCAGGTCATCCGGGGTGATCCCGGCCGCGTCGAGCGCCTGCTGGGCCACCTTGGCCATCTCGAAGACGGCCCAGCGGAAGACCGCCTGGCCCTCCTGCGTGATGGCCGGGAACTTCTCGCCGCCGTCCTTGCCGAGGTATTCGTCCCACGGCACGGTCTGCTTGATGGTCTCGGACTTGTCGCCCTCCGAACCCCACACCGTGGGGCCGATGGCCGGCTCGTCCGAGGGGCCGACGATCACGGCACCGGCGCCGTCGCCGAACAGGAAGGCCGTCGCGCGGTCCTCCAGGTCGGTCAGGTCCGAGAGCCGCTCCACGCCGATGACGAGCACGTACTCGGCGGAACCCTCCACCACCATGCCCTTGGCGAGCGTGAGGCCGTAGCCGAAACCGGCGCAACCCGCCGAGATGTCGAACGCGGCCGGCTTGCCCGCGCCGATCCGGTGCGCGATCTCCGTCGCGATGGCCGGGGTCTGCTTGAAGTGCGAGACCGTCGAGACGATCACCGCACCGATCTGCTCGGGGGCGACACCGGCGTCGGCGAGCGCCTTGCCGGAAGCCTCCACCGACATCGCGGCGACGGTCTCCTGGGGCGAGGCCCAGTGCCGGGACGCGATGCCGGAGCGGGAGCGGATCCACTCGTCGGAGGAGTCGATCGTCTCGAGGATGACCTCGTTGGGCACCACACGGGTCGGGCGGTAACCGCCGACACCGAGGATGCGGGCGTACGGGGAGCCCTTGGCCGGCTTGATCTTTGACATGCTGTGTGGGCTCCTTCTCTCAGGCCGTCTGCTCGGCGACGAGCGCCGCGGCCTTGTCGAGATCGTCCGGCGTCTTCAGCGCCACGCTGGGCACGCCCTTGAGCGCGCGCTTGGCCAGACCCGTCAGGGTGCCGCCGGGGGACAGCTCGATGATCCCGGTGACGCCCAGTTCGGCGAACGTCTCCATGCACAGGTCCCAGCGGACCGGGTTCGCGACCTGGCCCACGAGACGGGCGACGACGTCGGCGCCCGAGGAGACGACGAGGCCGTCCTTGTTGGAAACGTACTTCAGCGCCGGGTCGGCCGGAGCGAGCGCCTCGGCGGCCTTCTCCAGGGTGGCGACCGCGGGAGCCATGTGGTGCGTGTGGAAGGCGCCCGCGACCTTGAGGGCGACGACCTTCATGGAGCCTTCGGGCTTGTCGGCCTCCAGGGCGGCGATCTGCTCCATGGTGCCGGCGGCCACGATCTGGCCCGCGCCGTTGATGTTGGCCGGGGTCAGGCCCAGCTTCTCCAGGTGCGCGACGACCACGTCACGGTCGCCGCCCAGCACCGCGGCCATGCCCGTCTCGGTGACGGCGGCGGCCTCGGCCATGCCCAGACCGCGGGTACGGACGAAGGACAGTGCGTCGCCCTCGCTCAGTACACCGGCGACGGCGGCGGCGGTGATCTCACCGACGCTGTGGCCCGCGACGGCACCGAAGGCCGTCGGCGAACCGAGCGCGGAAGCGGACAGCAGCCCGGCCGCGACCAGCAGCGGCTGGGCCACCGCGGTGTCGCGGATCTCGTCCGCGTCGGCGTTCGTGCCGTAGTGGGCGAGGTCGAGCCCGATGGCGTCGGACCACCCCGCGACGCGCTCGGCGGCGCCGGGGAGTTCGAGCCAGGGAGTCAGGAAGCCGGGCGTCTGAGCGCCTTGGCCGGGAGCGACGAGTACGAGCACCCTCACACTCTCTCTTGTGGATGGTCTCCGCCGCCCGTGGGGACAGGGACGAAGAACGGTCGGGGTAATTGTTGATGTCCGACAAAAGTCTAGGACTGTTGATCTCCGTCGGCCAGACGCCCCAGGATCAGGGCGATTCGCAGCGTGAACGCCGAACGGACGTCCGAGGGTGACCAGCCGGTGACGTCGGTCACACGTCGGAGCCGGTAGCGCACCGTGTTGGGATGCACGAACAGCATCCGCGCGGCCCCCTCCAGGCTGCTGGCCTGCTCCAGATAGACACTCAGCGTTTCCAGCAGCGCCGAGCCCGCTTCCTCAAGCGGTCTGTAGATCTCCTCCACCAGCTGCTCCCTGGCCGAGGGATCCGAGGCGATCGCGCGCTCGGGCAGGAGATCGTCCGCCAGGACCGGGCGCGGCGCGTCCTGCCAGGCCGTGCAGGCCTTCAGGCCGGCCGCGGCGGCCTGCGCGGACTTCGTCGCGTTCAGCAGGTCCGGGACCACCGGCCCCGCCACCACGGGACCGGCCGCGAACGGCCCGATCAGGGACTTCGCCACCTGCATCGGGTTGTCGCTGCCGCCCGCGATCACCACCAGGCGGTCGCCGAGCACCCCGGTCAGCACCTGGAGCTTGTGGTGGCGGGCCGCACGGCGGATCGCCTCCACCGTCAGCTCGCTGTCCCCCTCCGGGGCGGTGCCCAGGACCACGCAGACGTGCTCCGGGGAGTTCCAGCCGAGCGCGGCCGCCCGGGACAGCGCGCCCTCGTCGGCCTCGCCCGACAGCACGGCGTTCACGACCAGGGACTCCAGCCGGGCGTCCCACGCGCCGCGCGCCTCGGCGGCCTGGGCGTAGACCTGGGCCGTCGCGAAGGCGATCTCCCTGGCGTACACGAGCAGCGCCTCGCGCAGGATCGACTCGTCGCCCGGGGCCGCCACCTCGTCGATCGCGGCCTCCATGACCTCGATCGTCGTACGGACCATCTCGACGGTCTGGCGCAGGGTGATCGCCCGGGTCAGCTCGCGCGGAGCGGTCCCGAAGACGTCGGTGGAGATGGCCTGCGGGGTCTCCGGGTGCCGGAACCACTCCGTGAAGGCCGCGATGCCGGCCTGTGCGACCAGACCGATCCACGACCGGTTCTCCGGAGGCATCGCCCGGTACCAGGGCAGGTTCTCGTCCATCCGCGCGATGGCGTCGGCGGCGAGCCGGCCGGACGACTTCTCCAGTCGGCGCAGCGTCGCGGTGTGCGGGTGGACCGGATGCGCGGGACGCATCTCGGGGGGCTGCTCACGTTCGGGTTGGGGCACGGGACAAGACTGCCTTATCGGCGGCCCGCCTCGGACTCGGGTCCGCACGCCGCCCCCCGGCGGCGGCTACGGTGGCCCGCATGATCGATGTACGCCGCGCCGCCGACCGGTACGCGGGAGGGGATCCGGCCGCCGGGATCACCACCCGCCACGCCTTCTCCTTCGGGTCCTTCTACGACCCCGACAACATCCGCTTCGGTCCGGTGCTGGCCTGCAACGAGGAGAGCCTCGCGCCCGGCGCCGGCTTCGACGAGCACCCGCACAGCCACACCGAGATCGTCACCTGGGTGGTGGAGGGCGAGCTCACCCACCAGGACAGCACCGGCGGGCACACCGGCACGGTCCGGCCCGGGGACGTCCAGCGGCTCGGCGCCGGCTCCGGGGCGCGGCACGTGGAGCGCAACGACGGCCCGGTCCCGCTGCGGTTCGTGCAGATGTGGCTCGCGCCGCTGACCGCGGGCGGGGAGCCCGCGTACGAGGTGGTACGGGGCCTCGCGGACGGCACCCCGTACGAGGTCCCCGAGGCGGGCGCGGTGCTGCACGTCCGGCGGCCGGGCGCGGGCGAGCGGGTCCCCGTACCGGCGGCGGAGCGGGTCTACCTGCACGTGGTGCGCGGAGACCTGCGGCTCGACGGGCAGGAGCTGGGCCCCGGGGACTCGGCGCGGATCACCGGCGAGAAGGGCCTGGAGATCACCGCCGGGTCCCCGGGCGAACTGTTGATCTGGGAACTGCCCGCATAGCCGTCGCCGACATCCCCTAGCGGCCGCGCAGCTCCGCGAGGACCGCGTCGGTGAAGGGGGTCCAGGCCTCCACGGCCCAGGGGCCGAAGGCCCGGTCGGTCAGCGCCACGCAGGCGGCGCGCACGTCGGGGTCCACCCACAGGAAGGTGCCGGACTGGCCGAAGTGGCCGAAGGCGCGCGGGGAGGACGTCAGGCCCGTCCAGTGCGGGGACTTGCCGTCGCGGATCTCCAGGCCGAGGCCCCAGTCGTTGGGGGACTGGTGCCCGTAGCCCGGCAGGACGCCCTTGAGACCGGGGTGCACCACGGAGGTGGCCTCGGCGACGGTGCGGACGTCGAGCAGCCGGGGCGCCTGGAGTTCGGCGGCGAAGCGCACCAGGTCGGCGACCGTGGAGACGCCGTCCTTGGCGGGGGAGCCCTCCAGGCTGGAGGAAGCCATGCCCAGCGGCTCGAAGACGGCCTGGTGCAGGTACTCGGCGAAGGGGATCCCCGTCGCCTTGGCGAGGTGGTCGCCGAGCACCTCGAAACCGGCGTTGGAGTACAGCCGGCGCTCCCCGGGCGGGGCCGTCACCCGGTGCTCGTCGAAGGCCAGGCCGCTGGTGTGCGCGAGCAGGTGACGGACCGTCGACCCCTCGGGCCCGGCCGGATCGTCCAGTTCCAGGGCCCCCTCCTCGTACGCGACGAGGACGGCGTACGCGGTGAGCGGCTTGGTGACCGAGGCGAGCGGGAAGCGCCGGGCCGTGTCCCCGTGGGAGCCGGCCAGGCTCCCGTCGGCGCGTACGACTGCCGCCGCGGCGGCGGGTACCGGCCAGGTCTCGATGGCCCGCAGGCTCTGCATGGTCTCCATGCCGCCGAGCCTACTTGCTTGGAGTGCGCTCCAGGGTTTTAGCGTAGGGCCATGAGCCTGACGGAGACGCGGTACACGATCAGCGAGGTCGAGGCACGGACCGGGCTGACCCAGCACACGCTGCGCTGGTACGAGCGGATCGGCCTGATGCCGCACGTGGACCGCTCCCACTCGGGGCAGCGGCGGTTCACCGACAAGGACCTCGGCTGGCTGGCCTTCGTGGGCAAGCTGCGGGCCACCGGGATGTCGGTGGCGGACATGGTCCGCTACGCCGAACTCGTCCGCGAGGGGGAGCACACCGTCGACGAGCGCCGCGAGCTGCTGGAGCGGACGCGCCGCGAGGTGCGGGCGCGGCTCGCGGAGCTGACGGACGCACTCGGCGTACTCGACGTGAAGATCAACATGTACGGGATGAGAGCGACGGGCACCCCGGCGGCGGGCGCCGAAGCGGTCGCCGGGAAGGCACGGTCATGACGGAGCACGGCACCCCGATCGCGCGGGCCGAACTGGGCCGGGGCGGACCGGTCGTCGGCGTCCAGGGCCTCGGCTGCATGGGCATGAGCGAGTTCTACGGCGAGACCGACGAGACGGCCGCCCGCGAGACCCTGGACGCGGCGCTGGCCGCCGGGGTCACCCTCTTCGACACGGCGGACGTCTACGGGCGCGGCGCGAACGAGGAGTTCCTGGCGCCCTTCGTGGCGGCCCACCGGGACGAGATCATCCTGGCGACCAAGTTCGCCATCGAGCGCAACGACGACCCGCTGTACCGGGGCGTCCGCAACGACCGCGCGTACGTCCGGCAGGCGGTCGAGGACAGCCTGCGGCGGCTCGGCGTCGAGGTGATCGACCTGTACTACATGCACCGGCGCGACCCGGACGTGCCGTTCGCCGAGTCGGTGGGCACCATGGCCGAGCTGGTGCGGGAGGGGAAGGTGCGCCACCTCGGCCTCAGCGAGGTCACCGGGCCCGAGCTGCGCGAGGCGTACGCGGTGCACCCGATCGCGGCGGTCCAGTCGGAGTGGTCGCTGTTCAGCCGGGACGTGGAGCGCAGCGCGGTGGGCGCGGCGGCCGAGCTGGGCGTGGCCTTCGTGCCGTACTCCCCGCTCGGGCGCGGCTTCCTGACGGGGGCCTTCGCGGACGCGGCGGCGGAGCTGCCGGCCGACGACTTCCGGCAGCGCCAGCCCCGCTTCACCGGCGAGAACGCCAGGGCCAACGCGGCCCTGCTGGCTCCGGTCCGGGAGATCGCGGCGGCGCGCGGGGTCACGGCGGCGCAGGTCGCGCTGGCGTGGGTGCAGCAGCGGGCGGCGGTGCACGGCCTGACGGTGGTCCCGATTCCCGGCACCCGCAAGCCGGGCCGGCTGCGGGAGAACACCGCCGCGACCCGGATCACCCTGACCGGGGCGGAGCTGGCCCTGCTGGAGCCGTTGGCCGGCCGGGTCGCCGGCGCGCGCTACCCGGACATGGCCTTCACCTCGGACTCCCGCGAGGCGTAGGCCGGACCCTCGGCCCGTGCCGGGGTGGCCCGTGCGCCGGTGGCCCCGTGCGCCGGCGGCTCACGCCCCGGCGGCGAAACGGTCCCGCAGCATCGCGTACTCGGCGTCCGTGAGCAGGCCCGTGCTGTGCAGCTCGCTCAGGTGCGTCAGCCGGTCGTCGGACGCCCGGGCGTGCGGGACCGAGGCCACGGGGGTCCGTTCGCGCAGCGCGGCGAGCACGGCGGCCGCGAACGGCAGGGACTCGTGCACCGCCCCGTACCCGACCCCGAACACCGCGGCCGCGAGGTCGTGGTCCGGCGGGCCGGGGTCTCCGGCGGCGTCCCGGGGCCGCAGCCGCAGGTACCCGCCGCCGGGGCGGTCCGGGGAGGCCCACTCGACGCCGGCCAGGCCGGCCAGCGCGAAACGCTGGTCGCCGGCCCGCCACTTGGCGCTGCTGGCACCCGTGCGCGACCAGTGGAAGGTGACCGCCGAGCCGTCGAAGCCCACCCGGGCGTCGTACGCCTTCAGGTGGACCGGCGGCTGCGGCACCTCGACGAGGAAGCGGTCGGCCGGTTCGGCGGAGCCGGGTCCCAGCCGCTCGCGCAGCGCGTCGGCGAAGGCCACGGCCTGCGGCGCCCGGTCCCCGGGCAGCACGAGGCGGTACGGGTCGCAGCCCTCCTTCAGCTGCCCGGCGGCAGCCTCCATCAGCGGATCGGCGCCCGCGCGCGGATCGGCGCGCAGCACCACCGTGTCCCGCCGGCCCATCGCCCCGGCGGCGGCGCTCACGTTCACCCCGGACAACGCTTCCAGGGGGATCCGGCGCTCGCCCAGTGCGTGCCAGAGCCGTGGAGTTCGCATCCCCCGTGCGAAGCGGATGAGCACCGAGTCCGAGTCGAACTCCCAGACGGCATGATTTCCGGCCAGTACGTCACCCATGCGGCACATCGTAAAGGGACGTGCCCCCGCGCGTCCCCCTCGTCTTCCGGCCCGATTTTCGACTTGCTACGGGTACGCGGCGGGGGAGGGCCCCGTCAGTCACCGTCCGTGCCGGAAATTCCGAGCCGGCAGTCGTCGCCGCCGTTCGCGCACGCGACGGAACCGAAGGCGCCGGTTCCGATCTTGGCGAAGTTGTCCAGGGAGGCCGTGCCTGGCTCGAAATAACCGGTGTGGCTCCCGGCCCCCTCCGAGGACAGCAGCCGTGAGCCGAATTCCGGGGCCACCGGGTCCGCGCCGTGGCCCACCCCGCCGACCTCCACGTGCGGTACGCCGGAAATCCAGTCGCCCTCGTCGCGCATCGCCCAGACCCGCGCGGAGGTGTGCAGCGCGGCGGCGTTCTCGGCGCGCATGCCGGGGCTGCCCGCCACCACCAGGTCGGTCACCCGGTCCGGCAGCCGGCGCGCGGCCACCCCGCACACCACCGACCCGTAGCTGTGGCAGAACAGGGCCACGCTCGCGTCCCCGGGCAGGGCGGCCGCCAGGGACTCCAGGCGTACGGCGCCCTGCACGGCGAGCCTGCCGGTGGCGGCGTCCACGCCGACCCCGGTGGGGGCGGTGTAGCCGGCCCAGGCGATGACGGCGGTACGGCGGGCCGGCGCGGTCGCGAGCTCGGCCTCGTACAGGGAGCGCGCCATGCCGGCGGGAGCGGTGAGGCGGCGCTGGGAGCGCTCGAAGGTGAGCGCGTCGGTGTCGACGCCGGGGACGACCACCGAGACCCGCCGGGCCGCCGCGAGGTCGCCGAAGACCTCGGCCACCAGGCCGCTGCCGGTGGGGTCGAAGACCAGGATCTGCCGGCCGGGTTCGGCGAGGGACTCGAAGCGGTGGGCGCGCCGGACGGCGGTGCCGCGGTCGGCGGGGGTCAGCGCGACGTCCCGGCCGCGGGCCCGCTCCAGCCGCGCGGCCTGCGCCAGGGCGCGGCGGTTGGCCCGGTAGCGGATCTCGGCGGGCACCCCGTCGAGGTTGCCGACCACGAGCGGGTAGCCGTCGGCGAGGTGGGCCCGCTGGGCGCCGTCGAGGCCGGCGAAGAAGCGGGCGACCGTCCGTACGGGGGCGTCGGCGGGCGGCACGGCCTGCCCTGCCACCCGGACCGAGGCCCACGCGACGAGCTCGGCGGCCCGTGCCTGGATCCCGGTGTCGGGGCGGTGCACGGCGGTCCAGCCGGTGGTCGCCAGCATCAGGAACACGACCGCGAGCGCGAGCAGGGTGCGCAGGGCGGCGGGGCGCGCGGGGGCGTCCGGGGTGGTGGGGGCGGGGCGGCCGGGCAGGTTCACTGGAGCCAGACTAGGAGACCGCTGGAGGCTGCGGCGTCCCGCGTGACCGGGCTCACGGCCGGTCGTGGTACACATCTCCCCGCCGATCACGCTCGGTTGCCGCCGCGGGCTCCCCGTTCGGGCCCGGGCGGGGGTGCCGCCGGAGAGCCCGGTGCCGGCCGTACGGCGTGTCGTCGAAGTGGGGGGGGGGGGGGGGGGGGGGGGGGGGGGGGGGGGGGGGGGGGGGGGGGGGGGGCGACGGAGAGGGGAGGGGGGGGGGAGGGG
>NZ_JBVHWK010000003.1:397864-420504 GCF_055569445.1 Streptomyces sp. NPDC029122 | reverse complement strand
GTCGAGGAGCAGGACGTCCTTGACCTCACCCTTGAGCACACCGGCCTGGAGGGTGGCGCCGATGGCGACGACCTCGTCCGGGTTGACGCCCTTGTTGGCGTCCTGACCGCCGGTGAGCTCCTTGACGAGCTCGGCGACGGCCGGCATGCGGGTGGAGCCGCCGACCAGGACCACGTGGTCGATCTCGGACAGCTGGATGCCGGCGTCCTTGATGACGTTGTGGAACGGGGTCTTGCAGCGGTCGAGCAGGTCCGCGGTGAGCTGCTGGAACTGCGAGCGCGTGAGCTTCTCGTCCAGGTGCAGCGGGCCCTCGGCGGACGCCGTGATGTACGGCAGGTTGATCGAGGTCTCCGTGGAGGAGGACAGCTCGATCTTCGCCTTCTCGGCGGCCTCGCGCAGACGCTGGAGCGCCATCTTGTCCTTGGACAGGTCGACGCCGTGGCCGTTCTGGAACTGCTTCACCAGGTAGTCGACGACGCGCTGGTCCCAGTCGTCGCCACCGAGGTGGTTGTCACCGTTGGTGGCCTTGACCTCGACGACGCCGTCACCGATCTCCAGGAGCGACACGTCGAAGGTGCCGCCGCCGAGGTCGAAGACGAGAATGGTCTGGTCGTCCTTGTCGAGACCGTAGGCCAGGGCGGCGGCCGTCGGCTCGTTCACGATGCGCAGGACGTTCAGACCGGCGATCTCGCCGGCCTCCTTCGTCGCCTGGCGCTCGGAGTCGTTGAAGTACGCCGGGACGGTGATGACCGCGTCCGTGACCTTCTCGCCCAGGTACGCCTCGGCGTCGCGCTTCAGCTTCTGCAGGATGAAGGCGCTCATCTGCTGCGGGTTGAAGTCCTTGCCATCCAGGTTGATCTTCCAGTCAGTGCCCATGTGGCGCTTGACGGAGCGGATGGTCCGGTCCACGTTCGTGACCGCCTGGCGCTTGGCCACCTCGCCGACGAGGACTTCGCCGTTCTTGGCGAAGGCGACGACGGACGGCGTGGTCCTGGCACCCTCGGCGTTGGTGATGACGGTGGGCTCGCCGCCTTCGAGAACGCTGACGACGGAGTTAGTGGTGCCCAGGTCGATGCCGACCGCACGTGCCATTTCGATTCCTCCAGCTGACTTGAGTGGAACAGACTCAAGGATGCCCCAAGGCCGGGCGAGCGTCAACAGAGGTGAGCCGAGGGGGCTCAACCTTTAGGCTCCCCCTACGCTCACACCGCCCCCGGGCGGGCTCTCCCCGCGGGTACGCCCGAACGGGTTCCGGCCCCCGGGTGCGCCGCGCGGCGCGCCGGGGCCGCGGCGGGCGTCCGGCAGCGTGCTGGCATGCCTTGGCTCCTCCCCCTCCCCGCCCGGCCGGGGCTGCGGCCGCGGCGGCCGGCCCGGCCGTCGGCCAAGCGGGTCTGCGACCTGATCGGAGCCGCGCTGCTGCTGGCGCTGTCCGCCGGTCCACTGCTGGTGGCGGCCGCCGCCCTGTACGCGGCCTCCCGCGCGCGGGTCCTCGTACGCGAGCCCGCGCTCGGGCTCGGCGGACGGCCGTTCGGCGCCTGGCGGCTGCGCACCGAGGACGCGGGGCGGGCGGGCGCGCTGGTGCGGCGGTGCGCGCTGGAGGGGCTGCCGCGGCTGCTCAACGTGGTGCGCGGCGAGATGTCGCTGGTCGGGCCGCGCCCGGAGCCCCGCACCGACCACCCCGAACGACTGCTCGTACGTCCCGGAATGACCGGATTGTGGCAGGTCAGCGCCCGCTCCGACCTACCCTGGGAGGAGATGGTGCTGCTGGACCGGCACTATGTGGAGAGCCATTGGCTGGGGATGGATCTCGCGATCCTCGCGAAGACCCCTCGGGCGGCCTACCGACAGAGGCAAGCCTGAGCGACACAGATCACCGCACGCTCACCTACAGTGCGGCGCGGGAACTGGGTAACCTCAAGCCTTGACTCAATAAGTTACCGCTTAGTAAGTCCCCGCCCGAGGAGCCCTCCCATGCAACTCGCCGCGATCATCGTGTCGCTGGTCCTGACCGTGGTCGGCGTCGCGCTGATCGCCCGAGCCGTGGCGCAGATCTACCGGTTCGTGAAGCTCGGCCAACCCGTACCGGCGGGCAGCCGCACGGACCGCCCGAAGGACCGAACGATCACCCTGGTCAAGGAGTTCCTCGGCCACACCCGGATGAACCGGTGGGGCATCGTCGGCTTCGCGCACTGGTTCGTCGCGATCGGCTTCCTGACGCTGCCGCCCACCCTGGTCCAGGCCTTCGGCCAGCTCTTCCAGGCGGACTGGGTGCTGCCGGTCGTCGGCGGCTTCCTGCCCTTCGAGCTCTACATCGAGTTCATCGGCGTGATGACGGTCGTCGGCATCGTCGTCCTCATGGCGATCCGTCTGCTCAACCTTCCCTCGCGGGCCGGTCGCAAGTCGCGCTTCGCCGGCTCGAAGGCCTGGCAGGCGTACTTCGTCGAGTACATCATCCTCACCATCGGCCTCGCGATCCTCGCCCTGCGCGGCCTCGAGGGCGCGATCCACGGCGTGGAGTCGTACGAGCCGGCGTACTTCGCCTCCTACCCGCTGGTCCTGGCCTTCAAGGGACTCTCGTACAGCGCCCTCCAGAACGCCATCTACTTCACCGCCATGGTGAAGATCAGCACCTCGTTCATCTGGGCGATCACGGTGGCGCTCAACACCAACATGGGTGTGGCCTGGCACCGCTTCCTCGGCTTCCCGAACATCTGGTTCAAGCGCAACGCCGACGGTTCGACGGCGCTCGGCGCCCTCCAGCCGATGACCTCGGGCGGCAAGGAGATCGACTTCGAGGAGCCCGGCGAGGACGACGTCTTCGGCGTCTCCCAGGTCGAGCAGTTCTCCTGGAAGGGCATCCTCGACTTCTCCACCTGCACCGAGTGCGGCCGCTGCCAGTCGCAGTGCCCCGCCTGGAACACCGGCAAGCCGCTGTCCCCGAAGCTCCTCATCATGTCGCTGCGCGACCACGCGCACGCGAAGGCCCCGTACCTGCTGGCAGGCGGCGGCAAGACGATGGAGGGCGAGGAGAAGGCCACCGCCGAGCAGCTGAAGGACGTCCCGGCGGCAGCCCTGGCCGAGGCCGAGCGCCCGCTGATCGGCACCGCCGAGGAGAACGGCGTCATCGACCCGGACGTGCTGTGGTCCTGCACCACCTGCGGTGCGTGCGTGGAGCAGTGCCCGGTCGACATCGAGCACATCGACCACATCGTCGACATGCGCCGCTACCAGGTGATGATCGAGAGCGCGTTCCCGTCGGAGGCGGGCACGATGCTCAAGAACCTGGAGAAGAAGGGCAACCCCTGGGGCCTGGCCAAGAAGCAGCGCGTGGAGTGGACGAAGGAGGTCGACTTCGAGGTCCCGATCATCGGGAAGGACGCGGAGGACCTCTCGGAGTTCGACTACCTGTACTGGGTCGGCTGCGCGGGCGCCCTTGAGGACCGGGCGAAGAAGACCACGAAGGCCTTCGCGGAGCTGCTGAACATCGCGGGCGTCAAGTTCGCGATCATGGGCGGTGACGAGAAGTGCACCGGTGACTCGCCGCGCCGTCTGGGCAACGAGCCGCTGTTCCAGCAGCTGGGCCAGGAGAACGTGGCCATGCTGAACATGGCCTTCGGCGAGGACGACGACGACCCGTCGACGAAGAAGCCGAAGTCGGCGAAGCGGATCGTCTCCACCTGCCCGCACTGCTTCAACACCATCGCGAACGAGTACCCGCAGCTGGGCGGCGAGTACGAGGTCATCCACCACACGCAGCTGCTCCAGCACCTGATCGACGAGGGCCGGCTGACGCCGGTGACGCCGGTCGACGGCCTGATCACGTACCACGACCCCTGCTACCTGGGCCGGCACAACAAGGTCTACACGCCGCCGCGCGAGATCATGTCGGCCGTGCCGGGGCTGCGGCAGCAGGAGATGCACCGCCACAAGGAGCGGGGCTTCTGCTGTGGCGCCGGCGGCGCGCGGATGTGGATGGAGGAGCGGATCGGCAAGCGCATCAACAACGAGCGCGTCGACGAGGCCCTGTCCCTGAACCCCGACATCGTGTCGACGGCGTGCCCGTTCTGCCTGGTGATGCTGACCGACTCGGTGAACGGCAAGAAGAACGACGGCCAGGCGAAGGAATCCGTCCAGGTCGTGGACGTGGCGCAGCTGCTGCTGGAGTCGGTGAAGGCCCCGGAGCCGACGGAGGAGGAGCTGGCCGAGGCGGCTGCCGCGGCGGAGGCGGAGGCGGCTGCCGCCGCGGAGGCCGAGGCCGAGGCGAAGGCGGCGGAGGCCGCTGCGAAGGCCGAGGCGGAAGCGGAGGCCAAGGCGAAGGCGGAGGCGGAAGCGGAGGCCAAGGCGAAGGCGGAGGCCGCCGCTGCCGAGGCGAAGGCGAAGGAAGAGGCGGAAGCCAAGGCGAAGGCGGAGGCTGAGGCCGCTGCCGAGGCGGAGGCCGAGACCCCGGCGGAGACCGAGGCCAAGGCCGCTCCGGTCAAGGCCGAGACGAAGCCCGAGGCGGAGCCGGCGACCAAGGCTCCGGCCGAGGCCGAGCCCAAGGCCGACGCCGAGGCCAAGGCCGACGCCGAGCCCGAGGCCGACGCCGAGCCCGAGGCCGACCCCGAGCCCGAGGCCGAGGCCGCCGACACCGAGGCAGCCCCGGCGAAGCCGGAGACCGGCGCCGAGGCGAAGACCGAGACCGAGGCCGAGGCCCCGGCCGAGCCCGAGGCCGGGACGGCGGAGCCTGAGGCTCCCGAGGCCGAGGACAAGGGCGGGACGAAGTCCGAGGCGGCCAAGTAGCCGCAGGCCCGCCAGGACAGCGAGCGAGACGGCCGGTTCCCCGTACGTACGGGGGACCGGCCGTTCCGCGTTCCGGGAGGGGCAGGGGCCGGTTCGCGCTACGGCCCCGCTACGTACGCATTCCGTCGGCCGTACAGCGAACCACCCCACAAGCCGCCATAACCGAGCAAATCTACTGCCCCCCACTCCCCCTAGGGGATGTCACAGGTCAGCCGCAAAGGCCGCCGGTTCCGGTGGCCCGGCCACGGCCGCCCGGCGGAGCAGGTACTTTCGATCACGTGGCTGGATTCAGGATCGGACGCGGCAGGGACAACAACCACCCCCCGCAGCAACCCCCGCACACCCCGCGGCAGCAGCCGTACGGTCAGCAGCAAGCGCCGCAGACGCCGTACGGCCATCAGCCCTACCCGCCCGCCGGCCCGCCGCCGCAGCAGCACTGGCCGGCCCAGGGCGCCGCGGGCGACCAAGGCGAGCCGGAGTACTTCGACCCGTACGGCCAGCAGGGCCCCGCGGGCCAGCACGGCCAGTACGCCCAGCCGCAGCCGCCGCAGACCCCGTACACGGCCCCGCACGGGTCCTCGTACGCGAACGACCCGGGCTACACCCAGGCGTTCTCGGTCGGCGAGGACCCGTACGGCCAGGGCGCGACGTACCAGGCCGGCGCGGCCTCCGCGGCCCCCGTCGGGCCGCGGCTGCACTGGAAGGACCTGCTGCGCGGCATCGTGCTGCGGCCGGGGCCGACCTTCCTCCAGATGCGGGACTACGCCGTCTGGGGTCCGGCGCTGGTCGTGACGTTCGTCTACGGCATGCTCGCGGTCTTCGGCTTCGACAAGGCCCGCGAGGACGCCATCAAGGCGACCCTCACCCAGGTGATCCCGATCATCCTCAGCGCCGGCGTGGCCTTCGTCCTCTGCGGCCTGATCCTCGGCGCGGTCACCCACACCCTGGCCCGCCAGCTGGGCGGCGACGGCGCGTGGCAGCCGACCGTGGGCCTGTCGATGCTGGTCATGTCCCTCACGGACGCGCCGCGCCTGCTGGTGGCGGTGTTCCTGGGCGGCGACAACATGGTGGTGCAGGTGCTGGGCTGGGTGACCTGGCTGGCGGCCGGAGCGCTCTTCACCTCGATGGTCAGCAAATCGCACGACCTGCCCTGGCAGAAGGCGCTGGGCGCGTCCGCGATCCAGCTGGTCGCACTGCTCTCGATGATCAAGCTGGGCACGCTCTAGCCGCCGCCCGCTACGCACCCGTACGAGGAAGGGCCCGCCGCGCGACTCGCGCGGCGGGCCCTTCCTCGTACTCCGTACTCCGTACTCCGATCAGGCGTCGAGGACCTGGCCCTCGCGCTTCACCACGGGCGGCTGGACGGACCAGGGGAACTCGATCCAGTCGTCGGTGCGCTTCCACACGTACTCGCACTGCACGAGCGAGTGGGACTTCTCGTAGATCACGGCGGAGCGCACCTCGGCGACGTGGCCGAGGCAGAAGTCGTGGACGAGCTTGAGCGTCTTCCCGGTGTCGGCCACGTCATCGGCGATGAGGACCTTCTTGTCGGTGAAGTCGATCGCCTCGGGCACGGGCGCCAGCATGACCGGCATCTCCAGCGTGGTGCCCACACCGGTGTAGAACTCCACGTTCACCAGGTGGATGTTCTTGCAGTCGAGCGCGTACGCCAGGCCCCCGGCGACGAATACCCCGCCGCGGGCGATGCTCAGGATGATGTCGGGCTCGTAGCCGTCGTCGGCGATGGTCTGCGCCAGCTCGCGGACGGCACGGCCGAAGCCCTCGTAGCTCAGGTTCTCGCGTACTTCGCTCATGCCTCGTGCCTCACCTGGGTGCGGTGGAAGTTCTGGAAGGAACGCGAGGCGGTCGGCCCGCGCTGCCCCTGGTACCGGGAGCCGTACCGCTCGCTGCCGTACGGGAACTCCGCGGGCGAGCTGAGGCGGAACATGCACAGCTGCCCGATCTTCATGCCCGGCCAGAGCTTGATCGGCAGGGTGGCCAGGTTCGACAGCTCGAGGGTCACGTGACCCGAGAACCCGGGATCGATGAAACCGGCCGTCGAATGCGTCACCAGACCGAGGCGGCCCAGGCTGGACTTCCCCTCCAGTCTGGAGGCGATGTCCTCGGGCAGCGAGATCACCTCGTACGTCGAGGCGAGCACGAACTCACCCGGATGCAGGATGAAGGCCTCGTCGCCCTCGGGCTCGACCATGCGGGTCAGGTCGGGCTGCTCGGTGGCGGGGTCGATGTGCGCGTAGCGGTGGTTCTCGAAGACCCGGAAGAACCGGTCGAGACGCACATCGATGCTGGAGGGCTGCACCATCGACTCGTCGAACGGGTCAATGCGAACCCGTCCGCTGTCGATCTCGGCCCGGATGTCTTTGTCGGAGAGAAGCACGTCCCGAGGATACGCAGAGCGCGCGGGCCACCCCAATCGGGAAGGATCCCGCGCGCCCGTCACTACCGGCCCGCCGCCCTAGCGCTTGGCGCCTCCGACGGGCACCGCGTGCCTCAGCCGCGCGCACCGCGGACACCGCAGCAGCCGCCCGGGGCCGATCCGGCCGGCACCGAGGTGCTGCAACGGGAACGAAGCGGTGTTGAAAACATGCCCTTCGGCACAACGGACGACTGTGTGCTCCATCGAGTCCCTTTCCCCAACGAGCCGTACTGCGATGAATCGCCACATTAGGGGATGATCAGGACCCACTCCAGCCGCCGCTCCGCACCCCCACGGTACGCCCCAACTCCCGCCCCCACGAACCCTCCTGCACCCCCGAAACGAGAACGACCCCGACGGGAGAATTCACCGGGGGTCGATCATGGGGTACAGTGTGCAACGGTAGGGATCCAGGCAGCTGGCCCACCTTGCGGATGTAGTTTAATGGTAGAACATGAGCTTCCCAAGCTTATAGCGCGGGTTCGATTCCCGTCATCCGCTCTTGCAAGAAGGCCCAGGTCAGCGACCTGGGCCTTCTTCGTTGTCTAGACCTCTCAGAGCCCGCGCGCCATTCGCGTGCCCTAAGTGCCGCAACAGGGCGCCGGGTTGGACGCGGGTCCGTCTCTCACCGCCACCTCACGCCGGAACGCCTCGAATGACGAGACGCACGTCAAATGACTTGCACGACACGCCGCAGGGGGGTGCGGCCCGGGTGGCTGCCCGGACCGCGTCCCTGTACGTCACCTCCGCCGAGCCGCTCCGACGGGAGCGGCGAGCGGGGGCACGGATCTTGTGGATGGCGGCGGTCGCGCCGGCGCCCGATCCCCCGGCGGCAGCCCGGGCGGGCCTCTCCCCCGGGGTCCTTCTCAGGCTTCCCGACCGGTCTGACCGGTGTCGAGCAGACCGCGCTCGGCAGCAAGGAAGCCCGCCTGGAAGCGGCTGTCGGCGCCCACCTCCGCCATGAACTCGGACACGTGGCGTCGGCAGGTCCGCAGCGACATGCCCAGCCTCCGCGCGATGGACTCGTCCTTGGCTCCGTCCGCGAGCATGCGGATGATGGCGCTGCGGAGGCTGTCGGCCGTGACGGCGGTGTACGCGGGGGCGAACGGCTCGGCCAGGTTCCAGGTGGTGCTGAAGACGGAGCACAGGAACGCCACGGCCGACGGCTCGCGGACGATCACCGCCGCGTTCGGATTGTCCCATGTCGGCAGGAAGGCCGTCTCCCGGTCAAAGATGATCATCTTGCCGAACAGTTCGCCCTGGGTGCGGACTTCCGCGCCGACGGCGGTCAGCCTCTCGATGTACTCCTGGGTGGGCGGGCTGTACCGGGCGGTGTGCTGGTACAGCGTGCGCATGGCGATCCCGCGTTCCAGCATGGCCAGGTCCCTGGGCAGGGCGCGTTTCAGGTGATCGGCGGGCCGGCCGCCGCCCGGCTGGACGGTGAGCACCTCGCGGCTGCACCGCGCGGTGGCGTCGGAGATCAGCGCCATCACCCGGTCCCGGGTGCTCACGAGCTCGATGGCCCCCGAGTCCTGGCGCCCCTGGTGGGCCAGTTCGTACAGCGGGCTCAGGGCGTTCAGCCGGGCCCGTGTGTTCTCCAGTTGGGCCAGGCGCTGGCGCAGCTCGTTCTCCTCGGCTCCCACCAGTTCCGAGGCCGCGGTGCGCGGGCTGACCGCCGAGAGCGTGCCGTCCGCGCCGCAGTACAGCAGCCGGTCGGCCATGAGCCGCTTCGCCGCCTTATCGGCCTCCTCCCGTGACAGGCCCAGCGCTTCCGCCAGGGTGTCGGCCGGCACCCGGCCATGGGTCAGGACGTGGCCGTATATGCGGACATCTCGTTCATCGAAGCCTGCGGAGTGGTCAGTATCCAAGGTTATGTCCATTATGTCCCCCCTCTGTTTCGTGCACTGCAGCTTGGTGGCGGCTGGCAGGTATGGACCGGCGGTCCCGGTCGAGACATTCTTGAGGTGTGCGGAGGGGAGGGAAAGTCCCCGGAAAGCGCCTCAGAAATTCAGTAATTCCGTTTGACGGTTCGCATGTCCCGGAGGATGCCATGAAGCTTGCCAAGTTCCTGACTGCCGCTGCCCTTGCCTTTGTCGCGATCGGATTTGCGGGGCAGGCGGAATCGGCTGGGTTCGCGGACGCGTCCCGGCAGGAATCCGTAGTCGGCACCCCCATCACGGCGAACGACACCGAGTGGGGCTGCGAGACGCGCGACTGCAAGCCGCTCAGCTGAGTTTCCGAGGTCGAGCCTTTCGGGGCATCCTCCCTCCGACGCCCTATCCGAGCGGAGGAGGTGAATATGAAAATCCCGCCCGCGCCTCCTGGAACATCCCGGAAACGTGGCGCGAAATTGGCCGTGGCGGCCGCGGTTATCCTGGCCGTATCCGCGCCGGTCCTGATACTGGGTATCCGCAGCGCGAGGGGTACCCGTCCGCCCCGAGGGCAGCCCCCGCTGCCCTCGATGTCGGATATCAGCGGCCATCTGGGCACGTCCTGGTGATCCGGGTTTCATCTATCCACTCCCCATCCCCGTGCTGGGGAAATCATGCCACGTATATGCCCATGACATTGTCAAGTGTCATGGGCCGGGGACTGCTCAGGTCCCGCCGCCGGCTTTCGACGGGCGGCGGGACCGTCCCCGTGAATCCTTTCCGGGCGCGGCCCGGCGGACGTCGAGCCTCCCGCTCCGTCCGGTCCGGCACCCGCCCCGCTCCCGTACGGGAGCGCACCTGTGTACGAAGCCGGGTGCCGTGACAGCCCCCGGGCTACCCCGAGCCTTCCGTTTCTCGCGCCGGCCCTTCGCGGCGGAGCCCGGACCTCCGTGCCGATCGCCGCCGCCATCGCGGACGCGGTCCAGCAACGCCCGCCTGCCGACCAGCCGGTTGGCGCCACGCTCGGTGCCACCACGACGACCCACACCCCGCCCGGACACCCTCCGGTTCGGCCCTGCGCATGCCGTTCCCGGTCTCCGGAAACGTTCAGCCCCGGCGAGGAAGGATCTCGCCGGGGCTGACCCATGCGCTGAGCGAGCCCCCCATGGCCGGCGAGGGTCCCTCGCCGCCACTCCTGCGTGAACTGCCCGGAGGCGCCTGGTGGGGTCTCCTCAGGAATGCCCCTCATGGAATTCCGCAATTTCCTCGACCTGTTTCTGGCGCTATTCCTGACCGATACCGCGCGCGATTCGACGCCTTGCGTGCACAATGTCCCATTTGGCACCCGTTCCCCTTCGTGCAAGACCACTTGGTGAGCCCCCCGGACTATGGCCCGACGGCCCCAATGTCGGCAGGCTGGGATCACGAGGCCGGGCCTTCCCGGTATTCCTCCCTCTTCCTCCTCCGCCTATGAGCGGTCCAGCGCCCCAGCCCTCCCTTGCGTACGCCACACCCCCAAGGAATCCGCATGCGTTTCGGTCTGTTCTTCCTGCCCGCCGACTGCCCCGACCGCCGCTGGTCGGCCACCGAGACCTACAAGGACCTGATCGACTGTGCGGTGGAAGCCGAGCAACTCGGCCTGGATTCCGTGTGGTTCGCAGAGCATCATTTCTCGACGTACGGCGGATTCGTGCCGGACATCCCGGTACTGGGCGCCGCCGTCGCGGCGCGCACCGAGCGGATCCGGATCGGCTCCGCGGCGACGGTCCTGCCCCTGCGGGACGCCGTGGAGACGGCGGAGAGCTTCGCGATGCTCGACGTACTCAGCAACGGCCGCCTGGACGTCGGAGTGGGACGCGGCTTCCTGCCCAGCGAGTTCGCCGGACGCGGAGTCGCCATGGAGGACAGGGCGGGCCGGTTCACCGAGGGGCTCGCGGTGCTGCGCGGCGCGTGGGCGGACGGCCCCCTCACCTTCCACGGCGAGCACTACGCGCTGGACCGGGTGGACGTGCTGCCGAAGCCCGTGCAGCGACCCGGGCCACCGCTCTGGATCGCGGCCTCCACCTCGCGCGAGTCCTTCGAGCTGGCGGGCCGTGAGGGCCTCCACCTCATGGTCAACCCCTACAACCGCGCGCCCGAGGAACTGGCCGAGGGCCTGGCCCGGTACCGGGAGGCACGCCGCGGGGCAGGGCTCGACGCCCACGGCGGACGGGTACTCGCCAACCAGCACCTGTTCGTGGCGCGGACCGAGGAGGAAGCCGCCGAGGTGCCCCGGCAGGGGCTGATGGAGTACCTCGGCGCGGTGGACACGGCCTTCGGCCGCCCCCTCGCCCCGCACGACTACGCCGACATCTACCCGGAGAAGGTGCTGTTCGGCACGCCGGAGACGGTCGCCCGGAAGATCAAGGAATGGCAGGCGGCCGGGATCACCGACCTCTCCCTGATGACCCGGTTCGGCAGTCTCGCTCCCGAGGCCGCGTCCCGCTCACTGGAGTTGTTCGCCCAGGAGGTCATGCCGTGCTTCGGGTAGCGCCCTCTCCCGCGGCGGCCCCGCCGCTGACCACCCCGCTCGTCTCCTACGGCGGCGCTCACGGCTGGCGCGAGCTGCTGCTCAAGGACGAGACCAGGCAGCGCTCCGGCGCCTTCAAGTACCGGGGTGTGTGGCGGCGTACCGGGTTGCTCCCCGCCGGCACCCTGCTGATCACCGCATCCACCGGCAACCACGCGTCGGCCCTCGCCGAGGCCGCCCGTGCCCGCGGCCAGCACGCCCGCATCTACGTCCCGGCCACCACCCCCGGCGCCAAACTCCAGCGGATCGCCGCCCAGGACGCCGAGACCGTCCTGGTGGACGGCGGCTACGACGAGTGCGAGGCACTCGCGCGGGCCGAGGCCGACAGCGGCTGCGGGGTCTTCGTCCACAGCTTCGACGACTCCGAGACGATCGCGGGGCACCAGTCCCTCTTCCGGGAGGCCGCGGCCCAAGGCGGGCTGCCCGACATCGTCTTCGTCCCGCTGGGCGGCGGCGGGCTGATCACCGCCGCGATCCGGCAGTGGGGCGAGGCCGGAGTGCGCATCGTCGGCGTCGAGCACCGGAACGCCCCCGCGATGCGGGAGTCCCTCGCCGCCGGCCGCCGGATCCTGCTCGACTCCGCGACCGGCCTGCCCGAGGGCCTGCTGGTCCGCAGGATCGGCCGGATCCCGTTCGACGCCTGCCGGCACCGAGGCCAGCAGGTCACCGCTGTGGACGACGACGAACTCCACCGCGCCATGGCACTGCTCTGGACCCGGGCCCGCATCCGCGCCGAGGGCGCCGGCGCCGCAGCGTTCGCCGCGGCGCTGCGCGCGAGCGGCCCGGGGCTCCGGGCGCTGGCCGTGGTGTCGGGCGGAAACATCGACGAACCCGTCTGGCGCCGCTGCCTCGCCGCGGCCGGCGCCGGCCCTACCGACGCCCCCACCGGCGCCTCTTGGAGTGAGCAGGCATGAACCAGACCCAGACCTCGGGCCTGGCCGCCCCCGCCCGTCTCGGCGTGGTCGGCGGGGTGGGCCCGATCGCCACATCCGACTTCTATCTGCGCCTGGTCGCCAGCCACCAGCAGGCCACCGGCGGCGCCTACCCGGACGTGGTCACGCACAGCCTGCCGCTGCCCGCCGAGCTGGAACGCGCCTTCATCGCCGGCACCGCCGGACCCCGGCACCGCGCGGAGATCACCGCGCTGCTGCGGGACGCCCTCGACGTGTTCGAGCGGGCCGGTGCCGACCGCGTCACCCTGCCGTGCAACACCCTGCACTCCTACCTGCCCGATTTGCTCCGGGGCCGGTCGTTGCAGTGGATCGACATGGTCGGAGCGGTGCACCGGAGCATCGCGGCGCGCGGCTACGGCCGGGTGCTGCTGCTCGGCACCACCTCGACCGTGCGCTCCGGGCTCTACCGCCACGGGAACGGTGTGGAGTTCGCCGTCCCGGGGCCGGACGCGCAGCGCGAGGTGGAGCAGCTGGTGCTGGCCTGCCTCGACGGGGACCTGCGGGAGTTCCCCCCGGCCCGACTCCGCCGACTGATCCTCTCCGCGGGACCGCTCGACGCCGTCGTGCTCGGCTGCACCGACCTCCATCTGCTGCGTGACAGCGCGGACTTCGGGGTGCCGGTGGTGGACAGCCTCAGCTGTCTGGTCGACGCCTGCTCCCAGAGCCTGCTGGCCTCCCGCCGGGACACCGCACCCGCGACTGCGCTCACCGGAGCGGTCCGATGACCGGCCTCGGCACGGTGCTCGACGCCGCTCGGGTCCTGGCCGATCCGGCGGCCCCCGCGTGGGCCGCCGAGACAGCTGCCTGGATACGCGACGAGGTCAGTGCCCCCGCTCCGGCGCTCGGCCGGGCCGGGGCGCTGTGCCCCTACGTACCGGCGGCGCTGAGGCGCCACCACATCGAGCTGGTCGAGTGCCCGCTGTCCCCCGCGGACCCGGGCGCGCTGGACCGCTGGCTGCTCGCAGGGGCGGCGGAATTCCGTGCGGACACGGCCCGACGGCCGGCCGCCGAAGCGCTGTTGCGCTGCCTGGTGGTGGTGCACACGGGGCTGGCGGGCCAGGAGGCGCTTCTCACCGGTGTACGCACCCGCGTCAAGCCGCTGCTGCTCGCGGACGGGCTGACCACGGGCGAGTTCTTCCCCGCCAGCCCGGACACCAGTGTGCGCAACGCCGAGGTGCCGGTGGCCCGGTCACCCTGGCCGACGCTCGCCCTGCGCCATTCCACCCCGCACGACGAGCTCTTTCTCGCCGGCCAGCCGGAGCTGCACCGCATCTTCCGCGCGGCCGGCCCCGGAATCGACACGAGGACCGCATCATGAGCGATACCGCGACCATCGCGACCAGGGAGCCCACCGAGACCCCCGCGGCCATGCCGGGAGCCGCTGCCCGAGGCACCGTACGTCCCGGCGGCAAGGACCTCTACTGCGTGGTGGGCCCCGAGCTCTTCGTCGCCGCGGAACACCTCCAGGGCCGGGAGTCGGTCGATTTCCGGGTGCTGGAAGACCAGGAGCAGTGCCTGGGTGTCCTGCACGCCGCCCGGTCCGCCGGCGTGGTCGCGCTGGTCCCGGACGAGGCGCTCCTGAGCCGTCCCGTCGCGGCGGTCGCCGAGGCCGTCCGGCTCGCCGTCCGCACCTTGGCCAAGACCTTCCGGGACGGCCTGCGGGAGTGGACGCTGGACGTCCCAGGCCCCCTCGACGAGGGGCTGCTGCCGTTGCTGGCCGAAGAGGGTTTCGAGCTGGCGCCGGAGAGCGGACTGCGCTCGGTCTGCCGCGACTTCACGCGCGGAGACCGGGAACGGGCCGCCAGCATGGAGGAGGTCTACGCGGACCCGTACACGGTCCCGTGGAACTTCGTACCGCTGGAGACCGATGTACTGGAGCGGCTGCTCGCGGGCACCCCGCCCGGCTCCCGGGTTCTCGACCTCGGCTGTGGCTACGGCAAGAACGCCAGGCAGCTGATCCCGCTCGGCTACCGGGTCGCGGGCTCCGACATCTCGGCCTCCGCCGTGGCGCGGGCCCGGCGGCTGCTGGGCCCTGGTGTGGAGCTGTCGGTGGCCGACGCCACCGCACTGCCCTGGCCCGACGCCTCTTTCGACGCCGCCCTGGACATCGGCTGCCTGCACTGCATGCCGGCCGAGGACCGGCCGGCCGCGGTGCGCGAACTGGCCCGGGTGCTGACCCCGGAAGGCGTCCTGTACTCGCGGATGTTCCGGCCCCGGCCCGCCCAGTGGCTGGCGGCGCAGCCGTTCCACACCACCGACTTCGGGCTGGAGGCCGGAGCGGCCGCAGCCCTGCTCGGCTCCGTCTTCACCGAGGTGGAGATCGAGAGCACCCCGCATGCCACCTACCTAGTCGCGAGAGGACCGGTGAACCGGTGACCGTGAACATTGTGCTGCTGCTCGGCGGTCGTAGCACCGAGCACGACGCCTCCCTGCACAGCTACCACCGGCTGCGCGCCGCGATCGAGGCCGCCCCCGGGCGGCTCTCGCTCTCGGCCGTCGCCTACCTCACCCGGGAAGGCGGTTACCGGCACTTCGGGCAGGGGCCCTGGCCGGAGACGGAGGAAGAGCTCCGCGCGGGCCCGGAGCTGCTGCTGCACGAGGGGCTGGACCTGCTGGCGGCCTCCGGCGCCTTCGTCTTCTCGCTGCTCCACGGAAACGAGGGCGAGGACGGTGCCTGGCAGGGCGTGGCCGAGGTCCTCGGCCTGCGCGGCAACTTCGGTCCCGTCCTCGCTTCGGCGCTGGGGATGGACAAGCGGCTCCAGTCCGTGGTGGCCCGCGACCTCGTCCCGGGGCTGCGGACCCCCCGCACCTGGATGCTGTCGCGGTCCGCGGCCGAAGCCCCCGGGGAGCCGGAGCGCTGGGCCGCGGAGGTGGCGGACGCACTCGACGGCCGGCCCGCCGTGGTCAAGCCCAACCGGATGGGCGCCTCGCTGCTCACCGACCTGGTGTCCCGGCCGAGCGGTGCGGCGCTGGCCGAAGCCGTGGCCCGGGTCCTCCCGTACGACGACCAGGTCCTCGTCCAGGAGTTCGTCCCCGGCGCCGAGTTCACTTGCGGGGTGGTCCGTTCCGGCGGGCGCACCCTGGCGCTGCCGGTGGTGGAGGCCGTCACCGAGAACGGCTTCCTCGGGCACCGCGAGAAGCACGAGCACGGCCTGGTGCGGCCGCTGCTGCACACCGAGGACACCGAAGCCACCCGCCGGATCAAGCAGGCCTCCGTCCGGCTCTTCGACGAGATGTCCGTCTTCGGATTCGCCCGCCTGGACTTCCTGCTGCACGAGGGCGAGCTGTACTTCCTGGAGATCAACACGCTGCCCGGCCTGATGGACGGCAGTGCCTTCCCCCGGATGCTGGAGGCCGCCGGCCTCGGCCTGGTGGACCTCGTCGAGGAGTGCGTCGCCGAGTACGGGCGCCTTCCGCTACGGAACAAGGTGCTCCCGTACCGCATCGATCACGGCGACCACGACGCCTCCACCCACGACCACGACCACGACCGCCATGAGGAGATTGCCGGTGTCTGAGCAGCCGGGCGACCAGCAGGAAACGCTGATCGTCTTCCCCAGCCCCACACAGCTCGAGACCGTCGGCAAGGCCGCGGCCCTCACGGGCGTGCCCCTGACGGTGGTGCTGCCCGACTCCGCCGGCCGCCCCGATATCCCAGGAGTGACCGTGCTCAGCGCCGCCGAGGTGGCGGCCCGCACCGCCGCGCCCCGCGGAGCCCGGGCGATGTGCTGCCACGAGAGCGGCGTGTACTGGATGGCCGAGCACCGCTCCGCGGTGGGCGACCCCAACTTCGCCGAGGTCTGCCTGCAGATGCTGGTGAAGACCAGGCTCGGCGCCGAGCTGAGCGGCCTCGGAGTGACCGTGGTCGAGAAGCGGAAACTGGACCAGGTGGAGGACCGGGCCGCGCTGCCCTACCCGCTCGTCGTCAAGCCCGACTTCGGCTTCGCCAGCATGCTGGTCAAGCGGGTCGCCGACGTACGGGCCCTGGACGCGTACGAGCGCTCCTTCCGGCAGCTGCGCGAACGCTCGCTGCTCACGGAGTACGACGCGTTCATCGCCGACTACCCGGACGCGGACCCGCGCGGCATCGTCGTGGAACCGGACCTCGGCGGCAGCACGCTCTTCCTCACCGTCCCCTTCCTGGTCCGTGACGGCGAGCTCGTCGGGTCGTTCCCGATCCGCGGCGTGGGCCAGCGCGGCGACGAACTCACCGACTTCCACTGGAACGCCTTCCAGTGCGGCGACGTGTCACAGGGAGCGCTGGCCGCCCTCGACCGGGACCTGCGCCTCCTCACCAAGGGCCTCGAACTGAGCGGCGGGGTGTACGAGATCGAGGCGCTCTGGGACGAAGAACGCGAGGTCCTGTACGTCCTGGAGTTCTCCCCACGCGTCACCGGGGGCTTCATCCCCGAACTCGTACGCCGTACCACCGGCGTGGACATCGAACTGCTGGGCCTGCTGTACTTCCTCGGAGTCGAACCCGGCCCCGGCACGGCCGCCGAGCCCTACCGGTCCGAGCCGCACCTGCTGGTGCTGCTCGGCGAAGGGGACGAGGCCCCGGAAACGGTCCGCGGGGTGGCCCCGGTCGCCACGCGGACGAGGCGGCTGGGCGACTCCGAGTTCCGCGACGTGATCTACCCCTGCCCCCGCCTGGTCTCAGGACCGCTGCGGTGACGGGCACCGACGGGCGGCCGACCCCCCACGAGCCGGTCCTGATCGCCTTCGAAGGGCTGGACGGCACCGGGAAGAGCCACCTGACCACGGAGCTGTCCCGGGCGACCGGTGTCCCCCGGGTGTCCACGCCCGGGCCCGCGTACGACAGCCTGCGGCACGAGCTGCACGCCGCCGGCGGCTTGGCGTCGTACCTGATGTACCTCAGCGGCTGCGCCTGGGCCGTGGAATCGGCCCGTGCCTCCGGTGCCCCGGCGCTGGTGGCCGACCGCTACTGGTTCTCCAGCGCGGTCCAGCACGGCTGGAACACGGGGCTCACGCCGGGCGGCGCGCTCGCCCCGGCGGGCCTGCACGCCCTGCTGCCCCAGCCGAGCCTGACGGTGCTGCTGGTCGCCGACCGGGAAGCCCGGCTGCAACGGCTGGCCCGCCGCCGCCCGGTCGGCACCCCGCTCGGCGACAGCGGCCAGGCCTACGAGCAGTACTGGCTGGACTGCGCCGAGGTGCTCCGCGCCGAGTCCCGCACCCGGCACTCGGTCCTGGTCCTGGACACCACCGTCAGCGACACCGCCCCACCGTTGGCCGAGCTCCTCGCCCATCCGGTGGTGCGCGGCATCGCGGAGGCGGCGGTGGGCCGGCTCGCCATGAGAGGGGCGCGGCAGTGACCGTACGACTGGAAGAGCGCCGTGGCCGCGGGTTCATGCTGCGCGGCGAGACGCTGCGCATCGCCGCGGCCGAGGACGACCTCGGGGTGGCCGAGGCCGCCGGGGGACAGGTCACCCTGATCCTGCACGGATACCTGGACCTCGGCGAGGGCCCGGTCCTGACCGGGCACCGGGCCGCCGAGCGACTGGCCCGCGCGTACGTGGAGCGCGGCGAGTCCTTCCTGGACGGAGTCGTCGGCGGATACGCGCTGGTCCTCACCGACGGCCGCAGCGGGCGGAGATACGCGGCACGGGACGCGGCTGGAGAGGGGAGCCTGTTCGCCGCCGAGTACGCGGGCCTGCTCGCGGTGGGTACCGAACCGGCGGAGACGGCCGCGGCCGTCGGCGCCGACCGGCCGAGCCTGGCCGCGTTCGCCCAGTTCCTGCTGCTCAACTACACGCTGGGGGACACCTGGTTCCTCGAAGGCGTCCGCCCCCTGACACCCGGCGTGCTGCACCTGCTCGCGCCCGACGGGATCACCCGGATCCGGACCACGTCCGGCTACCCCGGGCGGGGCGACGAGAACCTGCCCGCGCCCCGACGCGGTGAGCTGGCCGAGGCGCTCGCCGACGCGGCGCGGCGGCTGCTGGGCGAACAGGCGGCCCTGCACCTCAGCGGCGGTGTGGACACCTCGCTGATCGCGCACGCCCTGCGCCGTACGCCGGACTCGCGCGCCCTGCGCACGTACAGCGCCTTCTACCGGGACGAGGACGCCGACCGGGTCTGGGCCGCGTCCGTCGCTGCGGAGACCGCCAGCGACCACCGCGAGCTGGCCATCCGCTCGGACGAGTCCTTCCTGGACGTGGTCGACGGCCTGGTTGGCGCGCTGGGCGCGCCGGTGATGGCGATCGGCGTACCGACCTTCTGGCACCTGGGCCGCGCGGCGGACCAGGGCGGCACCCCCGTGGTGCTCTCCGGCGTGGCCGCCGACCACCCCCTGGTCGGCTGGAACCGCCTGGACCGCCTGGAGGGCGCCCAGATCGGTCCCCGGGACCTTCCGGTGAGGTGCGCCGTGCACGTCGCGCCCGAGATCCTCGCTCCCTACCTCGTGGACGGAGAGCTCCGCGCCGCCACCGAGGAGGTACAGGAGAGGCTGCGGGAGCTGATGCCGTACGGGGAGTCACCGGCCCGGTCGATCGAACGCTTCCACGCGGAGCACTTCCTGCCGGAGCACCTGCGCTCGGCGGCGGTGGCCCACGGCCTGCACGGTGTGCGGGTACGGCATCCTTTCCTCGCACCCGAGGTGTCGGGTCTGGGCTTCCGCGCGGCACGCTCGCGCGAGGAGTCCGTCGGCAAGCGCTATCTGCGCCGGGAGCTGGACGCCCTGGGCTGCTGGGCCGGCGCCCGGCGGGGCAAGCAGCAGCAGGCCCTCTCCTTCGAGTCGTTCCGGGTCCTGGTACGCGAGCGCCTGCTCGGCCAACTGGCATCCGGGCCCGACCTGTTCGGCCTGGACGTGGGGCGGCTGTCCCGTCTCGCCGCCTCCGACCAGCCGGCCCCGGCCCAGGAACTGCGGCTCCTGTGGCTCGTCCACTCCTATCTGTCCTGGCGGGAACGGCGGCCCGCGGCCGTCGCCCCTGCCCCTGTCCCGCTGCCGCTGTGAGCGCGCAGCCCTCTCCGAGGAGCGCCATGACCCTCGTTGCCTCCGGGGCGGTCGTCGACCGCCACCGAGCCCCCTTCTCCTGGGCCCAGGTCTCGGACCTGTTGGATGCCGCGTACGCCGAAGAGCTCGCCGACCACTTCCCGTCCTCGCTGCTGCGGGAGTCCCGCAGCCCGCAGGGCCACTATCTGCTCCGCGACCGCACCCTGATCGAGGCCGGGGAGCAGACGGTCACGGCCGCCGCGCTGCACGGGGTGTGGCGGCAGTTGCTCGACTGGCTGCTCACCCCCGAGTACCGGACCTTCGTGAGCGAAGCCACCGGCGCCGACCTGGCGGGCTGCCGGCTCAAGGTGCGGCTGTGCGAGTACGGCCCCGGCACGTTCATGACAGCGCACACCGACCGCCCGGACCGGGTGGCCACCCAGATCCTCTACCTGTCCCGGTCCTGGGACCGGAGCTGGGGAGGCGGCCTGGACATCATGACCTCGCCGGACGACGCGGACCCGGCAGCGGTGGCCGCCTCGGTCTGGCCCCGGTTCAACACCTCGGTGCTCTTCGCCCGCAGCGACCACTCGTACCACGCGGTGCGTCCGGTCAGCCCGGACGCACCGGAGCTGCGGCGGACGCTGCTCGTCCAGTTCGTGGCCGACCCGAGCTGAGAGGAGACGCCATGTGTGGAATAGCGGCAGTACTCGGACCCGGCGCGGACCGGGAGACCGCGGCGGCCATGGCCGCGGTGCTGCGGCACCGGGGGCCGGACCGGACCGCCGCGGCGGCGCTGCCCGGCGCGGCCTTGGCCGCCACCCGGCTCGCCGTCACCGGCCCCGGCCCGGCCGGGGACCAGCCGATGCGGGGCGGTGGCGACAGGAGCCTCCTGGTGTTCAACGGGGAGATCCACAACCACCGGGAGCTCCGCACGCGGCTGCCAGGGCGCTCCTACCGGGGCGACAGCGACACCGAGACCCTGCTCGCGCTCCTGGACGAGTGGGGCTCGGACGCGCTGCCGCAGCTGGAAGGCCCCTTCGCCTTCGTGTACGCGGAGCGCGGCTCCGGCCGGGTGACGGTGGCCCGGGACCGGTTCGGCGTGAAGCCGCTCTACCTGGGCCGGCACGCCGGCCGATGGTACCTGGCCAGTGAGATCAAGGCCCTCTTGGCCGGCGGGGTGCCGGCGCGGGTGAGCCCCGACGCGCTGCGGTCCGTACTCGCCGACTACTGGGTGAACGGTGCGCAGACGCCGCTCCAGGGCATTCGCCGGGTGCTGCCCGGTACGGTGCTCCAGTTCGGCGCCGACGGTGAACTGCTCAGCGAGCGGACCTGGTTCGAACCGGCCCGGCTGGTCGACGCGGAGGAGGAGGCGCGGCTGGCCGCGCTCTCCCCGGACGGCTGGGTGGACGAACTGGAGGCCACCCTGCGGGCCGGAGTACGCCACCGGCTGCCGCAGGACGGCGTGGCCGGGGCGGGCGTGCTCTGCTCGGGCGGCCTGGACTCCAGCCTGGTCCTGGCCCTTGCCGGGGCCGAGGGCGCCCGGCTTCCCGCGTACGTCGCCTCCTTCGGCGACCAGCCCGAGGTGGACGAGACCCCCTGGGCCGCGCGGGCGGCCGAGGCCGCCGGAAGCCCTTTGACCTCGGTCCAGGTGGGCGCCGACGCCTGGCGGGAGCACTTCGCCGCGAGCGTCTGGCACTTCGAGTACCCGCTGGTGCACCAGAACTCCGTGGCGCTGGCGACCGTCGCGGCCCGGGCCCGCGCCGACGGGCTGCGGGTGCTGTTCTCCGGGGAGGGTGCGGACGAGCTGTTCGGCGGCTATCCCTCACGCCATCACGAACAGCGGTCGGCCTTCGGTGCCGGCCCGCAGGCGCTGGAGACGCCAGCGCACCGCAACCGCGGGCTGTGCGAGGCCCTGGGCCTGCCGCCCGCCAGCGAGAGTGGTTACGAACGGGGCGTACGGGACTCCTTGCTGCGGGCCTTCGCCCATCTGCCCGAGGGGCGGCGCGAACTGGCCGCGGCCCTCGCCGGCGACACGCGGCTGTTCCTCAGCCACGGCCTCAACCGGCTGGACAAGAACCTGATGCAGGGGTCGATCGAGGTCCGCGAACCCTTCCTCGACACCGGCGTGGCCTCCTTCGCGCTGAACTCCCCACTGGAGCGGCACCTGCTGCCGGTGCTCAAGGGGGGACTCGCGGCAGTGGCCAGGCGCCATCTGCCGGCCGAGGTCGTCGACCGCAAGAAATTCGGCTTCAATTTCTCCGTGTCCCGATATCTCCAGCGATTGGATCCGAAGCATCTGGAATCCGGGTTCCTGGGTGAAATTCTGGGCGTGCCCGCATCTGACTGGCGCACGATCTTGGCCGCAAGCGAGGAGCGCACGCTCTTCAGGATCTGGTCTGCGGAAATATGGTGCCGACTCTTCGTCGAAGGAGACAGCGTCGACGACGTCAACGGCCTGATCTGGCAGCACTAGAGCGCCCTGACCTGCAGCAACCTTCACCTGCAATTCAATAAAGACCCCTGATATCGACCGTCCGAGAATGGGATAGGTCGATATCAGGGTTTCCCTTTTTCGGGCCTCGGAAGAGTTTTTGGAATTTGGCGGAAGCGGCTTGCGTGTGGAGCTGGAAGTCGACTAGCTTGTGAATCACGCCGAAGCCGCAAGGGAATCGGAAAACGAAAAGCCGAAATCATCGGTTTCGGCTTTATGAGAAGGAGAATTCTCGTGGAGCGTCAGCACAAGGTCGGTATGCGTCCGTCCCTGGACAAGGCCGGTTCCATCCGCCAGCACAAGGTCGGTATGCGTCCGTCCCTGGACAAGGCCGGATCCGTCCGTCAGCACAAGGTCGGCATGCGCCCCGCCCTCGACAAGGCCGGATCCGTCCGTCAGCACAAGGTCGGTATGCGTCCGTCCCTGGACAAGGCCGGATCCGTCCGCCAGCACAAGGTCGGTATGCGTCCCGCCCTCGACAAGGCCGGATCCGTCCGCCAGCACAAGGTCGGCATGCGCCCCGCCCTCGACAAGGCCGGATCCGTCCGCCAGCACAAGGTCGGCATGCGCCCCGCCCTCGACAAG
>NZ_JBVHWK010000003.1:292771-397765 GCF_055569445.1 Streptomyces sp. NPDC029122 | reverse complement strand
CGCCAGCACAAGGTCGGCATGCGCCCCGCCCTCGACAAGGCCGGATCCGTCCGCCAGCACAAGGTCGGCATGCGCCCCGCCCTCGACAAGGCCGGTTCCATCCGCCAGCACGCGGTCGGCATGCGCCCCAGCCTGGACAAGGCCAACCAGGGCAAGTGACCTGCCCTTCTCCCTGAAGAACGTCCACGGGCCCGGCGCCCCTCGGGGTGCTGGGCCCCACCTCTTCCTCCTTCCCGCCCCACCACCGTGACCCAGGAGGTCCGATGTCAGCCGTCGACCAGCTGACCCTCTCCAACGGCGTCTGCATCCTCACCCGCACCGACCACCGGTTCGCCACCGCCGCCGTGTCCGTGGCGATCGGAGCGGGCTCCCGCCACGACCCAGCCGGCCAGGGCGGCACCCTGCACCTCCTGGAACACATCCTGATGTCCTCCCGGGTGGACCGCGCCGACGGCGCCGAACCCCGGCCGCTGGCCGAGGAGATCGAGCTCGTGGGAGGCAGCGGGAACGCGGTTACCGGCCTGGAGCTGATGCTGCTCCACGCCCAGGTGCTGCCCGAGCTCGCGGCGCAGACCATGGCCGCGCTCGCCTCCGCCGTCGCCCGGCCCCATGTGACCGAGGAACACTTCGAGGCCGAGCGCAAGGCGGTGCTCCAGGAACTCGCCGCAGCCGCCTCCGACCCGTGCGATGTCATCCAGGACGCCTACATCCGCGAGCTCTTCCCCGGCCACCCGCTCGGCCGCCCGGTCGGCGGAACCGCGGCCGAAGTGCAGGCGGCTTCCATGGAACAGGTCCTCGGCGTCCACCGTGACCTGCTGGCCTCGGCCCCCATCGCCCTGATCGCCGTCGGCCCGCTCACCGCCGAGGACGTACGGGAGGCCGTACGCGGTACCGGAATCGACGAGCTTCCCCGCCGCACCGCCGCCCCCGCCCGCCTCGCCCTGGCCCCCCTCGCCGCCAGCGACCCGGTCCAGGACTGGCCCGAGGAGTTCTGCTGGCTGTCGATCGGCGGCCGCTCCCCGGCGGTCGACGATCCGGGCCGCCACGCCTACACCGTGCTCAGCCACGTACTGGGCGGCGGCTCCGCCTCGCTGCTGTACCGCAGGCTGCGCCACGAGAAGGGCCTCGGCTACCACTTCCAGTCCTGGAACCGCAGCTACCGCGACGGCGGCTCATGGCGGGTACTGGTCGGTACCGAACCGGAGAACGGCCCGCTGGTGCTCGACACCGTACGGTCCTGCCTCGCGGAGGTCGCGGCGGAGCCCGACCCCCAGCGGGTCGCCACCGCCTGCCGCCAGGCCGCCTTCGAACTGCTGGAGGAAGCCGACAACCCCCTCGGACAGGCGATCCAGCTGGCCCGCGGCACCTACGCCGGGGACCGCCCCTGGTCGGCGGCCGAGGACGCCGCCGCGCTCCAGGCGGTCACCGCCGACGAGGTCGGGGCCGCCGCCGAACGGCTGCTGCGGGAGCTGTCGGTGGTCGTACGCCCGGAGGCGGACCGATGAGCGCCGCCGCCGTCACCGCGGTCGCCGTCACCACGGCCGCGCCGGACCTGGAGTCCTTCGCCGGCACCGGCCTGCTGTGGGAGGTCGCGGGCCACCCGTGCATAGCGGGCACGAGCACCGACCCCGCCGACGGCCGGGTCGACTGCCTGGTGGAGTACGCACCCGAGCCGCTGCTCACCGACCCGTCCGCCCTGGCGCTGCTGGTGCACGAGGTGATGGCCGGGCAGCCGCGCCCGCGGTGGCGGAATCTCGTGGTCCGCTCGCGCGGCGAGGTGGCCCTGCCCGCGCCGATGGTCCGCGATCTGACCCACCTCGTCCTCGACCGTGCCGCCGGACCCGGCCCGCTGCTTCCGCCGGGCATCTCGATCGCCCCCTCGGCGGGACCCGGCGCGGACGCCCGCGTCGGCGACTGGCTGCGCCGGGCCGTCGCCGACGGCAACAGCCAGCGCGGGCTTCCCGACGGCGGCGCGCTGGTGGACGAGACCGTCGACGCCTACCTCGCCGCCCCCGACCGGGTGTCGCTCATCGCCTCTCTCGACACCCCCGGAGGTCCTCGCCCCATCGCCCACGCGACCCTGCTCACCGGGGCCGTGGACGAGGTGTACGGCACCCCCTTCGTGGACCTCGTCGACATCCTGGTGGACGAGGACCAGGACGTCCCGCTCCTGACCCGGGCCCTGGTCGCGGCGTCCGCCCGGCACGCCGCCGACGTCGGCCTGCCCCTCGTGGGCAACGTCGTACACGGCCTGGACGCCGAAGGCGCCGTCCAGGGAGAGCACGTGGTCACCTCACTGATCCGTCAGGGCTGGCAGCTCCTGGACACCTACTGGCGCTGCCCCCTCGACCCCGAAGTCTGGGAGTCCCCATGAGCGCGCCCGAGAACGGCCGAGGCAACGACCGAGGCTTCGAGCCCACCCTCGGAGTGCTGTGCGAACTGCTCGGCACCGATGAGGACTGTCCCCCCGACGAGCTCCTCCACCGGGCCCGCACGGCGTCCTACACGCTGTCCCCGCTGCTGCTGTCCGCCGCCGCCCACGAGGGTCGGCGGATGGGCTCCGGTTCCGAGGACGAACTACGGCGCCACCGGTCCCGCCTCGCGGTCTACGCCGAGATCGCCGCGGCGGTGGCGCCCCACGGCGCACGGGTGGTGAAGGGACCGGGCCTGTCGCGGTTCCAGCCCGACTGGGTGGTGCGCACCTCCGGCGACCTGGATCTGCTGGCCGCCGACGAGGTGGCACTGTGGCGTTCCGCCCGGATCGTCGCCGACATCCTGCCGGTCTACGACCTCATGCTGACCGTCACCGGGTGGGGAGCGGGCGGGCACTTCATGGTCGGCCTGTTCGCCCCTTCCGAGGACCCCTGGCTGGACCCCGAACTCAGGGTGGAGATCGCCACCTACGCCTACCCCGGCGACTGCGAGGCCGTGCCGCTGCGCAGCGCGATGCCTGCGCGGGAGAGCGTGGCGCAGCTTCTCGCGGTGGCCGAGGAACGCTTCCAGCGAGACTTCACGGTGCGGGACGTACTGGACTGCGCCGCGGTACTGGCTTCGTCGGAGGCCCCGAACCCGGCCGAGCTGGCCGAGGCCGCCGCCGAGGCGAACATCTCCCCGGAACTGCTGGAGCTGATCGACTTCGCACGGGGCTTCCCGAGCGTGGCACCCGTCATCGCCGCCGCCTACGGATCGGCGCTGGCCGAGCCGGCGGAAGCCGAGCGGGAGCGCCGCACCGGGCTCTGCCCGGCCGTGGCCGAGGGCTCCGGCCCCGACGGCGAGACCGTGCTCGAACGGGTCCAGCGCAAGCTGGTAGCCGGCGGGTCGGTCGCGGAGCGGCTGCGTACGGCCTTCCCGGTCTTCGGCATGCCGCTGCGGGTCGACGGCCCCTTCTGGCCGCGGGACCGGGCCGCGGTGCACGCATCAGGTGACTTCATCGTACTGACCAGCCCGCTGGGTGCGTTCCTGCTGGTCACGCAGGAGTGGGTCGACCCCGTCCAGTACCGGCGGGCGCAGGAGTTCGCCCGGGAACTCGCCCAGGCCCAGACCGCCACGGCCGCCGAGTCCGCAGCACCACCGAGTGGATCGTGAGGAGCGCAGTCATGTCCCCGTCGTCATCCGTTGCACCACCCCCGTCCCCCCTGTCCCTCCTGTCCCCGCTGTCCCCGCTGTCGGACGCCGCCCCCAGCATCGAGGTCTCCGACCTGGTCCGTGCGTACAAGGGCGGCAAGCCCGGCCAGCGCAACGCACTCGACGGGATCTCCTTCACCGTGCGGCGCGGCGAGACCATGGGCCTGCTCGGGCCCAACGGCGCCGGCAAGACCACGCTCGCCCGGGTGCTGTCCACGCTGCTCACCCCCACCTCGGGCACGGCCCGGGTGGCCGGGTTCGACGTGGTCCGGGAGCCCCGGGCGGTACGGGCGTCCATCGGCCTGGTGCTCGGCGGGGAACGGGGCCTGTACGGGCGGCTGACCGCCGAGCAGAACGTCCGCTACTGGGCCGCGATGTGTGGCCTCGGCCGCCGCGAGTGCCGCGAGCGCACCCGCTCCGTGCTCGCGGAGCTGGGGCTCACCGAGCACGCGGACCGCCCGGTGGAGAAGTTCTCCCGGGGCATGCTCCAGCGCGTGCACCTGGCCAGGGCCCTCGTCGCCGAGCCCGAGGTGCTCGTGCTCGACGAGCCCACCAGCGGCATGGACCCCAACGCGGCCTTCGGCTTCCTCGAGCTCGTACGGGAGCTCCAGGCCCAGGGCACCACCATCCTCCTCACCACGCACGACATGCGCGAGGCCCAGGAGTTGTGCCACCGCGTACTCCTCCTCGACCAGGGCCGGATCGTGGCCAGGGGCACCCCGGGAGAACTGCTCGCCGGGCTGGCCGACCAGCGGCTCGTGAGCGTCGCCACGGCGACCGACCCCGCCCTGGACGAGCTCCGCCGCACCTGGGACGGCGACTTCGCCGCAGCCGGCTGCCACCGGACCGAGACCGGCGAACTGCGCTTCACCGTCACCGGTACGGAACAACTGGCCCTGGTCCTGGGCGTGCTGGCCAGGACCGGCTGTGCCGGGGTCTCGATCAGTGCCCCCGGCCTCGGTGACGTCTACCGCGCTGTCATACCCGACCGGGAGTTCAGCGTCCGATGAACGAACACACCCGCACCGCCTGGCTGCTGATCGTCCGCCGCCCGGGCGTCCTGTCCCTGCTGGTCTTCGTCCCGCTCTACTCCCTGGTGTTCTTCACCGTGGTGCGGTCCGGCGGCCGTCCCGAGCTGGCGGCCCCGGTGGCACTGACCACCTTCGTCATGACGATGTGGTCGCACGCCGTCTTCGTCGCCTCCGAGGCGGTCGACCACGACCGCGCCGAAGGGATGCTGGAGGTGCTGCTGGCCGCCCCCGGCTCGTACACCCGCTCGCTGACCCTGCGGATCGCCGCCACCGCGACCCTCTGCCTGCCCGCCGCGGCCGAGATCGTACTGATCGGCGTCTACGGGTACGGCTTCCCCCTGCGGGTGGCCGCACCGGCTTCCTTCCTGGCGGCGCTGCTGCTGACGTTCGCGGGCACCGTGGGCGCGGCAACACTGCTGGCGGGAGTGTTCGCGCTGGTCCGGGGCGCCCGTACCTATCAGAACGCCCTCACCTACCCCTGCTATCTCCTCGCCGGACTGGTGGTCCCCGCCTCGCTGCTGCCGCAGCCGCTGGCGGCCTTGAGCCGGCTCTGGTTCCTGTCGTGGGGCGCCGACCTGATGCGGGACGCGCTCCGCGCGACTCCGGCGGACCTGTACGCCCGGCTGCTGGTCCTGGCGCTCCTGGCAGGCATCCAGTGCCTGCTGGGCGTACTGGTTCTGCGACGTGTCATGACCCGCGCCCGTGAAGGGAGCATCGCTCTCCATGTCTGAGTACCCCATGTCCGAGCACCCACTGACCGAGTACCCCCTCGCCACCTCCGCCCTGCCCTCGGGCCGGCTCGCCGGCCTGGTGGGGGCGGTGGACCGCCGGCTGCACCTGTTCCAGATCGGGGTCCAGGCCGGCTTCCACGACTATCGGCGGATGTTCACCTGGCGGTCCTGGCTGTTCGGCTGGGCGCTGCGGCTCCTGGCCCAGGTCGCCTTCTTCGCGTCGCTGGGCCGGCTGCTCGGCACACCGGACAGCCAGGACTACATCGCGCTCGGCAACGCCGCCCTGCTCGGCCCGCTGGGCGCGCTGGGTGTGGTGTCCTCCAGTGCCGCCGAGCGCCGGGCCGGAACCCTGCCGCTGCTGCTGCTGAGCCGCACGGGGCCGCTGCCGGTGCTGGCCGCGCGGGGCGTGTACTGGGTCTGCGACGCCATGGCGACCGCGATGCTGGCCACCGCACTGCTGCCGCTGATCACCGGGGCGGCGCTGCCGCCGGCCGCGCTGCCCGGGATTCTCGGCCTGGAGGCCCTGGCTACGCTGTCCTGTTACGCCCTAGCGCTGGCTCTGACGCCCGTGAGCATGCGGTTCCCCGAGTCCCGGGGCTATCTGACCTCTGGGCTGCTGATCCTGATGATGCTGTTCAGCGGGGTGAACACCCAGCCCGCCGAAGGCCCGGGCGGGGTGGTCGGCGCCGTCCTGCCGATGACCCACGCCCTGGCCGGCATACGCAAGCTCGCCGCGGGCGGCCCCCTGCCCGGGGCGGACCTGCTGGGTGAGCTCCTGGTGTGCGGCGGCTGGGCCGCTGCGGCCGCCCTGCTGGTCCCGTGGGGGCTGCGCCGTGCCGCGCGAGCGGGGGCGCTCGGATAGGGTCCACCCGCCTCCGCCCCGGCTCTGCGGGGCCAACTCCGGCAGGACGGCCCACCCCAGGGGCGACGGGCCTGTCAATATGATCAGAAAGCCCCAAGAACACCGAGGAGCCCTCCTTGACCGACGTGACCATCTCCGTCACCCGTGACAGTCAGCAGTCCGACGAGACAGTTCCCGCGGGCACGACGTTCGCCGAGCTGTACGCCCAGGACCGCACCGTGATTGCCGCGCGGGTCAACGGTGAGCTCCGCGACCTGGGTTCCACCGTCGTCGGCGGCGAGAGCGTCGAGCCGGTGGAAATCTCCTCCGAGGACGGCCTGAACATCCTGCGCCACTCGACCGCGCACGTCATGGCGCAGGCCGTGCAGGAGCTCTTCCCCGAGGCCAAGCTGGGCATCGGCCCGCCGGTCCGCGACGGCTTCTACTACGACTTCGACGTCGCCAGGCCCTTCACCCCCGAGGACCTCAAGGCCATCGAGAAGAAGATGCAGGAGATCCAGAAGCGCGGGCAGAAGTTCGCCCGCCGCGTGGTCTCCGACGAGGCGGCCCGCGAGGAGCTCGCCGACGAGCCCTACAAGCTGGAGCTCATCGGCATCAAGGGCTCCGCGTCGACCGACGACGGCGCGAACGTCGAGGTGGGCGGCGGCGAGCTGACCATCTACGACAACCTCGACGCGAAGACCGGCGAGCTGTGCTGGAAGGACCTCTGCCGCGGTCCCCACCTGCCCACCACCCGCAACATCCCGGCGTTCAAGCTGATGCGCAACGCGGCCGCCTACTGGCGCGGCAGCGAGAAGAACCCGATGCTCCAGCGCATCTACGGCACCGCGTGGCCCTCGAAGGACGAGCTCAAGGCCCACCTCGACTTCCTCGCCGAGGCCGAGAAGCGCGACCACCGCAAGCTCGGCAACGAGCTCGACCTCTTCTCCTTCCCGGACGAGATCGGCTCCGGTCTCCCGGTGTTCCACCCCAAGGGCGCGGCCGTGCGCCAGGCGCTGGAAGACTACTCCCGCAAGCGCCACCGTGAGGCGGGCTACCAGTTCGTCAACACCCCGCACATCACCAAGGAGAACCTGTTCCGCACCTCGGGGCACCTCCAGTGGTACGCGGAGGGCATGTTCCCGCCCATGGAGCTGGACGAGGGCCAGAACTACTACCTCAAGCCCATGAACTGCCCGTTCCACAACCTGATCTACAAGTCCCGCGGGCGTTCCTACCGTGAACTGCCGCTGCGGCTCTTCGAGTTCGGCACGGTGTACCGGTACGAGAAGTCGGGCGTGGTGCACGGCCTGACCCGGGTGCGCGGCCTGACGATGGACGACGCGCACATCTACTGCACCCGGGAGCAGCTCGGCGGGGAACTGCGCAACCTGCTGCGCTTCGTCCTCGACCTGCTCGCGGACTACGGTCTGACCGACTTCTACCTGGAGCTGTCCACCAAGGACCCGGCCAGCCCCAAGTACGTCGGCTCGGACGAGGACTGGGCCGAGGCCACCGAAGCGCTCAGGGAGGCCGCGGGCAGCGAGAACCTGGATCTGGTCCTCGACGAGGGCGGCGCGGCCTTCTACGGCCCGAAGATCTCCGTGCAGGCCAGGGATGCCATCGGCCGGTCGTGGCAGATGTCCACGATCCAGGTCGACTTCCAGCTGCCGCAGCGGTTCGACCTGGAATACCAGTCCGCGGAGGGGACCAGGGAGCGGCCCATCATGGTCCACCGCGCCCTGTTCGGCTCCATCGAGCGGTTCTTCGGTGTGCTCACCGAGCACTACGCGGGAGCCTTCCCCGCCTGGATGGCCCCGGTCCAGGTCGTGGGGATCCCAATCACCGACGAGCAGGTCCCCTACCTCCAGGAGATCGCCGACCGGCTGCGCGAGCACGAGATCAGGGTCGAGATCAACGCGGGCCCGGACCGCATGCAGAAGAAGATCCGCACTGCCCAGCAGCAGAAGATCCCCTACATGCTGCTGGCCGGCCAGGAGGACGTGGCCAAGGGCGCGGTCTCCTTCCGCTACCGCAGCGGCGAGCAGAAGAACTTCGTCCCGGTGGACGAGGCGGTCGAGGAGATCCTCAAGGCCGTGCGCGAACGCACCAGGGACTGACTGGCGAGCGCGGCACCGTAGGAACACGCACGCCGGGTGGGAACGAGACTCTCGTTCCCACCCGGCGTGCTTTCCGGCGTGCTTTCGCCCCGCCCCTCATGTTGCTGCCAAGCAGGTTCATGCGCCCCTCAGCCCCTAGGCGATCCACCGACCCCGGGCCAAGCTGGTGGACAGTCGTCCTCACGACCACCGTCCACACCACAGGGCGCCCGAGCCAGCCCGCCAAGGAGACCGCATGACCGCTGCCGTCGACGAATCCGCACTTCGTGATGCGGCAGCGACGTTCTGTACCGGAGTCGTGGTGATCACGGCGATGAGCGAGGGGGAGCCCGTCGGGATGTCCGTGCAGTCGTTCGTCTCCCTCTCCATCGACCCGCCGCTCGCCTCCTTCAGCCCGAGCCGCACCTCCAGGAGCTGGCCGCGCATCCGTTCGGCCGGGCGGCTCGCGGTGAACGTGCTGGCCGCCGACCAGAGCGAACTGTCCCGGCGGTTCGCGGTCAGCGGCGGCGACAAGTTCCACGGAGTGGACTGGGAACCGGGCGAGAACGGCGCACCCTTGCTGGCCGGCGCACTCACCTGCTTCGAGGCCGACATCCAGTACGAGGTCCCCGGAGGAGACCACACCATAGCCATCGTCCGCCTCACCCGCGCCCAGCCCCTGCGCACGGCGGAACCCCTCGTGTACTTCCGACGCGGCTACCACCGCATAGCCGCCACGCATCAGGCCTGACCGGCCCCTGACCTGGTCTTACGAAGTCGGGGTGGCGGGATGCGAACCCACCGACCAGGTCACCCCTGCCCATGGCCATGAAGGGCGGCAGCCGAAGCGACGCCGAGTTCGGCCCCGGTACCGGCAACGACGCGGCCGGGCTGTTGGCCTTAGCCGCCAGTAGGGCGTGCCCGCCACGAAGCCCCAGGTCAGCGACCTGGGGCTTTGTTTGTTGCCCGGACCTCTCGGGGCACGCACGCCATGCACGTGCCCCAACTGCGACAACGGAGTGCCGGGTTGCCTGCTGGTGCTGGGCAGTAAGGGGGCTCATGCCCGATCGTCGGCTCGCTCAGTCGGCGCCTCCCCCTGGCCGGCTCCGGTAAGCATGCCGAGCTGCCGCATCTGCGAGAAGATGTCGACGACCCCCCAGATCTCGGCGATCCTGCCGCCTGCGAAGCGGAAGATGAAGATCTCGTTGTATGCCACGGATCTTCCGGTCGGAGGAAGGCCCCTGTACTCGCCTCGGTGGGTCCCGGTGACGGTGTTCCTGAAGACGATCCTGTCCCCCTCGGTGATCACGTCCTCGACCCTGACGTGAAGGTCGGGGAACGCCCGAAGGAGCACCTCCCACACTTGCTTGAGTGCCTGCGCCCCCATCACACCTGTCGGTATCGGCGCGTGGAACAGCACGTCCGGCTCGACGACCTCGTCGATCGTCTTCGAGATGACCTCCAGATCGCCGCTGTTCACGGCATCGTGGAAACGGCCGAACGTCACCCTGTCGTCGCCTTGCGCCCCGATGCTCACAGCGCGGCCACTGCCACCGGCGCTTCGGCCTGCCCGGCCTGCTTGGCCTGGAGCAGTCGCTGTCGCGTGGCGCCTCCCGAGACGCGGTGAAGGCGGTACGCGCCGGGCTTGCCCGCCTCGTCGGCCAGGTGCTTGACGACGCCCGTGCACACCGCCTCCTTGAGCTTCGCGCCCAGGCGGCCGTCGATGTTGAACCACACCGCGACGTCGGCCCGGTTGGCGAACTGGAAGATGCCGTCTGCCCGGCCCAGGCTGATGCACTGGGCGGCGAAGGACTGGTTGAGGGTCTCGGGCCGCTCACCCGCGATCCGGGCCAGCACCGTGTCGGCGGCGCGCGCGCCCATCGGCATCGCGGCCTGGCAACTCATCCGCAGCGGCAGGCCCGACGGCGCCGCCGAGTCCCCGGCGGCGATGATGCGTACGTCGTCCACGCTGGTCAGCGTCTCGTCCGTGAGCAGCCGGCCCAGGGCGTCGGCGCTCAGCCCACTGCGCACGGCCAGGTCCGGTACGCCGAAGCCGACGGTCCAGATGGTCACCTCGCTCGACAGCGTGCGGCCGTCGGCGAGCCGTACGGCGTCGCGGGTCACGGCCGTCACCTTCGCGCCGGGGCCGTCGAGGACGGTCACCCCGAGTTTGGCCAGCCGCTTGGCGACCGAGCGCCGGCCCCGGGGGTGCAGGTACGGGCCGAGCGCCCCGCCGCACACCAGCGTCACGGTGCGGCCCGCCTCCGAAAGCTCGGCGGCGGTCTCGATGCCGGTCGGGCCGGCTCCGACGACGGTCACCGCGGCCGTCGCGGGCGCGGCGTCGAGGACCGGCCGCAGCCGCCCGGCCTCCTCGAAGGTGCCGATGGGATAGGCGAACTCGGCCGCCCCGGGCACGCTCGGGTCGGCGCTGCCACTGCCCACCGCGTAGACCAGATAGTCGTAGCCGACCGTGCCGCCGCCCGCCAGCTCCACGGCACGCCCGGCCGAGTCGATCCGGGTCACGCTGTCGACCACCAGCCGTACGCCCTCAGCCAGGACCTCCCGGTAGCCGACGACCGCCGTGTCGGTCCCGCCCACCAGCTGGTGGAGGCGGATGCGGTGGACGAAGTCCGGGCGCGGATTGACCAGCGTCACCGTCACGTCACCGCGCTGCGTCAGACGGTTGGCCGCCATGACGCCCGCGTACCCTCCGCCGATCACGACCACATCGGTGTTCTCGTTCATGGTGCGTCCTCCACTTCAAGGGGGTTCGGCCTCAAGACACCGACGCCCCGGTTCCTGTGACAGGTACGGCTGTGTGACCTGCCCCACCATCACGTACACGACCGTGCGGTCACTGCACATCTGTGCAGCGACTGCATGAAGATATACTTACTCCCTGAGGGGGCGTCAAGACCCCACCCACCCGATCCGGGAGCGAGAGGCCACGATGACCAGTGACGATCCGGTCCGCCGCGGCGGTCGTGAAGCGCAGCGCCGCCGCACCCGCAAGGCGATCGTCGACGCGGCGGTCCGGCTGAGCGCCGGCGGAGCGACGCCGTCCATCGACGAGATCGCGGCCGCCGCCGACGTGTCGCGGCGCACGGTCTACGCGTACTTCCCGAGCCTCGACCACCTGCTGATCGACGCGACCGCCGGCGCGCTCAACGAGCCCCCGGTCGAGGAAGCGCTGAACGACCCCGCACTGGCCGGCGACCCCGCGGGCCGGGTGGACGCCCTCATAAGGACGCTGTTGAAGTACTCACCGCAGTCGCTTCCCCTCGGCCGCCGACTGATCCGCCTGACCGTCGATCAACCGGCAGGCGAAACTCCGGAGCCGACCGGGCCGCGCCGCGGCCCCCGCCGGATCCAGTGGCTGGAGCAGGCCTGCGAACCGCTCCGCGACACCCTGAGCCAGGAGTCGTACCAGCGGCTGATCTCGGCCCTGACCATCGTGGTCGGCTGGGAGGCGCAGATCGCCCTGCGCGACGTCCGCGGTCTTGGCCCGGAGGCCGAGGAGGAGGCCATCACCTGGGCGGCGCGCGCCCTGGTAGAGGCAGCGATCAGGGAACACGAGGCGGACAGCCCGTAAGACGACGGCTCCCCACGCCGGCCGGCACCGACAGCGGACCTCGCGGAGAGCAACTGCTACCAAGGACTTCGAGAGGCAGGTTCCTGTCCCCGCATGAGGGGTCGTGCCACGACGTGCCAGTCGAGACGGTAAACAGCGGTCGGCAAGGGGGCCGACGAGGCAGTCAGGCCGAACCCGATGCCGACCGTTTCCGCAGGTCAGAGCCCATTTCTATGCTCAGGTACCGGGTGATTCCCAAGCTTATAGCGCGGGTTCGATTCCCGATCATCCGCTCTTGCAAGAAGGCCCAGGTCAGCGACCTGGGCCTTCTCCGTTGTCTAGACCTCTCGACCCTCGGCGAGCATCGCTGACACGAGCCAAGCCACCTTTGTCCCGAGCCTTCCTGATGCCACATCGACCCGGCCTCCAGGCGGTACCGCGGATTCCGACTCCGCACGGATCGGCTCCGGTCCGGCTGCCGGGGTGGCCCGTTGTCTGGACAGGGCCGTTTCCGAGGCCCTCGAGGGTCGGGGAGTGATGGGGCATGGACGCATCCTGCGGAACCGCGGTCAGCGGGGCGCGTCGGGCAGGGTTTCGGTGCTGCCGTCGGGGTGGATGAGGAGGCGGACCGCACCGCCGTAGCGGTCGTCGGTTATCACAGCAGGGGTCGGAAAGCCGAGCTGCTGGGCGCGCTGCTGGAGGATGCCGATGACGACGTCCTGGATGTTGCCGAAGGGCGGGGCCGTCACGGGGACCTCGTCGATCAGGCCCGCGTGGTGGGAGAAGACGCGGACTTCCGCGGCCGGAGGGGTGGGCTGCACGGCGACTGCCTTTCAGGAGTTCGGGACGGCTTCGCCGGTGGACGGCGGGATCGCGGTGTAGGTGCCGCGCGAGACCCGTAGTAGTCGGCCCGCCTTGACCATGGCGGACAGGGCGTTGCTGACCGACTTCCCCGCGTCCTGGTACGCACCCGGGGGTAGCGCCCCGACCACGTCGCGGCTGGTGAAGTGACCCGGGAAGGAGGACACCGCCGTCTCCACAGCGCGCCGCAGGCTGGGGGCGCCCCAGGGACCGGACCCGCCCGCCCCCGTGGCGGAGTGGTGCGGGTGATTGTCGCACTGGATGCCCGCGTGGCCCTCGCCGTGGTCCTGGCGCGGGGCGAGGCGCTGGTAGCGCTCCAGGTGGGAGCCGAGCTCGCGCACCGCTTCCAGTACGGCCGCCAGGTTCCGGGCGTGCGCGACGGCGGCGGGGTCCGCGGTGTGGGCTGCGGGGACGAGCACCGCCGTGATGGCCTCCACATGGTGCAGCGAGTCCGCCAGGCGGCGCAGCAGGGGCTCGAAGATGTCCTGCCGCAGCGCGGCGACGGGGTCGCTGGTCGCGAGCTCGATGCTCACGGAACCGGTCAGAGCGCTGTCCGTCACCTCGTAGGCGGTCTCGTCACCTGCTGCCGCACGCCAGGACTCCAGGCTCATGCGGGTCCGGGTGACCGCGGCGAGGAACTCGGGCGCCACGGCGGCGGACGGGGTGAACGCGAGCATCCCGGCGAGCTGCTCGGTGACCTTGAGTATGGGGAGCGTGGCGCACGCCAGCGGGCCGAGCACGGCCTTCTGTATGGCCAGGGCCGGATCGGCGAGCGAGTAGGTGATCCGTGCTCCCGACACGGCCGGAGCGCCCGTCTTCGACACCTCGTCTGTGTCGGCGCGCTGTCGGCGGTCTGCTGGGAAGTGCTGTGCCGGATCCTGCCGCTGGGCGGGAACCGGGCCCCGGCCGGAACCCAATGTTCGGCGTGCCCGATGCTCCTGGAGGGCGCTGAACGCGTCGAGTACCGCGGCTGCTTCAACCGCTTCACCGCAGCCGCCGCCCGTGTCGGACGCGGCGGCGGTCAAGCGTCCCCGGCTGTCGCCGATGTGCAGCCACCTGCGGATCCAGCGCCGGTCCTGCTCTGTGGTGGCGGCGGCGTAACCGCCCGGATCGGACCGGACGACGGAGCCTTGCAGGCATTCAGCCCACACGGGGCAGGAGAAGCACAGCTGCCGGGCCGCATGGGTGAGGGCCTGGCTCCGCCGCATGCGGAAGGGAAGTTCCGGAGCACCCGCGGACGGACGTTCCAGGAGCGGCTCCGCGAAGATGTCGGGCCGCCGCTGGCAAGGCAGAAGCGTCGTGGCGGCCGGCAGCATCGCTGCCGGCCGGGTTCTCATCGCTGTCCTCGCCATGAAAGAAGTCCCCCGATGTTCTTTGTGACCAACGGGGACTCTAGAGCAGGACAATTGGCAGCGGCAAAGCCGAACCACCTGCTGTAGATCACTTATTACACAACGGAAATGCCGACCCACCAGCTCACCGAGCATCCGTGTCAGCGGCTGCCGCCATCCGGCGGAGACCTCGGCGCTCCAGCCTGGGTTCACGCCGGTTAACGCAGGAGAACGTTCTGCTACGAAGCATCAGCACACCGACGACGCACAGGAATCCAAGGGGTACGCCGTACAGCGGCGCCAACATGCCCACCCCGGACGCGCCGACGAGCAGCACGTCGGCCAGTACGACGGTGACGCCCCGGCGGCCCCGGGGCCGCTTGAGCATCCAGGCACCCAGCAGAGCCATACCGCCGAGCGCCCAGTAGCCGAAGACCGCCTGGCCGCTGAGGAGTCCGCCGGAGGACCCGCGCGCGATGTCGCCCGCGGCCGCCAGGTAGCCGGTCATCGCGGCGGTGACGACGGTCGAGGCGAGACCGAGCAGCAGCTGGCCGCGACGGCGCAGCAGCCACACCAGCACGGCGAGGACGAGCAGCACGGCCATCGTGACGAACGAGGCCGTACTGGTCGAGGCGAGCACGAAGAGGGTGTAGGCGCCGGCGATGCCGAAGACGATCCGGCGGAGCAGCCGCACGGCCCAGGCGTCGTCGCGCTCCTGACGGAGCAGCCGGCGGAGGGGGTCGAGGGAGGGGCGAGGGGTCATCACGGACCGTCCATACCTGTTGCGGGGGTGCGGAGGGTGAGGGCCGGAGCGCCCGCGCTTTCAGCTCCGGAGGCCGGTCCAGCGGTCTCGCGCCGGGTGATGGTGGTCGGCTGCTGGAAGCCCATCTGCCAGAGCGGGCTGGGCAGGCGCTTCGGCGTGGCCTGCTGCTCGGGCGCCTCGACGGCGGCGGCCTGTGCCTGGGCCGGGGCAACGGCCTCCATCACACTGTCGATCTTCTCCTTGCGGGCCTCGGGGGTCTCGGCCGCGAAGGCGTGCGGGTCGATGTAGCGCGGGAGGTCCTTGTTGTCGAACTGCGCGACGGCCCGAACCGCGTTCGTACCGGCCTCCGCCCGGGTCACCTCGGGCCAGGACTGGGGGGCCTCGTACACGAAGTTGATGTTGTGCAGCCCGACGTTCTCGTTCCCGCAGAGCGTGCCGAGTTCCTTCTGGTGCAGGACCGCCCGGGTGTTGCCGACGTCCGCGAAGACCACCACCCGGCCTTCGGCCAGCCCCCCGTACGTCGCGGAGATCTCGTCCCATTTGGCCTTGGCGTAGCCCGGGCCGAAGCCCGCATCCTCACCACCGAGTACCTCGATGACCTCGTCTTCCCAGAGGAACATGTCATCGAGTTCACGACCTCCCTGGGACGTCTCCAGGGTTTGTGCAGTGCCGGGATTGGTCTCGTTCTGCTGCGCAGCCCACTCCTCCGCTATGAAGCGCTGAGACAGGAACGGGCCGCCCTTGCCGTTCTTCGGCGCGTCCGGGTGCTCGATGCCGTACGACCAGAAGGCACTGATCGGCTTCGTCCCTTCGGGCGGAGTGAGCTTCGTCTTGTCCCGGGCCAAGGCGTCGATGTAGGCCTTCGGCTTCATGTTCGCGGCCGCAGCGGCGGCCTTGATCTGCGCCACCACGGCATCCGGGTCGCTCTTGGCATCCAGGGTCGCCTTCTCCCGGGCCTTCGCCCGAAGCAGAGCGCCGGTCAGTATGCCCTCCGGTATCGGTTCCGGACTCACCGTTGTCAGGCCTCCAGCGGACGGGGATAGACCCGAAGGCTCATGTTCACCACTCCGGTGTCGGACCCGTCGGCAGTGCCCATGGCAGGTGTGATCGTCAGGCTGACGAGGGCACCGTGCGGTGCTGTGAGCTCCCAGTAGGCGATGCGATAGGGGCGCTTCTCCTTTAGCCGGGTCTCCAGCTTCGGGACGGAGTACAGAGGGAGCTCATCGGGGAAGGAGGTGGAGTCCCATGCGCCGTCCCAGGCCGGTTCGCCGAGTACCGATGACACGGCGTCGCGGTAGAGAGGCCAGACCCGGTCGGCCTCGGCCAGCACGTGCTCGTTGCCCTCTGGATTCATCGCCGACTCGCCCCACACCCAGTGACGCAGACTCTGCACAGGCGCCCAGCTGCCGCCCATCGCGTTCAGCGTCAGCTCGCCCCCCGTGCGCGTGCGCACATTGAGGACGTACTCGAACTGGGTCGGTGTCCAGCCGAACTGGGCGCACCACTCGTCCAACCCCTGGCTGGGCAGGGGCGGCCCGTTCCAGACGGTCTCCCAGTGGACGTCGGTCAGCCCCCGCAGCTCGGTGACGAGTTCCTCCGGGGTGCGGTCCACCGGCGGTTCGAAGGGCGTGCCCATGTCGTGGTCTCTCTTTCTGGTGTCTGGTACGTCACAGCAGCCAGCCGGGGCCGTCGAGCGCCCTCGGGTCGGCCGGTCCGTGGAAGGTGAGGGAGATCGTCCCACCCCCCGCGAACCCGTCCGTCCGGTGCTCCAGGGCGAGCACGATGACCGGGGCGAGCGGGTTGGGGTACCGCCACTGGGCCAGCCGGTACGGGGCCCGGAGCTCCCGCCGCTCCTCGGCGTCGCCCCACCGGCCCGGCGCGGGCGGCTCCGGGAAGTCCGGGCTGTCCCAGGCGCCCTCCCAGCCCGGTGCGCCCAACGCGGCGGTCATCCGGGCGAGGTGGGCCGCGTAGCGGTCGAGGGCGATCGCCAGCACGGCCTCGCCTTCGTAGTCCCCGGCCGCCGCGGCCTTCCAGACGGTGTACGCCGCCCGGGTCACGGGCCGGCCGAGGCCGGCCCGTGACGCCAGGTGCAGGCGGCCGCCCTGCGGCGTACGCACCCACAGGCCCGACTGGGACCACAGCGGCTCCCAGCCGAAGCCCGCGCACCACTCGGCGCGCTCGGCCTCACCGTCCGGTACGCCTGGCCACACGGCACGCCAGTCCACCCGCAGGAGCGCGCCCAGCTCGGCGGCGAGCTCCTGCGGGGGCTGGTCGGTGATGACGCTTGCCATGGCTCAGGCCTTCCTAGCGGGACACACGGCCGTCGCCGCCGTCCCGCGGCGTCGGCGGGGTGGGCAGCGTCGGCGGGGTGGGCGGTGTCGGAGTGGCGCGCGGGTCGGGCGCGGGCACACGCGGCTGCTGGTGCACGGGTCCGTTGTCCGGCGTGTTGACCCGGCCCCTGGAGGACTGGGGGTCCTGCTGCGCGGGAACGGCGGGCGCGGGGGCCGGTGCCGGTGCCGGTGCCGGCAGGGGCGGTGCGGGCTGCGGCCGCGGCACGTAGGCCGACGGCGTGCCACCGCCAACGAGACGGCCGCTGCTGCTCTGGGCCTGGTCAGCTTCTGCGGCTTGCCGCTCCCGCTTGGCCTCGACTGCCGCGTACTGCTCCCCGAGCTGGTCCTTCTGGACCGTTGCGGTCTGGTAGGCGGTCTTGCGCTGTTCACGCTTGGAGGGTTGGGGGGTGGAAAGCTTGCCTTCCTTCTGCCACCGACCGTCGTTCTTCTTGTTGTCGTAGGTCCGTACAGCGGCCAGCGTGCCCTTCTTCGCCACCTTCGCCGTGCCGCCGGCGACACGGCCCGTCGCCTTCGCGGCGCCGGCCGCGGCCCCAGGGGCGTACTGGCCCAGCTTGCCGCCCACCGTGTTCGCCATGTCCCCGACGCCCAGGGCATCCTCTGCCCCGGCGATCTGCGGACTGTAGGCCCCCGACAGCAGCTTCTTCAGCATCATCACGACGGCGACGCTGACCAGTACCAGCATCAGCAGCTGCATGCCGAGGGAGATCTTGGCGGGCAGGATCATCTGGTACAGAACGAGCAGCACGGTCAGGATGACGCCGAAGCCCGCTCTGAGGACGAAGCTGTGGATGAACGTCTGCAGCCAGCCCTTCAGCAGTTTCTGCTGCGAAGGGTGAATTCCCAGCGTGGCGATCAGCGGGAGCATGATGATCATGATGAGCGTCACGGCGTGCCACAGCAGGGTGAGCACGCTGAGCACGATCACCATGACGGCGACGATCAGAGCGGCAATCAGCGAGTAGATCGCGATTCCGACACGGTCCCCGGCGTTCCTTCCGGCCCACTGCTCGAAGGGGACGGGGTAAACACGCTCGTTCGTTCCCTCGTTGTCACCCTTGTCCTTGCCTCCCGCCATGTCGTAGCGGATGGGGACCCAGTCGTCATTTTCCTTGTCGAGGTCCTTGCCGATCTCCATGTTGGTCCGGGCCTGGGCCACCAGCTGGCGGATGCGGAGATCCTCGCACCGTGCGCTTCCCTTGACGCCCCAATAGCACTTGTCATCGTGGCCCGTCGGAGAGCATCCACCGCTCTTGGCGTCCTCCCCGGTCTTACGGAAGATGCAGTCGGAACCGGCTTCGCCGAACTGACCCAAGGCCCAGGGCCGGAATATCAGCGTGTCGTACATGGCACAGCTGTTGACACGCACGCCCCGGTTGGGAACGTCCTTGTTGACGGGCAGGTCGCAGGGGGGTTGTGCTTCCCCGGAGAGTCCGCTGAGAACCGCCTCGCTGAGCGCGGCGTTGGCCTGAGCGATGCCGGCATCCGCCGTGTCGATGAACTTCTGGTAGTTGCCACCAGTGAGCATGGCCACCACCGCGACGGTGGTCAGTGATGCCCAACCGATGCCCGACCAGGCCTCTCGCATCTGGTTCTTGCGCCACTTGCCGAACACCCAGAACCCGGTGAGTGTGATCAGGACCGGGACGGCGGGGACGAAGAGGTTGTCCTTGAGCTTGTCCACAGCATTGTTGCGGCCCGTATACAGGCCGGCGAGCGGGCTGGGGTTGGAGGCGTACTCCTTGATGGAGATACCGGCACGGGTGACCAGCTTGGTGATGTCGAACACCGTGTCCGCGATGCCGTTGTTGACGTAGTCCATGATGGCGCAGCTGTCCGCGCCATTGGCGTTGGAGCCCATGAAGCCTTTGTCCTGGGAGGCGTCTCCCCGGCCCCGCATGGTCATGGACCAGTTGAGGCCGCGCATGCCTGCGAGCTCGTACATCGTGTAGTTCTCAGGGGGCCCGGACAGCTTGACAGGGCCGCCATACAGACCCGTCGTATCGTTGAGCGTCTTGGGGCGCGACTCCTCCCACTGCTTGACGGCCGGGAAGACCGACTCGATGTGGCCCGGGTTGTCCATCTGGTAGTTGTCATCGCCCGTGAAGGAACAGGCGAAGTCAATGGCGCGTGCCGGGCCGGGCACGGCCATGGTCAAGGAGAACAGCGCGAACATCAGGAATGCGCCGATCCGCACCGCGCGCCCGGCCGCCTTCGCCCGTTCGCGGGGCGAGGGGCGGGCGGAGAGATCTCCACGTGGCTTGGCGCTACGGCGCACGGACATCAGCTTCCTTCTGGAGTTCCGCAACGGGCAAGTGAGCAGGCGGCGCTGTGGGGGCTACGCGGGGATGTAGTCCGTCAGGATGCAGCCCTCGACCTTGGCATCGCGCTTCACGTAGCCGCTGGGGATCTCGCTGTTGAATTTGGGGTTGCACGAGGCGACGAGGAGTCCGGAGGACTTCAGCTCGCGCAGGCCGCCGCCCTGGTTGGGAATGACGGCGAAGTCCACCCCGACCAAGGCGACCGCGTCGCCCTCCTTCCCGGCTTCGGCGTTCGCCTTGAGCGCCTGCTGGAACTTCTTCATGTCGGAGATGGCGACCAGGGCCATGTGTCCCCTCTCGGCATCGCAGTACACCTGTTCCTTCACGCCCGCTCCGGCGCCCTTGGGGACGTCTTCGAACGCCGTGCCGCCGTGCCGCTCCTCCGGCGGATTCTTTTCCAGGTCGTTGCACTGGGTGTACTGGTTGACGAAGCGCTCCATCGCGGCCACGTCCTTCGCCTTCGGCAGGCTCTTGCCGCCGCTTCCCATATCGGAGTCTCCCTCGCCGCCGCAGCCCGTAAGGGCCGCGAGCGCCGTGAGAGCGGCTGCGGCGGTGAGGGTCCTGGACATGCGCATGGGGTCTCCTGTGGTGGTGTGTTCGGATCGGTCTCGGGGCGAGGGCGCCGCTACCGCGAGGCAGCAGGCTCCGTGTTCTCAGCGGCCGACCGCTCCTCGCGGGCGGCCTCCTGCATGAAGGTCCAGTCCCACACGCTGAGCGGCGGGTCGATGGACTGGCGGCCGGGACGGGTGGTGCCGTTGGTGTCCGTGGCGGCGAGGATCTCCTGGAAGACCAGGTCCACCGCGACCGTGCCGACCCGCTTGTCCACGTCCCGCTGCAGACAGACACCCGTCCGCAGTTCCTGGAGGGAGTTGGACACCTTGGTGTCGCTCTCCGGCCGGCCGAGCAGCGGGGCCACCAACGAGGCCTCCTGGGTGGACTTCTGTTTGAAGGCGAAGACGGTATGGATCTGGTTGGCGCCACCGCTGCGGGCCTCGGAGTCCTCGATCTGGACGAGGTCGATGGCCTGCTGCGTGATCAGCACGATGACCGCCAGGTACGAACGGCCCTGCTTGAGCGCGCGCCGCATCAGGTCGCGACCGCTCTCGGTCGCGGTGACGACGTACGCCTCGTCGACGAACAGCGCCTTGGGCCGCAGTCCGACCTCCCCCGTCACGGGGTTCTTCTCGTAGCCGACGTCGAGCATCTGGCTGCCCAGCTCTACGACCGCCATCAGCGCGGTCGCGGCCAGCCGCTCGGCCGGGTTCCAGCTGCGCGGGTCGGAGGAGGCCGGGGTCTGGAAACCGCGCAGGGTGATCACCGTGCGGCGTTTGCGCATCGCGGACAGCGTCTGTGGCTTCTCCGCGAAGGCGAGTCGCGCGTACGGCAGGGTACGCAGCTCCGTGAGCAGCATCTGGGCGAGCTTGAGGTCCTTGACGGCCTCGCGGTCCCCGCTCGCCACCGCGTCGTCGTAGGCGCGTACGACCTCGTCGACGACCTGCCACAGCGTCGGCCGGGGCACCTGCCGCTCGGCGTCGCGGGCGCTCAGGCCCTGTTCGGTGGCCTGCCGGATCGCGGAGTTGTACCAGCCGACCACCGCGGCCATCGCCTCGATGACGGGCAGGCGCACCCGCTGGTAGTCCTCGTCACCGAGGAAACCGCGCAGCATCGTTTCGGCGAGCAGTCGCCCGGAGGGCACGTCGCGCGCGACCACCCACGGGTCGAGCACGCCGGCCTGTCCCTTGAGGAGGTCGACGACCTCGGTCTCGGCCCAGAACTCCGGGTTCACCGGCTGGAAGCGGCTCTGCGGGGTGCCGAGGAGGCCCGCCTCGGCGTCGAGGGGGAACTCGGGGTCGTTGACCTGGGATCCGAAGGCCAGGTAGTAGCAGAGCTGGGCGAAGTCCGTCTTGGGGTCGATGACCAGGCAGCGCACGCCCGACTCCGACTCCTCGTAGAACTTCTGCAGGGCCAGTGAGGACTTGCCACCACCGGACGCGCCGACGATGGCCACGCCCCCGCCGTCGTTGCGGGCAGGGCCGACGTGCAGCGAGTAGTGGACCGGAGTCTTGCCGGCCCAGCCGACCAGGTTGCCGACCCAGCCGAGCTGCTTGCCCGACCGGCGCTCGGGGTTGTCACCCAGCTCGGTGCCGGCCGTGGGCAGCCCGGCGCCGAGCTGCTCGACCTCCTGGAGCCGCAGGTACGGCGCGATCGGCAGCTTGGGCGCGTCACCCGGCAGCTGCGACTGCAGCAGGCGCCACTGCTGGCGGCTCGGGCGCAGCAGGGTGACCTTCAGGTCCTGCTTGAACTGCATCTCCAGGACGCGGCGGCGTCGCTCGAGCTCGGATAGGTCGGAGGCGGAGATGGTGAAGCGTATCTGCGCCTCCATGCCCGGCATCTTGTGCTCTTCCACGTCGTCAACGAGGTTCTGGGCACGGGTGACCTGCGCGGCGAGCTGGGTGCCGGGGGAACGGCCGGAGTTGGCCATGTCGTTCATCTCGTCGACGAGGTTGCCGCTGATCTTCTTCGCCCGGTCCTGGAACTTCAGGTACGGGATGAGGGTGAACCGCATGTCGATCTCGACCGGGAAGTCGACGTGCTGCGCCGCGTAGCGGGCCCACGCGGTGGACTGCCGGAAGCGGGTCTCGGTAGGCCAGCTGGCCGCGACGAGGGTGGTCGTGTAGCTGGTGCGCCGCTCGCCGGTCATCTCGTCGTACTGGTGCAGCACGATGTGCGTCTTGCGGTTCTCACCGGAGAAGTCGACGACCAGGTCGAACTGATCGGGGCCCCAGGCCCGGCTGCCGAGCACCGGCTCGGCGGGAATCGGCAGGTCGCCGTGGAGCGGCTTGCGGATCAGCCAGACCAGTTCCTCGCGGCTCAGCGGACTGCCGCCGAGGCCCTCGAGACCCTCGTGGATCTCGCGCGCGACCTGGGTCCACTGGGCCAGCAGCTCCGGCGACAGGTACTCGTCGTGCACGCCCGTGGCACCGGCCGCGGCCGCGTCGGCGGCGTCCCGCACCGAGCGCGTGACGCCCGACTCCTCGACCGGGTCGTCCCCGCCGGGGAGCACCCCGTGGTTGCCGCCGGACTTCCGCTTCATCGAACCCAGCTTGACCAGCAGGATGTTGCGCTCGCGCTGCGCGCCGATGCGCTCCTGGTACTCGGCCTTGCGGAAGTTGTACGCCTTGTAGTTCTCCGTCGGCTCCCAGGCCACGGCGTTGAGCTGCTCGGCCCAGTCCTGGGCGGTGATCGGCCGGTACACCTTGCGGTAGTGGCACTCGACGTTGCGGTCGCCCCGGGCGAGGTTGAGCAACGCGCGGGCCGGCGCCTCGGCCATGGCCTGGAGCTCGACGGCATTGAGGTACTCGTCGATGGCCGTGGGCAGGGCGATGCCCGTCCAGACGGAGTCCCCGTGGACGAAGATCATGTCGTCGGCGTACCGGTAGGGCAGCCGCATCTCCTCGCGCCGCTTGGCCGGGGCCTGGCCACGGGAGGAGCCGCCGCCCGGCTTCCCCGGGCTACCGGAGCCGCCGTTCTTGGCCCCGGCGTTCTTCTTCGAGGAAGTGGACGCGAGGAGCATGGCGATCAGGAAGAAGGCGACCGCCCCGCCAAAAAAGATCAGCACGAACATGGAGGAGTCATCCTGCGGTCTCGGTGGTTGCGGTCTCGGCGGGTGCGCTCGGTGAGGGCGCGATCGGGGGTGGAGCGGACGCGGCGTACGAGGAGCCGTGCAGGGCCGCCGTCACGAGTGCCGCGTCGTACCGCTTGTGCCAGCGGCTCGCGCCCGGCTGCCAGAGGATGACCTGCCAGTGCAGCTCCTCCGGCTCGCGGTCCGCGGCCAGCCCCTGGAGGCGCTTGGGCTGCATCCAGTAATCGGCCCACACCACCACCTGCTGGCGGAGGGTCAGGGACGAGGGCAGCGGCCGGCCCCAGACGAAGTAGACGCCGACCGGCGGCCCGAGGTACAGGACCGACGTGATGAGCGACAGGCCCAGGAAGGGCAGGAGGGCCGACAGCGTCAGCAGCACCACGAACCACAGCACGCCGAAACCGAAGGCGGCGCCCAGGGCGGGCAGGAGCAGACCGGGAAGCGGGATGTTGCCCCAGTTCCAGATGCGCTTGGGCCGGTTCAGCAGGTCCGTGTGGTCATAGGCGACCATGGGCGCCGGTGCGTCCGGCGTGTCCTGCGTCATCAGTCGGTCCCCCTCTCTGGTGTGGCCGCGTGCTCCGCGCCGCGATCGCGGGCGGCACGTCCAAGGTCGCGGGCCGGGTTCCGTTCCTCACGGCCCGTCCCCGGGATCAGCCCTTACCGCCGATCTGCTCGCCGAGGCTGATGAGCATTCCGGCAAGGCCGGCGGCGCCACCGATGATGAACGCGGCCAGCGCGATCATGCCGAAGCCCTGGAAGGCCTCGCGCATGCCGTCGCCGCGCTTCATCGACAGCAGCATCCGGATGCCGAGGATGAGGAGGGCGCAGGAGGCCACCGTAAGGCCGAGGCCGGCCAGGATGCCCTGGATCTTGCCGAACATGCCTTCGAGGGTCGTTGCTGCCAGGATCATGGCGTGTCCTTCGTTGTGAGGGGCGTACGGATGGGTGTCGCGTCGTGCAGTCGTGCAGGAGGGTCGGTACGCCGCCTTGCGCGATGACGCGTCAGTGGGCCGACTGGGAAGCGGACGGCTTGGGCGATGGGGAGGCGCCGGGGGAGGCCGAGCCGGACGGAGAGGCCGAGCCGGACGGGGCGGGCGGGGTGCTCGCTCCTGCGGCCGGGGCGGCGCTCGGGGAGGCCGTGCCGGGTGTGTCCGCCCGCCCGCCCGTGGGGTCCATGACACCGCCGCGGATGTCCTTGATGAACCAGCCCTGTGCCGTGTTCACCACGGTCACCCGGTACGAGCGCTTCAGGGCCACCTCCGCCTTCGCGTCGTCGGCCCCTCCGCCGCCCCAGACGACCGTCACCCGTGCCGGGACCGCCTGGCCCTGGCTGTACGTGACCTTCTTGCCGGCCTCGGTGCCCTCGGGCGCCAGCGCCTGGACCTCCTGGACCACCGGTGAGTTCAGCACGCCGGCCAGGCCCGAGACCGCCGCGGGGGTGGCGTCGGGGGTGGTGAAACGGGTCAGGGCGGTGGTGTCGGACGCGGCCCACGCCTTGAAGTAGCCGGCCAGGACCTGGTCCCTGAGCTGCGTGGACAGTTCCTGGTCGATGACCTCTTCGCCCTTCTCCAGCGCGGGCGCGGTGTCGCGGATCGGCAGCGGCATCTCGCCGACGTTGCCGACGACCCGCAGCCCGGACGCACCGGCGAGGTCCTTGACGTACACCGGTACGGACAAGGTGGTGGTGCGGCCGCCCGTGTAGGTGACCTGGATGTTGAGGTACCGGCCGTTCTTCCCGTACTCGGGGAGCTCTTCGACGGTCCCGTCCCAGTTCGCCTGCTTGACCTGCTGCTTGCCCTTCCCGTTCCAGCCGCAGTCGCGGTCGACGCCGGCCGAGATGTAACGGGAGAGGGATTCGCGGCGCTTGTCGGTGTTCTCCGGCGAGTACGTCATGCAGAGGGACGCGTACTCCTCGGCGAAGACCGCCGCCGACTGCACCGGGAAGTCGGTCAGGCGGTAGCGGTCCAGGTCCTTGCCGTCCAGGGCAGCGGGCTGCACGGAGACGGAAGACCTGCCGATGACCAGGCCCGTGACACCGCACGACCCGAGCGCGAACGCGCAGGCGGTGATCATCAGGGTCGCGCGCAGGGCGACGTGCGTGCTCCTGCCGTTCGAGGGCAGCCGGCCTCCGGGGCGGGGCACCTCGAACCGGGCGTCCGGCCCCTTGGCGCCGCTTCGGCCGGGCGCGGTCACGGCGGCGGCGGACGGGTCCGCGGCAGCAGCGGGTGCGGCGGCAGCGGCCGGTATCCCGGCTGCGGAAGCCTTCCCGCCCCCCTTGCGGTTGTCGCGCGCGGCCTTCTTGCTCTCGTACGCGGCCTTGCGCGCCGCCTTCTTGCGTTCGTACTCGGCCTTGCGCTCGGCCTTCGCCTGCTCCCGCTTGCCCTTCTTCGACTCGGCGGCGGGCCTGTCCGCGCGCGGCGGCAAGCTCGGTACGGCCGCCTGACCCGGCGGCACGTTGGACTGCGGGGCCACGCGCACCCACGCGGCGGCCACCTGGCTGCGGGCCGCCTCGGCGGAGAGCTGGGGCACGGCCGGGGAGTCGTACGGACCCGGTGCCTGCTGTGCGGGGTGCCCGGCGGGCCGGTCCTCGCCGATCCCGTCCGCAGAACTGCTGTGGTCCGTCATCGAGTCGGCTCTCTCCCCGCGTGTGATCCCCGTCCGCCGGTCGGGCGTGCGGCGGGCCCTGGCGAGACCAGGTGCGGACGGCAGTGTGGCAAATCGAACCGACATTCCCCTCCCGCTTTTCCTCGCGGGGAGAGGTGAGGAAAAAATAAGGAATCCCTGTGAGGAAAACCGAGGGGCGACGGCGCGGCCACCCGCCCACGACTCCGTCACAATGCCGGGTTGTGCCCCAGTCGCGGGCGCGGAGCCGTCCCCGACCTCCCGAAGGACGAGAGTTGAGCGAGCAGAAGCTTCACCCGTGGCAGGACGCGGGTACCGCCCCCGAGGCCCCCGAACCGCCGTTGGTGGAGGCCGAGCACGCCTGGATCTCCGGCTACGAGCCGGGAAACCCCTGGCAGTCGAAGCTCTGCCTGCGCACCCCGCACGGCACGGTCGCGTACCCCCTCACGCCGCACACCATGCCGGACCTCCTGGAGGGCCTGGTGGTGGTCGCGCAGGAGCAGCAGGGGGTGACGGGGGCGGACGCCTTCTACACCGCGGAAGTCGAGGACTCCGAGGTCGACGCGCGTCCTGACGAGCCGACAGACGCTCCGACCATCCACAACGGCCGCGCGGCACGCCTGACCGGCTGGGCCGTGGTCCACGAGCTGTGGGAGCGCGAGGATCCGAAGGTCCGCCTCATCATGGGCGCGATCGTCGTCGCCGTCTTCGTGTTGGGGATCTTGCTTTCCTGACGAGATACCGTCAACTGCACGCCACGCACGAAGGAGCCCCACATGCTGACGGAGACCACCGGCCGGACGCCCCAGGACCTTGCCGCCGAACTGACCGGCCTGCGCGCGGTCGAGGACTGGCCGTCGGTCTGGGCAGGCCCGCCGGAGGGCGGGACGGCGGAGTTCGACGCGTGGTGCGAGCGCTACGGCTGGGAGCCTCAGACGACCGAGCGCAGCCTCTGGGTCCGCACGCGCAGCGGAGGAGACTGGACGCTGTTCCCGGTGTTGGGCGGCGACTGGAGCCCCCTCGCGAGCCTCAGCCACCAGGGATGGCACATCACCGCAGGCTCCGGGGAGGAGAACCCGGACGTACACACGGCCGCGGCGGAGGTGTGGTCCTCCTACCTCAAGGCCGCCGAGGCGGCCTTGGGTGCCCCGACCTGGTCCGGGCAGTGGGACTCCCCCGACTTCCCCGAGCCTCCCCACCCCGCCTACTGGCGCGACCGTGAGGAACGGGCGCTGAGCCGCAACCCGTTCCGGTTCGCTTGCTGGGCGCCGGAGGCGGCTGTCCCCGGGCAGCCCTGCATCACGCTGAGCCAGTCGGTGTCGTTCCAGACCTGGACCACAGACGGCGGCCCCGGTGGTTCGGCCATCTCCGTGGACGTCTACGCACCGCTCGAGTTCCTCGCAGGTGATCGGTGAGCCCAGTCGCACCGCTCACACGGGAAGAGATCGAGCTCGCGCAGCGACTCGAGGCCAAGCACAAGGCCGGAGAGCCGCGCTCGCGAGCGGACGCGCGCAAGCTCGTCGCCCAGATGTTCGCGGACCGGCAGGCGGCCCACGACCGACAGAGGGAGCTCGCCCTGCAGGAAGGCATCGAGCCTGCAGGCGAGAACGAACTCCCCGACCTGATGTCCTTCATCCGGAGCGTCGCCGAGAAGGAGGAGGTCACCCGCCCTGACCGGGGCGATGACCGGGCGCTCTGGTCCTGGCAGTCTCAGCCCGAGGGCATGGACCGGGAGATAAAGCACCGGTTCCTGGCCCAGGCGTGTGGCGAAACACGCGGGTACCAGGTTCTGGAGGACACTCCGGCAGCAGGCCGGATGGACGGGTACTACCTGGGCAACCGCTTCATGGCCGAGGTGCTCACGTCGGACTACGGCGTGAGCGCAGCCGACTTGCAGAAGACCACTGCCGAGATCTGGCCCCGCGTCTCGGATCGTTATGCCGAGGCGGCCAAAGGCCAGGTGCTGGTCTTCGCGGCCGAGATCGGCGAAGGCTCCGTCCTGGGTGCGACGGAGCTGAAGCGGGTCCTCGGACCGGAGGGAGTCGGCAAGGAGAACGTGGACTTCCTGGTCGACTTCCCCCACCAGGGGCACCTGCCGGCGGACATCCGCGACCTCATGGTGGACCCGGCTGTACGGTGCCAGCTGCGCAGGGAGGACTACGCACAGGGAGAAGACAAGTCCCCCGCCTCCTTCGCCGGCAAGCTGGCCGCCATCGACGTCCCCGAGCACCTGAAGGAGGCGCACGCCGCGGCGGTCGGGAAGCTGAACGCGGTGGAGAGCTACGCCGAACTGAACCGGCGCCAGGCGGAGATCACTGAACCCGAGCTCACCGCGCCGGAGCCCCGACAGCCAGGGGGCCACCTCACGTTCCAGGACCCCGAGCTCACCGAACCCGCGCCGGACCAGCCGGCGTCGGCGCCCACGGCGCCCGCCCGGCCCGAGCCCCGTGTACCGGTGCACGGCGCCTCGTTCCTACACGGGGCGACCCTCCCCCGCACCCTCGTCGTACCGCCCCGTCCCGCCCCGGCCGTCGCGAGTACGCACGGCGTGATGAACCCGGCGGTCGAGGCCGCCCCCAAGGCCCCGGAGATCGGACAGTGACCGGCCCCGCAGACGTACCCGCGCCCGGCGAGCAGGTCGAGCTTTACTTCTCCGACGTCTTCGCCTTCGTCAGCGAGTTCCTCGCCCCGACCGTCCGCCGCCGCCTGAACGGTTCCTCCGCCACTTGGTGCCCCCGCTGGTGGGAGCACCCCGAGGCCGGCGCGCGCCTCTCCGCGCTCTGGCTCGCCTGGGAACAACTGCGCCTGGAGCCCACCCTCGGCCTGTCGACGTGGTGGCTGCACCACGCCGATCCGCACCTGCGGGTGCTGATGGACACGGACCTCGGCCCGTTCGCCGCCTGTTCGCCCAAGGTGGGCGGACACACCGCGTACCCCTTCGACCCGCTCCCGCTGGAGGAGTACGACCCCGAGGCGCAACCCTTGTGAGAGAACGGTGAGGGCGCGCGTGGCGATCCTCACGGTTCTCCGCATCCGTCAACCACCCACCGGTCGAGCCGTTTTCCTCATCCCTCCTCCGCGTTTTCCCCAACTTTCCCCGCGAGGAAATCGCACGTCCGTCCGGCCGTCCCGCCACCTACGGTGTCTCGGCGACCTGACTGAGGGAGGCCCGGGACGGTGGATTCACCTGCCGAGAACAAGCGAAGTGCCGTACTGGCGCTGGCACTGCTCGGTGCCCTACTGGTCGGCAGCCTGGTCGTCCTCACCGTCTTCGACGGCGAAGACGACCCCGGGGCCGATGCCAAGCCCAAGGCGACCGCGACGGCAGCCACACGGGGTACGGGCGCCGGTGCGGGCGCAGGTTCCGCCGCCGGGGGCGCCGCTCCGCAGGCCGGGTCGGCCGCCGGGGTGCCCCCCATCGTCCAGCCCGCCGACCTGGACGAGGCCCACCGCGCGATGGCCGCCTACATGTCGGGCCTGAGCACCTTCAAGTACACCGACGACAACGCCTCCTGGGCGCCCCGCCTGCTGGCGCTCACCGACGGCGGCGAGACGATGAAGAAGCTGACCGTGCTGCCGGCCAACAAGGCATGGGCCACCTGTCAGCAGGCCAAGTGCTCTTCCGCGGGGCAGGCCTTCGTACGCCGTGACGCGCTGATCGCCGACGAGCTCGCGCGCGGCAGCGGTCAGGCGATCTCGAGCGTGGTGGAAGTGACCGCGACCCGCTCGAGCGACGGCCGCAAGACCGAGACCGAGACCAACACCTGGCTGGTGAGCGCGCGCAAGAGCGGCGGCAAGTGGCAGGTGAACGGCTTCGACATCTACGGCCTGGGCAACGTGGGCGCGCCCGAGCCCAAGGGAGGGTGAGGCACCCGTGGTGGCTCCTGCCGTACTGGCGGCGGCGTCAAAGGCGGCCAAGGTGGCGAAGGCCGCCAAGAGCGCGGCCCAAGTCGCTTCAGGACAAGGCGGCAAAGGCGGAGGCGGGAAGAAGAACAACCTCAAGTGGGTGTTGATCATCGCCGGCGTCGGCTCGATGCCGGCCCTCGGCATCGTCTTCCTCGTCATGCTCCTGATCATGGCTCTCGTGGGCGGCCTGGGCGGCGGCGCCGCCCAGGCGGCCTGCGGCAACTACGGGGAGAACGCGGGAGCGGGCAACACGGGCGACAAGGCCGCGACGAACCCGATCATGCCCGCGGGCAAGATGTACATGCCGAGCGACACCGCCCGCGACGAGATACCCCCGAAGATGATCCTCGCCTCGATGCGGGCGGCCGCGCGCTACGACGGCCTCGACTGGACGATCATCGCCGGGCAGATGTACCAGGAGACGAGGTACGGCCAGGACAAGTCCGCGGCCCCCGGCGGCGACAACGGCTTCGGCTACAAGGGCCTGCTGCAGTTCGGTGACTGGGCCTGGGGCCAGTATGGCGAGGACGGCAATGGCGACGGCCAGAAGGACCGCTACAGCATCGACGACCTGGCCTTCGCCGCGGCCAACTACATGCACGCCCTGAAGGCGGAGACCAACGCCTGGGACGCGCTGCTCGGCTACTCCGGCTCGCTCAAGACCAACACCGTCTACCCCCGCGTGGTCCTCACCCAGGCCGCCCGCTACCGCGGCACCCTCACCGGCGACAAGGACCTCATCAACCGCTGGTACGCGCACTTGAAGACCACCGTCGAGAAGAATCCTTCCTTCCCGGTCCTGGGCAAGACCTCGGACATCCCCGAGCCCGTCGGCAACAACGCCCAGCCGAGCGAGGCGCTGAGCATCCGCTCCAAGGGCCCCCGCAGCTGGTCCACCCCGCCCCTCGACGGAGCCGGACAGGGCGGCACGACGACGGCCATGGCACCGATGGGCTTCTCCCGTCCGCTCGCGGCCCCGTTCCGCCCGGACGACCCGCCCGCGACGACCAGCGGCAAGGACTGGCAGTGGCCGATGAAGGAGGGCTCGTACAAGCTCGGCACCAAGTACCACCAGGAGGGCCCGCACTGGAGCCTCGGCTACCACACCGGGGTCGACCTGGAAGCGCCCACCGGCACCCCGATCCACGCCCCGGCCGACGGCAAGGTCGTGAAGATCGGCAGCGGCGGCGCGTACGGCAACCAGACGCGCCTGGAGCACGCCAACGGCGTCATCACCCTGTACGCCCACCAGAGCAGCATCTCCGTGAAGACGGGCGACACCGTCAAGCGCGGCGACCTGATCGGCAAGGTCGGCGAAACCGGCAACGTGACCGGCGCGCACCTCCACTGGGAGGTGCTGATGCCGGGCGTCGACGACCCCTTCCGCAGTGGCCAGGACAACGGCCCGGGCCAGATCGACCCGGCGTCATGGCTGGCCGGCAAGATCACGGCCAGCCCCGACTACGGCGGCGTTCCCGGAGGCAGCGGCAACGGCAAGGACACCGACTACCGCGGCTGCGCCGAGAACGGCAAGGGCACGGCCGTCCCGCCGGACGGCGCCGGCTCGACCGGACCCCTGCCCGACGTCGACGACACGGTCGTCCGCGCGGCGCTCGGCTGGGCCCAGCGCGGCATCGGCAAGCCCTACAAGTGGGGCGCCCCCCGCCTCCAGGGCGACTACCCGACGTCCTTCGACTGCTCCAGCTTCACGCAGTGGATGTACTACCAAGCCAGCGGCGGCAAGATCAACCTCGGTTTCACCACCTACGACCAGCAGCCCAACCTCGCGAAGTACAAGGTCGACCTGAGCCAGTCCAAGCCGGGCGACGTGATCTTCTTCCAGCCCAGCGGCCCGAACCGCTCCGAGCACGTCGGCATCGTCTGGGATCCCGCCAAGCACACGATCCTGCACGCTCCGAGGCCCGGCAAGAACGTCGAGTTCAGCCCCTGGGAGTGGCAGGGGGAGATCACGGGCGTCTACCGGGTGCCCACGGCCGGGAGCTTCCCCTAGACCAGCGGCGCGCGCAGCGCCCCGGACCACCGACAGAACGAGATGCCGACGTCCACCCCGGGCCCGGCGGAAGGAACGCCCTGACCATGGCCCCCGAACCACAGAAGAAGCCGCGCGCCGAAGACGACTGGACGATCGAGATCGTCCTCCTCGTCGTCAGCGTCCTGGCCCTCCTGTCCGCCGCCTGGCTCGCGGCCCGCCTCGGCGCGGCGTTCACCGAACAGCCGGAGCCCCCGGGCAACCCCTTCTCCTTCGCCATCGCCCTGGCCAAGGGCGACTACTCCTGGCCGGGCGGCGCGGCCAACGCCCTCGCCGCCGCCGAGGCACTGCTGCTCGCGGGCCTGGTCACCGCCGGGTACCGGATACGCCGGCGGCTGCGCGACAAGCCCGACGTGGACCGGGCCGCCAAGCACATGACGGACGGCGCGGAGCTCGGCAAGCTCACCATGAAGGGGGCTGCCGCGACGGCGGAGCGCCTCGGGGTAAAGGCCCAGGTGCCCGGCGTCTTCATCGGCCGGTCGGTGAAGGGCCGGCAGCCGCTGTTCGGCTCCTTCGAGGACATGCACGTCGACATCTGGGGCCCGCGTACCGGCAAGACGACCCGGCGCGCCATCCCGGCGATCCTGTCCGCCCCGGGGGCGGTGCTCGTCACCTCCAACAAGCGCGACATCGTCGACGGCACGCGCGGACCTCGCCAGGCCCACGGGCAGGTGTGGGTCTTCGACCCGCAGCAGGTGGCCCAGGAGCCGCCCACCTGGTGGTGGAACCCCCTCTCGTACGTCACCGACGTGGCCAAGGCCCGCAAGCTGGCCGACCACTTCGCCTCGGGCTCGCGCGACGCCAACGCCTCCACCGACGCGTTCTTCGATCCGGCCGGCCAGGACCTCCTCGCCAACCTGCTGCTCGCGGCGGCGACCGCCAAGACCTCCATCACCCAGATCTACACCTGGCTGTCCAACCCGAAGGACGACACCCCCGAGCGCATCCTGCGCGGCGCCGGGCACGTCATGCCCGCCGACTCCCTGAACGGCGTGATCACGGCTCCCGACAAGCAGCGCAGCGGCATCTACGGCGTCGCCCAGCAGATGGCGTCCTGCCTGATCAACCCCGAGGTCAACAAGTGGGTGACCCCGCTCGGCCCGACCGACGACCGCCCCGAGTTCGATCCCCGCGAGTTCGTCCGCACCCGCTCGACGCTCTACTCGCTCTCCCGCGAGGGCAGTGACTCCGCGGGCCCGCTGGTGACGGCCCTGACCGTGGCCGTCGTCGAGGCGGCCGAGGAGTACGCCACCACCCAGCGCGGCGGCCGGCTGTCGCTCCCGATGGTCGGCGTCCTGGACGAGGCGGCGAACGTCTGCCGCTGGCGCGCGCTGCCCGACCTCTACTCGCACTACGGCTCGCGCGGCATCGTCCTGATGACCATCCTCCAGTCCTGGGCCCAAGGCGTCGAGGTGTGGGGGGACCGCGGCATGGAGAAGCTCTGGTCCGCCGCGAACATCCGGGTCTACGGCGGCGGTGTCTCCGACACCCGCTTCCTCGGCGACCTCTCGGAGCTCGCGGGCGAGTACGAGCTTCGCGAGTACTCCGCGACGCGGGAGTCCGAGTTCGGCGGCTGGTCCGGCAACCGCACGGTGAACGAGTCGGTCCGCCGCGAGCGCGTCCTGCAGGTCTCCGACCTGGGCTCGATGCCCCCCGGCCGGGCCCTCGTCCTGGCCTCGGGCACCAAACCGGTCCTGGTGGAGACGATCCCCTGGTGGGAAGGCCCATACGCCCGCGAGGTCAAGGCCTCCCTGTCCAGGTACGACCCCGGCGCCGCCTGAGCACCACCCGATGCGCTCCCGACCGGGTTCGGCGCAGGTCCACTCGCGTGGTCGCTCGATGCCTTCCTCGGCGATCTGCCAGACGGCGCTCCACACGGGCGCTTTCCCAGGTCAGCGACCATCAAGGCACGCACGTGTCGGGGGATTCCCAAGCTTATGGCGCGGGTTCGATTCCCGTCATCCGCTCTTCCACGAAGCCCCAGGTCAGAGACCTGGGGCTTGGTTGTTGCCGGACTCACGCGGCGGCAGGTCCGGGTGGCGGGCTTTCGCGCGATCAGCGGGCCAGGAAGGCGAGGATGCGCTCGTTGACTTCCTGCGGCTTCTCGGCAAGGAGATGGTGGCCGGCGCCTTCGATCATCGCGCCGTCCGATCCGGGGGGCAGCATGGCGATGATCTCGGCGAGCGTCGCCTCGTCGACCACGGGGTCCTCGGTTCCGTGGAGGTACAGGGTGGGCTGGGACGGCAGCTTGTCCAGCACGCGGACCATTTCCCACTGCGGGGTGCCGAATGTCGCGGCCGGGAAGTTCTGCCGGTAGAGCTCCAGGCCGAGGTGGAGCCTCTCCGGCGTGTTGAGTCCCTCCTTCATCGCCTTGCGGTCCTCGGTGGAGTCGTAGCCGGGGACGGTCCCCGTCCAGTGCTCCCAGAGCCAGTCGAGGTAGGCGAGGTCGTTGGCCGCGACGAGCTGGTCGGCTATGGCCATCTGGAAGAAGTAGAAGTGGACGTACCTCTCGATCCTGCCGGGATCCGCGCTGTTGCGGTCGTAGAACGACAAGGGCGGTACGTCGTTGACGACCACCTTGGCCCACCGCTCGGGTGCGGCCGCGGCGGCGCCCCAGGTGGTGAAGCCGCCCCAGTCGTGCCCGATGAGGACCGCGTCGGACCCGCCGCCGAGCACCTCGTGCAGGCCGTTGGCGTCGGCGATCAGGTCGGGAAGGCGCATGCTGCCGTCCGGCGGCACCTGGGACGGGGCGAACCCCCGCATGGTGGGGACCACGGCGCGGTATCCCGCCCCGGCCAGCGCGGGCATGAGGTACCGGTACAGGTGGGGCGTGTCGAAGCCGTGCAGCATCAGGGCGAGCGGCCCTTCCCCCGCCTCGACGTAGGCCAGGTCCAGGCCGTTGACGGTGATCCGCTTGTGCTCCATTTCCAGCTCCTTGGCGTCCAAGAGTCGCTAAAACGAACGTTCTAACTAGTCGGAAGCTAGCACGGCGCTCACGCGGTCCACAAGCTAGAACGAACGCTCTATCCAGTAGGCTTGGCCGCATGGCGAACACACCACAGCCGGGCACTCGGGAGCGCGTCGTCCGCGCGGCCTCTCTGCTGATGCAGCGGCAGGGGTACGAGGGGACCGGCATCAAACAGGTCGCCCAGGAGGCCAAGGCCACCCTCGGCTCGGTCTACCACTTCTTCCCCGGCGGCAAGCAGGAGCTGGGCGTGGCCGCGGTCCAGCACGCCGACCAGGAGTTCGCGGAGCTGCTGTCGGCTTCGCTGTCCGCGGAGGCCGACCCGGCGAAGGCCATCGCCGCCTGCGCCCGCGAACTCGCCCGCCTCCTGCGCGAATCCGGATGGGTGGACGGCTGCCCGATCAGCGCGACAGCGCTGGAAACCACCGGGCGGGCCCCCGACATCGAGCAGGCCGTCGCTGAGGCCTTCCAGCACTGGCGGGACTTGGTGGCGGGCACGCTTCGCGAAGCCGGATTCCCGGAAGACGACGCGAGCGACCTGTCCATCACCGTCATCAGCACCCTCGAAGGCGCCGAGCTCACCGCCCAGGTCGCCAGGAGCGAGACGCCGCTGACGGTCGCGGGCGAGCACCTTGCCCGGCTCATCGACTCCTACAAGGGGTGAGAGCGACCCGTGTTGAGGGTCAGGGCCTTGTCTACGGTGCCGTCGGCAGGGACTTGGGCGGGTAGCTGCGCAGGACGAGGGAGGTGGTGACCGGTCCGTGGCGGGCCAGGGAGTCCACGATCTGCTCGAGGCGTTCGGCGTGAGAGCAGTACACGTCGAGCACCAGGCAGTCCTCGCCGGTCACGCGGAGGGTCGAGACGACCTCGGGAGTCCGGGCGACAAGGGTGAGCGCTTGGGTCAGCTGCGCGTGGGTGGTGCGCAGCCGGACGACGGCGTGGATGTTCAACCCCACCGCGACCGGGGCGACGACGGCGCGGTAGCCGGTGATGATCCCGTTCTTCTCCAGGCGTTGGATGCGGGCGCCGGCTGCCGGCTGGGACAGCCCGACCCGGCGTCCGACCTCGGCTCCGGTGAGCCGGCCGTCGGCCTGGAGCAGGTCAAGGATGGCTCGGTCGATCTCATCGAGTGATTCCATCGTTGTCGCCCCCACTTTCTTTGAGATCACTTGCTGAGCCCGGTCTGCGGCGCCGTTCCATCGAGGATCGCCCCAGCGCGCCCCCCGCGAAGCACGGGGGCCACGATGAGAAGGGCGGTGGACGATGGTCGCGTACGTGATCATTCCTGGGATCGACGGTTCGGACGAGGGCCACTGGCAGAGCTTGTGGGAGGGGCGCTGGGAGTCCTCGGCGGTCCGGATCGCGCCCGCCTCGTGGAGCAGGCCGGACCTGCTGGGCTGGGTCGCCGCGATTCAGGCTGCCTACGAGATCGCTTCCCGGCGCGACGACCAGGTGGCGTTGGTGGCTCACAGCCTTGGCTGCTGGGCGGCCGCGCACTGGCTGGAGCAGGCGCGACCCGACACGGTGGCGGCGTTCCTGGTCGCGCCTCCCGATCCCCGGGGGCCGGCGTTCCCGAGTGAGGCCGCACCGACGTTCCTGGGCCTGTCCGCTCGCCCCTTGCCGTGCCCGAGCCTGATGGTGGCCAGCGACGACGACCCCTACTGCGAGCCGAAGACGTCCGCGTCCTTCGCACACGAGTGGCGGGCGCGAGGCCACCTCGTCGAAGGCCGCGGCCACATCAATTCCGGCAGCGGCCTCGGGCACTGGCAGGCGGGCCTGGACCTCCTCCGCGGGCTCGTCGACAGCTGAGACGAGATCCGACGCCGAGGCCCTCCGCGTCGCCGTGGAGAGGGTGTTCAGCGGGCGCATGCGCGTCGAGGCGCCCGATTTCGGCCCGTACCGGGGGGCGGCCGTCACTTGATGCTGGTGTCGCCGAGGGTCTCCAGTACCTGCCGGAGGCCCTCGGCGGTCTTCGTGACCAGGTCGCGGTCCACGTCGGCCAGCAGCCGTGCGTAGTTCGCCAGATGGTCGGCGAAGGCGGCCCGTGTGACCTCGTGTCCGTGTTCCGTGAGGCGGATCTTGATGGTGCGCCGGTCGTCGCCCTCGCGCACCCGCTCGACCAGGCCCTTGGCCTCCATCCTGTCGATGCGGTTGGTGATCGCACCGGAGGTCACCATGGACGCCTTGAGGAAGGCCCCGGCCGTGAGGGCGTAGGGCGGCCCGGAGCGCTGAAGCGTGGTGAGCACGTCGAACTCGCCGTGCTCCACTCCGTGCGCGGCGGCGGAGGCCTTGGCGGACTTGTCGACGACCCGGGCCAGCCGCTGGATCCGGGCGAAGAGTTCCACCGGCCAGAGGTCCTCCGCCACGTCGGGGCGCTCCTTGACCCACTGACCGATGATCGCGTCCACGGCATCGCTCATCCCGCACTCCTCTCAATGGACATCTTCTCAACGTTGAGATACTTGACGCTGAGAGAGTCGAGCTGCTTTTATCTCAACGTTGAGATTATCAAGGCTGAACGACAGGAGTACGCCGTGTCCGCGACACGTTCCCGCCGCCCCGTGCGGACCCCGGCTCCCGCGGCCGACGTGCCGGGACATCGGCGCCACGTTCCCGTCATGTGGCTGGCGCTGCTGGCCACTCCGCTCGCCGCGAGCGCCAACAGCCCGGTCCTGATCCTCCCCGACATGGCCGGCTCGCTCGGCGTGCGCACCACCACGGCCACCTGGCTGGTGACGGTCTTCGCCTGGGCCATCGCCGTCGGCACCCCGCTGATGGCGGGCCTGCTGCGCCGCCGCGGGCTGGGCAGCCTGCTCCGGCTGAGCACGGTCCTGGTCGTGGCCGGCACCGCGGTCGTCGCCGTGGCGCCCTGGCTGCCCCTGGCCATGGCAGGCCGGGCGGCCCAGGCGGTGGGCGGCGCCGGTCTGGTCACCGCGGCGATGAACCTGGCCGGCTCGGTCCGCCGGATGGGCGTGATCTCGGCGGGCTTCGGAACACTGGGGGCGGTCGGGCCGCTGCTCGGTTCGGCGATCGCGGACTCGGCCTCCTGGCGGGTGTCCCTCGCCGTCGGGGCGGTCGCGCTCCTCGCCGTGCCGGCCGTCATGCGCCACGCCGACCTGTCCGCACCGCGACAGAGCACCCCCTTCGACGGTCGCGGGGCAACCCTGCTGGCCCTGACGGCGACGGCCCTGGTACTCATCCCGCGCTACCCGCTCCCGGCGGTGTCCGCCTCGTCGGCCATGGCCGTGCTGCTGGCCCTGCACGTACGGTCCCGCCCCACGGGCTTCGTCCCGGCATCGCTGCTGCGCAGCCGGACGTTCGCCGTCTCCGCCGCGCTCGCCTGCACCCTGGCCACCTCGTACTTCACGCTGCTCTTCACCGTCCCGCAGCTGCTGCGCGACCGTACCGGCTGGTCGACCGCCACCATCGGCACCGGTCAGCTGGTCGCCCTCCTCGCGGGCTCGGCGCTCTCCATGGCGCTGGCCGCCGCCTCGGCCCGGATGAGCCGTCCGCGCGTGCTGACCGTCCTGCTCACGGCCGGGGCGCTGGCCCCGCTCACCGCGGCACTGACCCCCTGGCCGCCCCTGCTCCTGCTGGTCGCGGCGCTCGCCGTCCTCGCGACCAGCGCGGGCCAGGCGACGCTCGCGGTGTACGCCACCCATGCCGCGCCGCCCGCCCAACGCCCCACGGCGATAGGGCTGTTCAACCTCTGCTACCAGCTCGGCGGCGCCTTCGCCCCGGCGATCGCGGTTCTGGTCACCCCGGGCGGCTGAAAGGCCCGCCCGGCCTCCCACGCGACGCCCGTGACGACCCGTACGACAACCACTCACCACCCTAGGACCATGATCATGAACGAGAAGACACCCTCCGTGCCCGCGTCCAAGACTCCTCCGGCGGCGGTGCTGACCCGCCACACGGATGCCGAGACCTGCGCCGACCCGAGCAGCGTGATGACCCTCCTGGCCGACTCGGACGGCACGGAAGGCGGCATCACGAGCTACCGGTCCACCTTCGCCGAGGGCGCGGTGGGAGCGCCGGCCCACTTCCACACCCGGGCGACAGAACTGTTCTTCGTGATCGGCGGAGCCCTGCGGGTCCTGGTGGGCGAGGAGGTCACCGTCCTGAAGGAGGGCGACTTCCTCGCGGTGCCGCCCCGCACGCCGCACGCCTTCGCGGCCGCCCCGGGCTGCGAGGCGGACGTCCTCTTCGTCTTCACTCCCGGCATGGGCAGGTTCGACTACCTGCGCCTGCTCGGCCGGGTGATGCGCGGCGAGGCGGACCCGAAGGAGATCGCCGAGTCCTCGGAGCGCTTCGACAACCACTACGTCGACAGCCCCGTCTGGCGTGCCGCCCTGGAGCGTTCCGCGTGATCGGCTCCACGACCCCCATGCGGAGGCCGACAACCCCGGGTCCCGTCGCACAACCCGTACGGGGACGAGCACGGAGTGACGATCACCGACCCGCCCGACGCGCGCCCCGGCCGCGGGCGGGCCGCCGGCATCAGGCCGGTCCCGCTCCCCTCCCGGACGTGCCGGCAGGAGTGAAGATCCGGTCCAGGTGGTGACGGAGCACGGCGATCGTGGCCTCCGGACTCCGCTGGCCCACGAGGATGCTGGTGCCCATGGTCGCCGTCATCGCGAGGAGGCTGATCGCCTCCGTGCGCGCGTCGGCGTCCGGGTCGGCCAGGCCGGCCTCCTGCGCCTGCTCGAGGAGTCCGGTCAGGGCGTTCTCCGCGGCGTCGGGGTTGTCGATGAAGGGCTGGGCGGCCAGCGCCCCGTCGGTCACGGACAGGATCGCGTAGGAGCTGTACAGCAGGTGGAACGTACGGCTCTCCTCGTCGGTCGGGAGCGAGGCCAGCAGCAGTGCCTCCACCGTGGCGCGCGGGCCCGGGTCCGGTCCCGCGGCGGCCAGGCGGGCGGCCACCCTCGCGGTGAAGCGGTCGGTGAGGTGCCGCAGGCCGTGGAAGAGCAGCTTCTCCTTGGTCTCGAAGTAGTACTGCACGAGCCGGAGCGACACACCGGCCTCCGCGGCCACGTCGCGCATGCCGACGGCATGCAGCCCCCGCCGCCCCGCGACCTGGATGAGCGCCTCGGCGATCTGGGCGCGCCGCTCCTCGTGGTCCACACGCTTCGGCATGTTCGGCATCTCCGCCTGTCGACAGTGGGCGCGCTCCGCTACCCGGACACCTTCATGATACCGATGTACCACATTGATGGTACGGTCGTACCACGAAGAACGGATCTTCACAGGAGGTGCCGCCGTGCCCGAGAACACCGCCCGCGTACGCCGCGATGTCGGCCGCTACGTCAACGACACCCTGCGCGACCGCTACTTCGCCGCCGCCGAGGTCCTCTACGCGATGGGGGCACCCGTCCGCTCCGAGTCGGACGTCGAGACGAGCTTCGGCACCACCCACGTCTACCGGTACGGGCCCGCGGACCCCGCGGCCGAGTCACGGACCCCGATCGTCCTGATCCACGGCGCGGGCTACAGCTCGGCGATGTGGTACCCCAACACCCCCGGGCTCAGCCTCGACCGCCCCGTCTACGCCCTCGACACCCCGGGCGACGCGAACCGCAGCGTCCACCGCGAGCCCATGTGGCAGCCCGAGCGCGCCGCCCAGTGGATGGACGAGGCCCTCGAAGCGCTCGGCCTCGACCGGGTGCACCTCGTCGGCTCCTCCTACGGCGGCTGGCTCGTCCTCAACCAGGCCCACCGGCGGCCCGGACGGCTCGCCTCGGTCACCGCCCTCGACCCCGGCGGCCTGGAGAAGGTCGGCCTGCGCTTCTTCGCCTGGGTCTTCGTGAGCCTGTTCGCCACCTTCGCCCCGGAGGCGCTGCGCCCCCGGCTCGCCAAGTGGCTGGACCAGCCGGTGATCGCCGTCCCCGAGATGCGCAAGTGGATCCAGCTCGGCGCCCGCGCGTACCGGATCCGCCGCCCCGCACCCCTGCCGCTGGCCGAGGACGCGCTGCGCTCCATCCGGACCCCGCTCTACGTGATCATGGGCAAGCACAGCCTGCTCGTACACCCCAAGCGGCAGCTGGAACGCGTACCGCGCCTGATACCCGGCGCCCGAGCCGAGATCATCACCGCCACCGGGCACGGCCCGCAGATCGACCACCCCGACGTGGTCAACGCCCGGATGCTGTCCTTCATGGAGGACGCCGACTCGGTCGGTGCCCGAACGGGCTGAGCCGCCTGCGGTGCCCGCCCTCCGGCACCGCTCCTCAGGTCGCCGCCCGGAATTCCGTGCCGACGTATGTCTTCACGACTTCGGCCAGGAACTCTCGCGTGCTGTCGGGGCTCAGCGCCTGGGCTTGCAAATGGGCATACATATCGCCGAAGAGACGCACATCGGATTGCTTCTCCAGGTAGAGGTCGCTGGTGAACCTCTCCAGATACACCACACTCACATCGGTGGCATCGGAGAATTCGAGCAGCGAGAACTGTCCGGACACGCCCGGGTGCGCCCCCACCTCGTGAGGGAGGACCTGCACGGTGATGTGCGGCTGGACACCGAGGCTGTTCAGATGCTCCAGCTGCTCGCGCATGACCTCGCGGCTGCCCACGACGCGCCGCAGTGCCGCTTCGTCCAGTACGGCCCATAAGCGCAGCGGGTTGCCGGGGACGGCCAGCCGGCGCTGGCGCCGCAGCCGTACCTGGAGGCGCGTGGCGGCCTGGTCGTCGGCGGCGTGAGGGATCGTTCCTGCGATGACCGCCCGGGCATAGGCGGGGGTCTGCAGCAGGCCCGGGATCACCAGGGGCTCGTAGGTCCGGATCGAGGCGGCCTCGGCCTCCAGGCCGATGTAGGCGCCGTAGCGGATGTCACCGTAGGCGTTCCACCAGCCCTGCCGGCCCGATTCCCGGGCCAGCCGCATCAGGTCGTCGACGAGCTGCGCGTCCTGGACCGCGTACAACTGGCACAGATCGCGGACGTCGCGGGGCTTGACGAGGCGGCGGCCGTTCTCCAGAAGGCTGATCTTCGGCTGCGAGATCAGCAGGCGCTCCGCCACCTGCTGCGTCGTCATGCCGCTGGTCTGCCGGAGCCGGCGCAGCTCCGATCCCAGTCGGCGCCTGCTGACGGTGGGGTTGACATTGACGCCCACGGGGTGCGTTCCTCCGCTCCGAGAATCCTGCTCCGGCGAGCAGACTGCCAGGTGCCGGCGGGCAGTTGGAGCCGCCTCGGCACCGTGTCGCGCACGGGATCCAGCCACTCTCGCCGGCGCCGTCGGCTCACGAATCCGCACCGCCCGGGCCGCGGACACGCGGGATCACCATTTCCCCCACACGGCCCATTAAAGCCGTTCGGCTGTGTGCGTTATTCACCCGTAGAGGCGAATGCCGGAGGGCGAAGAAATCGCCGGACAAATCCCGGGCCTTTCGCAGGTTGCTGCGTAATATGCCAGCGACAGTGAGACGGCCCCATGCGGCCGAGACCATCAGATACGCCACCATCCACTCACAGGAGTTGGCCCCTCGATGACGCTGAAAATCTCTGGCGCGGCGCTCAAGCGCACGACGCCTGTCTGGATCGCGACGGCACTGGCCACGGTGATCGCCTCTGCCGTGGTAGCCGTGACGCCGATCCGGGCTCATGCCATCGCAACACCCGTACCTCTGGGCACGGCCGCCAGCTTTGCCGTGCTGGCCGGCTCGGAGATCACCAACACCGGCCCCTCGGTGATCACCGGCGACCTCGGGGTGAGTCCCGGAACCGCCATCAGCGGATTTCCCCCCGGCATCGTGAACGGCACCATGCACTCCGGCCCGGTCGACGCCGTGGGCCTCCAGGCCAAGAGCGACCTGGTCGTGGCGTACAACAACGCCGCCGGGCAGTCCACGGACGCGATCCTTCCCCCGGACGCCGGAGGCCTGACGCTGGTTCCGGGTGTGTACACCGCCCCGTCCACCCTCGGACTCACCGGCACGCTCACCCTGGACGCCCAGGGCGACCCCAGCGCCGTGTGGGTGTTCCAGGTCGGTTCGGCACTGACGACGGCCAGCTCCAGCAGCGTGTCCCTCATCAACGGGGCCTCGCCGTGCAACGTGTTCTGGCAGATCGGCAGTTCGGCCACGCTCGGCACCGAGACCGACTTCATCGGCACCATCATGGCCCTCACCTCCATCACTCTGACCACGGGTGCGGACATCGACGGACGGGCGCTGGCCCGCAACGGCGCGGTGACCATGGACACCAACGTGATCAACCGCGGATCGTGTGCCGGCGGCACCACCGGCGGCACCACGACGGGAGGCACCACGACCGGCGGCACCACGACGGGAGGCACCACGACCGGTGGCCCCACGACGGGAGGCACCACGACCGGTGGCCCGACGACAGGTGGCACCACGACCGGTGGCGTTCTCGGTGGCGTTCTCGGTGGCACGACGACGGGTGGCACCAACGGCGGTCTTCTCGGCGGCGTGCTCGGCGGAGTGACGTCGGGCGGCGGTCTCATCGCGGGTACCACCACGAGTGGCGTCACGGGCGCGACGACGGGCGGGACCAACGGTGGCGTGACCGGCGGGATTCCCAAGCCGCCCCCCGGCAAGCCCGGCAAGCCCGGATGGCCGGACAAGCCCGGTTGGCCGGACAAGCCCGGATGGCCCGGTCATGACGGCCCGGGCGGCCCCGGTCATGACGGCCCGGGCGGCCCCGGTCACGACGGCCCCGGCGGGCCCGGTCACGACGGCCCGGGCGGGCCCGGTCACGACGGCCCCGGCGGCCCCGGTCACGACGAGCACGAAAAGCCGGGCCGGCCCGATCACGGGGATCAGCACGGCGAACACGACGGCCCGGGCCACGACGGGTGAACACTCCGCACACGAGGCGGACCGAAGACGGTGAGTCGCCCGTGGCTCCCGCGGGGGCCTGGACGGCCAGGCGGTCACGGGTGACGCACCAGTAGGACGGGGGCGGGGGGGGGGGGGGGGGGGGGGGGGGGGGGGGGGGGGAGGGGGGGGAGGAGGGGGGGGGGGGGGGGGGGGGGGGGGGGGGGGGGGGGGGGGGGGGGGGGGGGGGGGGGGGGGCGGGGGGGGGGGGGGGGGGGGGGGGGGGGGGGGGGGGGGGGGGGGGGTAAAGAGGAGGGAGGAAGGGAAAGAAGAAAAAAAGAGGGAGAGCCCCCCCCCCCCCCCCCCCCCCCCCCCCCCCCCCCCCCCCCGCTCGCGCAAGCCGGAAGGATCGGATGGATGAACAGTCGGGATGGGAAGGCCGGGTGGGGTCGTGCCGAGTGGCGTCACTTCAGCGGACGTGGAGGGAACGGAGCGCTCAGGAGCCGAGCCGGCGGAGAAGGGCCGCGACGGTGGTCCGGAATCGCTCTCGGGTGACCGCGGGCCGCGACGGCCGCCGGGGCCGGGAACAGCGGCCCTCATCGTGCTGTGCCTGGCGGCGACGCTGATCCATGTGCTCGTGGTCTTTCTGCACGTGGCTCCGGCGAACGCCGTCTCCCAGCTGTACAGCGGGCCGGTCAACGCATGGGTCTATCCGCTCTTCGAGCAGAACTGGCGCCTCTTCGCCCCGGACCCCGAGTCGGTCAACCGACAGATCTCGGCGAGGACCAGGCACACCGCCCCTGACGGCAGTGTGCGGACGAGCGGCTGGTTCGACCTGAGCGCCGTGGACAAGTCCGCCGTCGAGCACAACGCCTTTCCGAGCCACACGGCGCAGAACATGCTCCGCCGCTCCTGGAGTTCCTACCTCGAAGCGTTCGGCGGTGACGACGAGCCGCGTTCCGAGCGTGCCGTCATGATGCGGACGTACCTGCGCAACATCACGGCGGCCCGCGTCGCCGCCCACCGGCCGGGCCCCTTCGACTCCGTCCAGCTGCGGGTGATCACGCTCCCTGTCACCGCTCCGACGGCGTCGGGCGCCACCCGCCCGGCCACTCCCATCGACACCCGTTACCTGCCCTGGTGGAAGGTGGCCCCCCATGGAACGGACTGACCCGGCACCGGCAGCGGCAGCGCCACCCGCCCGGCCGGCAGGGCAGCGCGTACTCGACCGCATGAGCGTGCTCATCGCCCTGCTCATCGACCGGCCGGTCTCCTTGTACGCCGCTGCGGTCCTGCGCATCGGGTACGGACTGCTCTACCTCGTCTTCCTGTTGCGCGAGTTTCCGCACCGCGACGAGATCTGGGGTCCGGGATCGCCCTGGACACCCGCGCTGGCGCGGCAGCTGTTCGACCAGACCGAGTGGTTCAGCCTTCTCACGCTGTCCGACAGCCGGGCGTACTTCGAGACCTGCTACGCGGCTGCCGTCGTGACGTCCGCCCTGTTCATGCTGGGCTGGCGGACCAGAGCGGTGTCCGTGCTGTTCGCGGTCGTGGTGGCGTCGTTCCACGCCCGGGCGGTCTTCATGACGGACGGAGGCGACAACCTCTTCCTCCTCATGGCCGTGTACCTCGCCTTCACCGCGTGCGGCCGCCGCTGGTCGCTGGACGCACGCAGGAAGGCGCGTGCGGCCGTGGACGGCGGCCGGCACCGGCGCCGGTTCCGCGAGTTCCGCGACACGGCGAGCACCGTGCTGCACAACTGCGGCATGTTCGTCATCGCCGCCCAGGTCTGCTTCCTCTACGGATCAGCGGGCCTGTACAAGGTGCAGGGCGGCTCCTGGGGCAACGGCACCGCCCTCCACTACGTGTTGAACCTCGACCTCTTCCGCCCGTGGCCCGCGCTGTCCCTCCTGTTGGACGAACACCCGGTCGCGGTGGCCATCGCCGGTTACCTGACGGTGCTGCTGCAGGTCGCGTTCCCGTTCGTCCTGTTCGGCAGGCTCAAATACCCCGTCCTGATCATGCTGGTGGGCCTGCACCTCGGGATCGCGGTCCTCCTGGGGCTTCCCGTCTTCTCCGGAGTGATGATCGTCGCGGACGCCGTGTTCCTTCCGGACCGCTTCTACCGGTCCTCGGGGAGCCTGTGGCGGAGGGCCTTCCGGCCCGGAGGCTCCTGGATGACGCGGCTCCGGTTCCGGAGGGGATCCGCCCTGGTGCCGAACCAGGCCGGTCCGGCCGGCTGAACCCCTGTGCCGTCACCCGAGTGCCCCGTATCGCAGTCGACGTGATGCGGTCCGCCACGGGGCGTGTGAGCGTGGTCCGGGAGGGATCCGATCCCCGCACGGCAGTCCCCGTACGACGATCCCCGCACGACAGAAGGAGTCGCGGTCATGGGCGGTGCGCAGCACAAGCGTCAGGAGCCGGGCAAGGGGAGCGAGGCGCAGGGGCACCAGCGTCCCGGCGACCCCGCGCACCCCCAGCCGGGAAAGCAGTCCCGTGAACGGGGACGGGAGCAGGGGCGCAAGGAGACCTCGCGCCGCGGTGAGGACGACCTGCTGCGCGAAGAGGACCTCCACGACGAGTCGATGTGACCGGAAGACCGTCATGGGGGCCGCCCACCACGTCCTGGGTGCGCCACTGACGGACGTCCGCCCTCCGGATCACGCCGGTTCCGCCTGTCCGGATAGGGGGGCGGGCCCGGACGCCACCAGGATCTCGGCGGCCGAGGTGATGTTGTCGGCGCGGACCGCGCGGGCCATGGCGGCGCGTGCGGCGTCCGGCGTGGTGCCGGGCGGTACCACCAGCAGGGCGAAGTGGTCCTTGTCACCGCGGGTGACGAGGACGGTGTCGTCTCCGACGGGGTCGGTGTCCAGGTGGATGACGCGGTCGTCGACGACCAGACGGGCCGGCAGGCCGTTCCAGGCCGAGGCGTCCAGGGCCACGCGGGTGATGGGTCCGAGGTGCTCGGTCAGCGCGCCGATCAGTGCGGGGAGCTCGCTCTCGACGTCGCGCGAGCGCGGCCACCACGCCCCGTCCAGGACTCCTTCCCGGGTGTGCGTGGTCTCCAGCCGCAGCAGGGCGATACCGGGCCGGACCGCCGAATGGATCGCGTCCGGCAACAGCATCGGGGGCGTGCGCGGGGTTTCGGCGTCAGCCATCATGGTCCGCCCGTCTGCGGAGTACGGCCGCGCCCGGCCCGGACCGGCGCCGAAGCCTGCGGTGGCGCCCGCCGGCGAACGCGGCACTGCCGTCCCCTTCACGGTACCCCCGGCGCCGGGTCGCCGCCCGGCCCGGCCTCCCGTACGGCCCCCGGAAATGCCTGGTCGCGGCGGGTGGGGGCGCGCCGGACGGGCGTACGGTGGAAGCACCGGGAGCACTTCGCGCACCGGCTCCCACGCGGGTGTCGTCTCCGGGGATCAGGAAGAACCGGGCAGTACGCTCCGGGCACCTCGTCGGGGGCGACGGGCCCTCTCCCCCGGTACCCGGGAACACCCGGCGGTGAGCACCGCCCTGACGGAAGGACACCCCCCTTGGACCCCCACGAGACGGAAGCGGTCCCGGTGGCCGGAAACGCCGAGGTCCGGATCGTCGCCGCCAGCCCCGACGCGGCCCGCGCGGTCGCGGAAGTGCTGCGCCGCTGCTTCGACGCGACGGAACAGCGCAGCTACCCCGCCCCGGGCGGCGGTACCCGGCTCCACCTCACCGTCGACACCGAGGCCGTCGCCGGCCCCGCCCGCTCCTGGCTGGCCACCAGCAGATCCTCCACCGACGTCGATGCCCGGGCCGAGGGGAACTGACCGGTCCCGGCGGGACCCTCGCCACGGGGAATGAATACCTGTCTTCGCGGCCGGAGAATTTGACGGTCCTCGCCGGGAGAGTTTTTACGGGCACCACGCCGGGGAAAATGTTCGCCCCACGCGATCCGTCATGGCGTGCTACTGTCGAAGTCAGTTGCAGTTTTGGTACCCAAAAAACTTCAAGCGCCTCCGCCCGGCTACGGCCGGACGGAAGCGCTTCGTCTTTCCGGTCATTTTCCGGTCGGGGCATCATCGCGGCGACACGGCATCCGTAAAGCGCGGATTCCGAGGCAATGCCCAAAGGAGATATGACATGGCTACTGGCACCGTGAAGTGGTTCAACGCGGAAAAGGGTTTCGGCTTCATCGAGCAGGACGGTGGCGGCGCTGACGTGTTCGCCCACTTCTCGAACATCGCCGCCCAGGGCTTCCGTGAGCTCCAGGAGGGCCAGAAGGTGTCCTTCGACATCGCGCAGGGCCAGAAGGGCCCGACGGCCGAGAACATCGTCTCCGCCTGACGCTCACGCACATTTTGCAGCTGGGGCCCGCATCCCTCGGGGTGCGGGCCCCAGCTGCACGCTTTTCCGCAGTGGTTCCACCCGGGATCCGAGGGAACAGCCTCCCCGGAGCCTCACCCGCTCCGCCGGTGCGCCGGATCCATTTCCGTGCGCCATCCCGTTTCCCCCCGCGCCGACACGGATTTCCCCGTGGTCCGCGTTCGCTTTCGCATTCCATTCGGTCCGTGCCTGCGATTCTCCGCACCGTTCTTCCACTGCGGGAATTCCTTGATGCGTACCGTATCCAGGAAGGTTCTGAATGAACCCCGCACGCACGAACAGCCGCTCCTCCCGCACCCGTCGCCACACCGGCGGCCACTCGTACGACTCCGGCGCGGCCCCCGTCCGGGGCGGTCGCTCCGGTTCGTCCGCGCCGAGCCGTTCCGGCGCTCCCGGCCGCTCCGGCGGCTACGGCCGGCGCGCCTCCTCGGCGTCGGGCGAGTTCGCCCTGCCGAAGACGATCACCCCGGCACTGCCCTCCGTCGAGGCGTTCGCCGACCTCGACATGCCCCAGGAGCTCCTGGCCGCGCTCTCCGCGCAGGGCGTGACCGTCCCTTTCCCGATCCAGGGCGCGACGCTGCCGAACTCCCTGGCGGGCCGTGACGTCCTCGGCCGCGGCCGGACCGGCTCCGGCAAGACCCTCGCCTTCGGCCTGGCCCTGCTGGCCCGTACCGCCGGTCAGCGCGCCGAGCCCCACCAGCCGCTGGCCCTGGTCCTGGTGCCCACCCGGGAGCTCGCCCAGCAGGTCACCGACGCCCTGACCCCGTACGCCCGTGCCGTGAAGCTGCGCCTGGCCACCGTCGTCGGCGGGATGCCGATCGGCCGGCAGGCGGCCGCGCTGCGCGGTGGCGCCGAGGTCGTCGTGGCCACCCCCGGCCGCCTCAAGGACCTCATCGACCGGGGTGACTGCCGGCTCGACCGGGTCGCGGTCACCGTCCTGGACGAGGCCGACCAGATGGCCGACATGGGCTTCATGCCCCAGGTCACCGCGCTCCTGGACCAGGTACGCCCGGAGGGCCAGCGGATGCTGTTCTCCGCGACCCTGGACCGCAACGTCGACCTCCTGGTCCGCCGCTACCTCGCCGACCCCGTCGTCCACTCCGTGGACCCCTCCCAGGGCGCGGTCACCACGATGGAGCACCACGTCCTGTACGTGCACGCCGCCGACAAGCACCGCATGACGACGGAGATCGCGGCGCGCGAAGGCCGGGTGATCATGTTCCTCGACACCAAGCACGCCGTGGACCGCCTCACCCAGGACCTCCTGGACTGCGGTGTCCGGGCCGCCTCCCTGCACGGCGGGAAGTCACAGCCGCAGCGCACCCGCACCCTCACCCAGTTCAAGACCGGGCACGTCACCGTCCTCGTCGCGACGAACGTGGCGGCCCGCGGCATCCACGTCGACAACCTCGACCTGGTCGTCAACGTGGACCCGCCCACCGACCACAAGGACTACCTCCACCGCGGCGGCCGTACCGCCCGTGCCGGGGAGTCCGGCAGCGTCGTCACGCTGGTCACCCCCAACCACCGCCGTGACATGACCCGCCTCATGGCGGCCGCCGGCATCACCCCCCTGACCACCCAGGTCCGCTCCGGTGAGGAAGCGCTCAGCCGGATCACCGGCGCCCGCACCCCGTCCGGCATCCCCGTGACGATCACCGCGCCGGCGCCCGCACGGCCCAAGCGCGGCACGTCGTCCGCCCGCGGCCGGCGCGGCCCCGGTTCGACGTCCCGGCGCCTGGGCGCGAGGCAGGCCGCGTTCGACGCGGCGGCCTGACACACCGCGTGATCCGAAGGTTCATCCATCTCTGCAGGAGGCACGTCGTGACGCTGGTCCAGACGCAACCCCGCTCGGCGCACGCCGCGCCGCTGCACCTGACGGTGGCCGAAGCCATGGACACGACCGGACCGCGGGTCCATGACGACATGACCGTCGAGGTGGCCCTGTCCGTCATGGCCAGTGCCCTCACCGGGCACCTGAGCGTCACCGACGACGACGGCGTGTGCACCGGACTGGTCACGCGGGCGCAGCTCACCGCCGTCCGCGAGAGCTCCGCCTATTCGGACCGGCTCCGGCTGCGCGACATCACCGGCGACGGCGGGCCGCCCACCACCCCGGCGGCCGGGCGCGCCTCGCGCCACCGCCCGCTCGTCGCCCGGTGCCCGGGGGACGGCCAGGACAGTGCCCGGGGGCTCCTCGCCCCCGCCCGCTGAGCCGCCTTCACCGCGGCGGAACCATCTCCCCCTTCTCCCCTGTGAGGCATCGTGCGCTGTGTCATCGCCCGCTTCCCGTTCGAACTCACCAAGAGTGGCGTCCTGGCTTCCATGAAGGGCGTCAAGCCCGAGGAGGTGACGGGTGAGTCCGTGATCGTCGGCCGCCGCACCTATCCGGTCAAGCAGGTCGGCCAGGTCATCACCCGTCAGGACCGCCGCGACTTCAGCTCCGCCGAAGTCGTCCGGGCCCTGACCAAGCTCGGGTTCACCTGCCGGAGCCTGCCGCGCAGCCCCGCGCCCACGCGCGCCGCCGACGCGTTCGAGCACGCCTCCGCGATGCTCGGTGTCCCGGCGATCGCGTGACCGTCTGACAGTACGGCCACGAGCCGGGGAGGAGCGCGAGCCGACCCCGGACAGCCAGGAGGGCCCCGACCGGCACATGCCGGTCGGGGCCCTCTCGCGTACGGGTGGGGTTGCGCGCGCGACGCGGAGTCAGTGGTCGGAGTAGCTGAAGTCGCCCATGGTCCAGGCGCTGACGTTCTCGATCGAGACGCGGTACATGCCACCCGTCTCCGGGATCGCCACCGTGCCCTGGAGGATCCGGGCCATATGGAAGTGGAGATGCGTGGGCGGCCCTTCGCCCCGCGTCCCGGCGGTGAAGACGGTGGAGAACTCGCCCAGGCTGGACGAGTCGGCCAGGACCTCCGACACCCGTTGCCGCCACACGGCCTCGGGAGCCAGCCGGCCGGTGATGACAGTTCCACCGGTGACCACGGTCAGGGACATCTGATTGCTCTGCCCGGACTCCACCAGGGTGGCGACGTCAACGAGCAGCTCGTCAGGCTTCGACATGAAAGCCGATCCTATGCCCGTGCGCGGGGCCCGTGGAGTGCGGTCGCGCACTCCGGCCACCGGCGCGACCGGCGGCGACGGCACCGCACTCCCCCGCCCGTCTCCGGGCACTGCCGATTACCTCACCGCCGGACACGCAAAAATCTGCACTCGCCGGAGTAGACATTGGTCGTTGACCTGGCTATGGTTTCTCTCGTAGCCCAAAGAGACAAAGAGGCCTGGCAGAGACGAACTGCCGGTCAGCAGTACGTGCAGAGCGGTACGGCGGTGGAGTTCCGAAGCCAGGTTTTTCGCAGGACGGCGACGGGACTGACCGTCGGACCGGGTGGCCCGCAGTGATCAGGGGCCGCCACGTCGGGACCGCAGTCATGGCAGGAGCGGTCCCGCGAGCAGTTCGCAGCACGAGTTCGCTGTACGCAGCACCCCCGTGGTAGTTAGTGATCAGAGGAAGAACGGAGGAACCCGCGCCATCAGGATCGCCCGGGCGGAAGGTGAGCCCGGGTACCGCAGGACATCGATAGTGAGGTGGTCTCCGGTCAGGCAACAGCGATCCCCGCGCCTCCGACAGCACCCAGGTCGGATCCGCGGACACAGAACGCCGGCGCAGTATCAGGGCCGGCAGGTGGTGTAGTAGTTCCTTCGGGGCCCTGGTGCCGTACGGCACCAGGGCCCCTCGACGCGTTTCACAGAGAGGTGCAAATGACAGCAGACGACTCGTACGGACGTCTCGACGACGACGATTACCCCGCCTACACGATGGGCCGGGCCGCGGAAATGCTCGGCACCAGCCAGAGCTTCCTCCGCGCCATCGGAGAAGCCCGCCTGATCACCCCGCTGCGCTCGGAGGGCGGCCACCGCCGCTACTCCCGCTACCAGCTGCGCATCGCCGCCCGCGCCCGTGAGCTCGTCGACCAGGGCACGCCCATCGAGGCCGCGTGCCGCATCATCATCCTTGAGGACCAGCTCGAAGAAGCCCAGCGCATCAACGCCGAATACCGTCGCGCCGCCGAATCGTCCGGACCGCCGGCCTCCGCCTGACGTGAGCCCGCCCGTCCCGGGCAGCGGCCCGGACGCCGCCCCGCCGGAGGACAGCTCACCGGTGCTCGACTCCGCTGCCGCCGGGTGCCGGTGCGCCCCGGCGAGCGGGGGACGACAGCACCCGGCCCAGGTCCAGCACGCTCAGGCCGAACATCAGCACCCCCAGGGGCACGTGCAGCGACGGCACGCGCGCGATGCCCAGCACCACCTGCACCGAAGCCAGGACGAGGAAGCCGGAGGCGTACAGGACGGGCCGGGGCGAGCCGCCGCCCGGCCGCCACGCCAGGACCGCGGCCAGCACGTACAGCATCGAGGCCCCGTACATCACGCGCGCGCCGACGCCGTGCAGCGTCTCGCCGTAGGACGAGGACAGCAGCAGTCCGGCGGTGAGCGCCTGGAAGAACAGCGCCAAGGTCTGCAGGGCGATCGCGACCCCCTGGAACGTGAACCCGCCCGGTACTGCCGTCGTACGTGTGGCCATGACGCGGCCCCCCTCTTCTGCCTCGCGGCGGTGGATCGGTGATGTCTCGCCGGTCCGACGACGCAGCTCCGCGAAATGTGAGGTGCCCCGGACAACCCGGGTTCCGGGCCGCCCCCCCGCCCGTCAGTCCGCGTACGCGCGGGCCGGGAGGCGGTGTCCGGCGCGGGGGGCGGGGACGAGGGCGAAACCGTGGTTGGCCGCGATCGCCCGGGTGTGGTCGGCGGACAGCGAGCCGTGCCGTTCGAGGGTGAGCGCGGGCAGGCCCGAGCGGCCCCGCCCGGGCGCGTGGTGGAAGGAGAGCACCGTGGCCGGCGTCGGGGCGTGGTGCGGGTAGCGGCGGCGGGCCGCGGGCTCGTCGTCGTGCACGAGGATCCGGACGTCGGGCCGGTGGCCGAAGTCCGCGACCACGCCCTCGGCGCGCCAGTGGGCCGGTTCGTGCTCCGCGCCGGTCAGGTGCCGGGAGAGGTTCACCGAGGTGATGGACAGCAGGGCGCCGCCGGTGCGCTCCAGCGCCTCGGCGAGGAAGCCGTTGGAGGGGCAGCGGTAGCCCGGTCCGACGAGCCGCACGGTGGCCACTCCGTCCCGGACGGCCGTCAGGTGCCGCGGAACGTGGGCGGCGGCGGGGCCGCGGAAGCCGAACGGGCCGAGCAGGAACAGTTCCTCGACGAGCTGGCCGAGCTGCCGGCGCGGCAGGGCCGCCGGGACCCGGCTCCAGTCGAAGAGCGACAGGACCCGCTCGCGCACCGTGGTGACACTGGCGACCTGCCCCTCGGGGCGGCCCTTCAGTCGGCTGACCCGCTCGACGGCGGCCCGGTCGGCACCGGCGGTGACGGCGTAGAGGTTGCCGAAACCGTGCGCCACCGCGCACCCGTCCGCCAGCGCGCCCGCCGCGGCCCGTACGTCCTCGGCGTCGTCCAGGACCAGTCGCCGCCCGCTCGTCCTCGTCCGCTGTCCGTTCACTGCCGGCCTCCGCAACGTGATCCTTTACGAGCGGCAACGAGAAGGCCCCGGATACGTCACCGGCCATCCGGGTGGGACGCGGCGCCGGGGCGGCCCGTCCGGCCGGGGCTGAGGGGTGTAGGCGGCGGCCCGCCGGGTAGGCGGAGTGGGCGTCCGCGCCACGGGAGACGCGGATACGGAACACCCCCGGGAGGTCTGCCATGGACGGCCCCGAGCTCTCGGAACACGAGCGGATGATCCTCAACGGCATCGAGGGCGACCTGCGGTCCGACGCGCGCCTCGACCGCAGGCTCCGTACGCTGCGCCGCGGGATCGGACCGTGGAGCGGCACGTGGAGCCGGCAGGGCCTGTGGACGTCCCTGCTGGTCCTCCTCTGCGCGTCCCTCTTCGTACGGGCCGTGGCGACGGGCTCGCCGGCCCTGCTGTGGCTCTTCGCCGGCGTGTGGGTGCTCACCGCGGTCCGGCTGCTGCGGCTGGGCTGCTCGTGGGGGCGCCGCCGGATGTACGCGAGGGCCGCGGCCAGGAGGAACTGAACCGGACCGGACCGGTCAGGATTCGAGAAGCGCCGCCCCGGACCCCGCGCCTACCGTTGCGGGCATGGACATCACCATTCACACCACCGCCCTCCCGCACACCGACCCGGACGCCTCCGTGGCCTTCTACCGGGACGTCCTCGGCTTCGAGGTCCGCAGCGACGTCGGCCAGGGCACGATGCGCTGGATCACCGTCGGCCCCGCCGGCCAGCCCGGTACGTCGATCCTGCTGGCGCCGCCGGCCGTCGACCCGGGGATCACCGAGGACGAGCGGCGCACCATCCTGGAGATGATGGCCAAGGGCACCTACGGCTGGATCCTGCTGGCCACCCGCGACCTGGACGCCACCTTCGAGAAGGTGCAGGCCGCCGACGCCGAAGTGGTCCAGGAGCCCACCGACCAGCCGTACGGCGTGCGCGACTGCGCCTTCCGCGACCCCGCGGGCAACCTGGTCCGGATCCAGGAACTGCGCTGATGTGCCGCCCCGGATGGGCGCGCGCGCTCACCGAGGCACAGCACCTGGGGGAACTCGCGCGGCTGCGCCGGGTCCGTGACCGGATCGACCGGGAGCACGCGCGGCCGCTGGACGTCCTGGCCCTCGCGCGGGCCGTGGACATGCCGCCCGGGCAGCTCGGCCGCGCGTTCCGGCTCGCCTACGGCCGGTCGCCGTACGCCTACGTGACCGCGCGGCGCGCCGCCGCCAGCGCGGAGACGGCCGGCTGATCCGGCGGGCGCCTCTACAGGGGTGCGGTGTCGTCCGCCGGGAAGGCGGGGCCGTGGCCGGGGACGATCACGTCCGCGGCCGCGAGCACCCGCTCCCGGGAGGCCCGCAGGACGTCGTGGTCGGGGGCGACCGGGTCGTCGACCGGACCGTTGGGGCGCCACCACAGGTCGCCCACGAAGGCCACGACGCCCTCGTCCGTGCCCGCCAGCAGCGTGATGTCCTCGCGACTGTGGCCCGGGGTGCGGATCAGCCGGAGCGCGGGGGTCAGTTCGTAGCCCTCGGCGTCACGGTCGGTCCACTGGTCGTTCTCGTAGATCGCCTTGTGGTCGTGGACGCGGGCGTGGCCGAACAGGCCGACGTTCATCGTGTTGTCGGGGTGGTGGTGGCTCAGCACCACGTCGGTGATGTCGTCGGGGCCGAGCCCCATCTCCGCGAGCGGGCCGAGGATCCGGTCGCGGCCCGCCACCATGCCGGGGTCGACGATCACGTGGCGGTCCCCGTCGCACGCGTAGGAGACCGTGGCGGCCACCCCGGGGCCGGTGGAGAGGGTGTAGCCGGTGGTCAGGATGCGGAAGCGGGCGCCGCGGCCGAGCGGTGCGTTCGTCATGCCCCCAAGTCTTCGCGGGAACGCGGCACTTCACGAGTGGCCGCACTGCCACTGATCGCGGGAATCGTGCCACCTGGGCCGGGGCGTGCGCCCCGGGCGGGTGGGGGGCCGTCCGCGACGCGCGTGCCAGACTGCCCGCATGCCGCCCTTCGTGTCCGTCGCCGCGTACGCCCCGCCCGGGGTCGGGATGCTCGGGGCCGGGATCGTCTCCGAGGTGTTCGACGAGCGCGGCCAGGGCCTGCCCCGGTTCGACTTCGCCCTCTGTACGGACCGGCCCGGCGCGGTGCGCAGTGACGTCGGGCTGCCGCTGATGGTCGAACACGGCCTGGACCGGCTCGCCTCGGCCGACCTGGTGATCGCCCTGCCCTGGGCGGGCTTCCGTACGCCGCCGCCGTCCGCGGTGCTGGACGCGCTGGCGGCCGCGTACGCGCGGGGCGCGCTGGTGGCCGCGCACTGCGTCGGGGCCTTCGCGCTCGCCGCGGCCGGGCTGCTCGACGGCCGCCGGGCCACCACGCATTGGCGGTTCGCCGGCCTGCTGGCGGAGCGGCATCCGGAGGTCGGCGTCGAACCCGACTCCCTGTACGTGGACGAGGGCCGGATCGTCACGGGCGCGGGCGCCGCCGCCGGCTTCGACCTGTGCCTGCACCTGCTGCGGCGGGAGTACGGCGCCGCCACGGCCAACGCCATCGCCCGGGACCTGGTGCTGCCGTCCCACCGCGACGGCGGACAGGCCCAGTACCTGGCGACGCCGGTCCCGGAGGACTGCCGGGACGAGAAGCTCGCCGAGGTGCTGGCGTGGGCCCGCGCGCACCTCCACGAGTCGCTGCCGGTGGCCGAGCTGGCCCGCCGGGCCCTGATGAGCAGGCGTTCCTTCGCCCGCCGCTTCGCGGCCTCGACCGGCACCACCCCGCACGCCTGGCTGCTCGGGCTGCGGCTCAGCCGTGCCGAGGAGCTGCTGGAGACCACGGACCTGCCGGTGGAGGAGATAGCCCGGCTGGTCGGCTTCGGCAGCGCGGCGGTCCTGCGGGAGCAGTTCGTACGGCGCCGCGGGGTGCCGCCCCGCTCCTACCGCAGGGCCTTCAGCCGCACCCCGGCGAGGGGCTAACGTCCCCCGTAGCGGGTGGAGATCACTACGGGGGACCGGACAGGTGAACGCGAAGGACGATCTGGCACGGCGGTTCGACGAGCACCGGCCGCACCTGCGCGCGGTGGGCTACCGGATGCTGGGCTCGCTCAGCGATGCCGACGACGCCGTCCAGGAGGCCTGGTTCAGACTGAACCGCTCCGACGTCGGCGAGGTCGCCAATCTGGGCGGCTGGCTGACCACGGTGGTCGGGCGGGTGTGCCTGGACATGCTGCGGTCGCGCACCGCGCGGCGGGAGGAGCCGCTGGAGGCCGGTGACGGGCCGGTCCGGCTGCCCGATCCGGTCATCGGCGTGCCCGGCCGGGCCGACCCGGAGCAGCAGGTGCTGCTGGCCGACTCGGTCGGCATGGCCCTGATGGTCGTACTGGACACCCTGTCGCCGGCCGAGCGGCTCGCCTTCGTCCTGCACGACCTGTTCGCCGTGCCCTTCGAGGGGATCGCCCCGGTCCTCGGCCGGACGGCGGCCTCCACCCGCCAGCTCGCCAGCCGGGCGCGGCGCCGCGTCCAGGGGGCCGCGCCGGCCCCCGACTCCGACCCGGCCCGGCGCCAGGAGGTCGTCGACGCGTTCCTGGCGGCCGCCCGCGGCGGGGAGTTCGACGCCCTCGTCGCCGTCCTGGACCCCGATGTCGTGGCCCGTTCCGACGGCGGCGCGCTGCTGCCCGGCCTGCTGCGGCGCGGTGCGGCGGAGGTGGCCTCGCAGGCGATCGCGTTCGCCCGGTTCGCCCGCGCCGGGCGCCCGGTGCTGGTCAACGGCACCCCCGGGGTGCTCTCCCTGGCGGAGGACGGCCGCCCGGTGTCGGTGATGGCCTTCACGATCCGGGGCGGGCTGATCACCGCCCTGGACATCCTCACCGACCCCGAGCGCCTCGCCCGCCTCGAGTGGGGCGGCGCGCTCGGGGAGTGAGGGCCGGCCGTCGGCCGGTACGGTCACCCGCGCGTCAGCAGCGAGGGGTTGAGGCGGGCGAAGCCCTCCTGGCGCTCGTACGGGAAGTACGGGTACGGCGCCGGCCGGTGGCTGGCGGCGTCGAGCCGGGCCACCTGCTCGGGGGTCAGCTCCCAGCCGACGGCACCGATGTTCTGCCGCAGCTGCTCCTCGTTGCGGGCGCCGACGAGCACGGTGGAGACGGTCGGGCGGCGCAGCAGCCAGTTGATGGCGACCTGGGGGACGGTCCGGCCGGTCTCCTCCGCGATCCCGTCGAGGGCGTCGACCACGTCGTAGAGGTGTGCGTCCTCCACCGGCGGGCCGTAGTCGGCGGTCTCGTGCAGCCGGCTGCCGGCCGGCAGCGGGCGGCCGCGGCGCAGCTTGCCGGTGAGGCGGCCCCAGCCGAGGGGGCTCCACACCATCGCGCCGACGCCCTGGTCGTGGGCGAGCGGCATCAGCTCCCACTCGTAGTCCCGGCCGACGAGGGAGTAGTACACCTGGTGGGCCGCGTAGCGGGGGAAGCCGTGCTTCTCGGCCGCGGACAGGGACTTCATCAGCTGCCAGCCCGCGAAGTTGGAGACGCCGACGTAGCGGACCTTGCCGGACCGGACGAGCTGGTCGAGGGTGGACAGCACCTCCTCGACGGGGGTGGCGGCGTCGAAGCCGTGCAGCTGGAAGAGGTCGATCCGGTCGGTGCCGAGCCGGCGCAGGGCGTCCTCGACCGCCCCGATGAGGCGGGAGCGGGAGGTTCCGTACTCGCCCGGGCCGTCTCCGGTGGGCAGGCCCGCCTTGGTGGAGATCAGCACCTGGTCCCGGCGGCCCTTGACGGCCTGTCCGAGGACCTCCTCCGAGGCGCCCGCCGAATAGACGTCGGCCGTGTCGAACAGGGTGATGCCCGCCTCCAGGCAGATGTCCACCAGCCGGCGCGCCTCCTGGGCGTCGGTGCTGCCCCAGGCGCCGAAGACGGGGCCCCGGCCGCCGAAGGTGCCGGCTCCGAAGCTGAGGGCGGGGACCTTGAGACCGGACGCACCGAGCTGCCTGTATTCCATGACGGAGTCCTCCCGTGAGCGGGCACGAGCGGTAATGGCACCGCAGACCCTTTAAGGTGGTTCCCAACCTAACAGCTGGCCGCCACTAATGGAACCGAGGACCCGTTATGACACTGCCGAGTGCTGCCTCAGAGGACGCCGGGGACGCGGCGGACGCCGGGGACGCGTCCGCCGGGCCGGGGACCGTGCGCCCCGGGGGCCGGACCGCCCGGGTACGGGCCGCCGTACTGGAGGCGGCCGGGGACATGCTGGCCGAGCACGGCTTCCACGGACTGGACCTCGCCGAGGTCGCCCGGCGGGCCGAGGTCGGCAAGACCACCGTGTACCGGCGCTGGGGCACCGTGGCCGGGCTGGTCGCCGACCTGCTGACGGACATGGCCGAACAGTCGCTGCCGCGCACCGAGACCGGCTCGCTGGAGGAGGACCTGCTGGCCAACGCCGCACTCGTCCGGCGCACCCTGTCCGACCCGCGCCAGGGCCCCCTGTTCAAGGCCGTCATCGCCGCCGCCACGGGCGACGCCCGCACCGCCGAGGCCCTGCACCGCTTCTACGCGGTCCGGGTCGCGGAATGGGCGCCCTGCGTCCAGGAGGCCGTCGCGCGGGGCGAACTGCCGCAGGGCACCGACGCCGCCGAGGTGGTCCGCGCCGTCTCCGCCCCGCTGTACTACCGGCTGCTGACCAGCGACGCCCCGCTGGACGAGGACGCGGCCCGGCGGGCGGCCGCGGCGGCGGTGGCGGCGGCCCGCGCGGGGGCCTTCGTACGGACCCCCTGACCGTCCCTGAGCCGCGCCGCGGTCCGGCCCGGGGTCAGGCGCGGTCGATGAAGACGCTGGTGGACTTCACCCGGGCCGTGGCGCGCATGCCGACCTCCAGGCCCAGCTCCTCCACCGCCTCCCGGGTCAGCAGCGACACCACCCGGTGCGGGCCCGCCTGGATCTCCACCTGCGCCGCGACCGAGCCCAGCCTGATGCCCGTCACGATGCCGGGGAAGGCGTTGCGGGCCGAGGTGTACGGGCCCTCCCCGTCCTCCCCGGCCTCCTGCGCCACCTCGACGCAGAACGCCGCGAGGTCCTGCCCGTCGACGATCCTGCGGTTCCCCTCGCGCCGGGTCGGGAAGCGCTCGGCGTCCGCCCAGCGGCGGGCGGTGTCACTGCTGACGCCGAGCAGCCGGGCCGCCTGGCCGATCGTGTACGACTCCATGCACCGCAGCGTAGGCGGTGCCCGGTCAGGCCGTGAGGAGGGCGTCCGCGATCGCCGTGCGCGCGTACAGCACCGAACGGCCCGCGCGGTGGGCGGTGACCAGACCCGCGTTGCGCAGGGCCGTCAGGTGCTGCGACACCCCGGCCGCGGACAGCCCGCACTGCCGCGCGAGCTGCGTGGTCGACGCCGGGGTGTCCAGCTCCGCCAGCAGCAGCGCGCGGGACCGCCCCAGCACCCCGGCCACCGCGTCCGCGGAGGAGCACGCCCGCGGCTCCCACAGCGTGCCGACGCCGCGCGCCGGATAGGCCAGCTGGGGCGGGTCCGGGGCCACCGCCCGGGTCAGGACGCGCGGCCAGGCGAAGGCCGACGGCACCAGCAGCAGGCCGGCACCGGACTGGTCGCGGCTCAGCCCGCAGTGCGCCCGGACCAGGCGCAGGGTGTCCGCGTCCCACCGCACGGACTCGTGCAGCTCGTTCAGTACGGAGGCGGTCCCGTGCTCGGCGACCTGGCGGGCGCGGTGGAACACGTCCGCCTCCAGCACCTGGCGGATCCGCGCCCAGTAGGGCGCCAGCGCCAGCTCCCAGTACACCTCGATCTCCGCCGCGACCTTCTCCAGCGCCGCCTCCGGCTCCTCCAGCAGCTGCCTCAGCCGGGGCGAGGAATCCGCCCCGGCGCCCAGCCCGGCGAGGTCGGTGCGCACCTGCTCCGGCCGGGTCGCGCGGACGGCCCGCAGCTCCGCGGACAGTTCCGGGAAGGGCCCGGGCGGGGTCGGGTTCAGGAAGTCCGCCAGGTAGCCGCGCGCCGGGACCAGCTCGGCCAGCCAGCCCCGCCCCAGGCCCGCCCGCGCGATCCGGGGCCGCACCTGCGCGGCCCAGCTCCGGTGCAGGTGCGGCGGGGCGGGGTCCAGCAGCCGCCGGAAGCTGGTGACGACCTCCCACATCGGGGAGACCGCGAACCGGGTCTGTGCCAGGTCCCCCGCCGAAAAACTCAAGCCCGTCCGCACGGCCCCGCCCCCTCGTCCCGCCCCTTGGATTCGGCCTGAGCTTAATCAGTTCGGGAGGGCGGGGGCGGGCGTGCAGGCTCCTCGCATGCTCTCCACCTTCCGCGGACTCCCGCCCACCGTCTGGACCCTGTTCGCCGGCACGGTCGTCAACCGGCTCGGCCACCTGGTCACCCCGTTCCTGGTGTTCCTGCTGGCCGACCGGGGGATCACCGGCACCGAGACCTCGTACGTCCTCGGCGCGCTCGGCGCGGGCAACCTGCTCGGACCCGCGCTCGGCGGCATGCTCGCCGACCGGATCGGGCGCCGGCCGACGATGCTCATCGGGCTGCTGGGCGCCGCGGCGGCACAGGGCGCGCTCTTCCTCGCGCCGGGCGTGCTGACGATGGGCGCGGCCGCCCTGCTGCTCAGCGCGGCCTCGGCGACGGTCGGCCCGGCCACGTACGCGCTGATGGCCGACACCGTCGACGGGGAGCGCAGGCAGCGGGCGTACGCCCTGTTCGGGTGGGGCGTCAACATCGGGACCGCCGTCGCCGGGGTGCTCGGCGGCTTCCTCGCCGCCCACGGCTACTGGCTGCTCTTCGCCGTCGACGCCGGGACCCTGCTGGTGTACGCGGTCGTCGTCGCGGCCCGGCTGCGCGAGCCGCGCCGGGAGGCCCCGGCGGACGGGACCGTACGGACCCTGGGCTACGGGGTCGTGCTGCGCGACCGGCTGATGCTGGCGCTGCTGCCGGTCTTCGGCGTCCAGCTGTTCGTGTACTCGCTGACCGAGGTGGCCCTGCCGCTGTCCATGCGCGACAGCGGGCTGTCCCCCGCCGCCTACGGGGCGATGGCCGCCGTCAACGCGGTCCTGGTGGTAGGTCTGCAACCGCTGGTGACCGCCCGTCTCGCGAAGCTGCCGCAGCTGCCGGTGCACGCGGCCGGCAGCGTGCTGATCGCCGCCGGAGTGGCCGCGACGGGGCTCGCCGACACCCTCGCGGGCTACACGGCCTCGGTGGTCGTCTGGTCGCTCGGCGAGGTGGTCGTCGCCGGGATCTCCGCCTCGGTGATCGCCGGCCTCGCCCCGGCCGACGCGCGCGGCCGCTACCAGGGCGCCTTCAGCTGGACCTGGGGCGTCGCCCGCTTCGCCGCGCTGACGCTGGGCGTGACGCTGTACGCGGGCGCCGGCCCGGCGGCCCTGTGGTGGACGGCCCTGGTGGGCGGGCTGCTCTGCTCGGTGGCGGTCGTGCTGCTGCGCCACCGGGTCGCGGCCCGGGTGGAGCACGAGCTGGCGGCGTAGGGCGGCCGGGACGGCGGGGACGGGTACCCGGCCGGTACGGAGTCGCGTGCGGGGAGCCCACGGGGGAGCTCCTCGCACGCGGCCCCGTACCGGCCGGTCGCTCATTTCCCGGCGCGGTGTCGGAGGCCGTCGCGGGGCTGGTGCCGCCCCAGTGACCAGGGGTTTCGACCGGGGCGTGGTTTCACGTGAAACACAGGGAAGGAAAATGGGCGGGTATCGCTCGTTATGACCGGGTATATCCACCTGGATGGTGAGGGCCCACAGCGCATGACTCGGCCCCGCGACCCGGGACCGCCCGTCGGAGGAGCGCAGAACAATGGACCGTACCGAGCGCGACCACACCGAAAGCACCGACCGCATGGACGCGGCCACCCTCGAGGCCAGGGCGCTGTCCACCGCCCTGTTCCACCGCCTCGCGGAGCTGAACGAGGGAACGGCCGACTACTCGTACGTCCGCAACACCCTGGTCGAGCTGAACCTCAGCCTGGTGAAGTACGCCGCGAGGCGCTTCCGCGGCCGCAGCGAGCCGATGGAGGACATCGTCCAGGTCGGCACGATCGGCCTGATCAAGGCCATCAACCGGTTCGACCCCGGGCGGGGCGTGGAGTTCACCACCTTCGCGATGCCCACGATCAGCGGGGAGATCAAGAGGTTCTTCCGTGACACCAGCTGGGCGGTGAAGGTCCCCCGCCGCCTCCAGGAGCTGCGGATCGACAGCGCGAAGGCCCATGACGCGCTGGAGCAGGACCTCGGGCGCGAACCGACCGACGCCGAGATGGCCGAGCAGCTGCACGTCACACCGGAGGAGTTCAGCGAGGGCCGCAAGGCGGCCAGCGCGTACTCGGCGCGCTCCCTGGACGCGCCCGTGCAGGAGGACTCGGAGCGCGACCCGGCCGCGGAGCGGTCCTCGATCGGCGAGGAGGAGCCCGCGTACGACCGGATCGAGTGCCTGGAGTCCCTCAAGCCCATGCTGGCCGAGCTGCCCGCCCGGGAGCGGGAGCTGCTGTCGCTGCGGTTCGGGCAGGAGCTGACCCAGTCCGAGATCGGGGCCCGGCTGGGCCTGTCCCAGATGCACGTGTCCCGGCTGCTGAACCGCACCCTGACCCGCCTGCGCGGCGGCCTCCTCACCGACGCGTAACCGCTGGCGGAACCGGGCACCGGGGGCCGGCCGCCGTTCGGGCGGGAGGGCCGTCCTCAGGCCGGGGGCCGGCCGCCGCTCGGGCGGGAGGGCCGTCCTCAGGCCGGGGGCCGGCCGCCGTTCGGGCGGGAAGGGCTTCAGGCGCCGGGGGCAGGGCTTCAGGCCCCCGCCGGGCCTCCGTCGGCCGTGGGGGCGGCGACCGCGGCCCCGGGGGCCGTCATCTCCAGCCAGACCGTCTTGCCCGGGCGGCCGTCCGCGGCGGGCGCGGAGCCCCAGCTCTTGGCGAGGCGCTCCAGCAGGACCAGCCCGTGCCCGCCCGGACGGGAGCGGTCGCGCGTCGCCCGGCGCACGGGCGGTTCGGGGTTGTCGTCGCTGACCTCGGCCCGCAGCAGGCCGGGACTGTGCCGCAGCACCAGTTCACGCGGGCCGCCCGCGTGCAGACAGGCATTGGTGACCACCTCGGAGACCAGCAGGAGGACGTCCTCCGCGGCCTCCGAGCCCTCGGGCCACGACCAGTCGGTGAGGGCCCGTCGCGTGAAGTCCCGGCAGCGGGCTACGACCCCTGTCGTGGCGCCGCCCAGGACCAGCCGCCGCGTCTGCTCCGCCACAGGCTCTCCCGTCTCCGACACCGCTCCCCCGGCGCCGCACCTACCCCCGGCCGGGACGGACAAATCCCGCACGGGCACCACGCTACTGCCGAGAGGGCACCGGAAGCACGACCCGCGGCGGTGAGAGGGCATGGCGGGCCCTCGGCCGCCGCCCGGCACCCGTCCTTCCGTCCCCGCACGCGGCGGGTCCGGAGGGGCGGGTCTCGAAGGGGCCTCGAGGTCCCTTCGAGGGCGCCGGGACGGCGCGTCCAGGGCGTCCGGGCGGCGGCTCTGAGGCGCCCCCGGCGGCGTGCGGAACCGCGGACGGCTCCCACCATGGGTTTCCCGCCGTTCTCCCCCGTGGAGCGGCCGGTCCGGGGGACGCTATGCGGGCCGCCCGGGCCCGTCGAGAACGCGGCCCGGCATCCGTCAAGTCGCCCGCGCGGGGCGTCGGGCCCGAGGCACCCCGTTGTCCACATCATGGACAACTACCCTCGATATATGAACGCAGAAGCCGATGCCACCGCCGCCGTGAAAGACGCAGTCAAAGAAGCCGACCGGAAGCACGTTTTCCATTCCTGGTCGGCACAGGAGCTCATCGACCCGCTCGCCGTGGCCGGCGCCGAGGGCTCGTACTTCTGGGACTACGACGGCAACCGCTACCTCGACTTCTCCAGCTCGCTCGTCTACACCAACATCGGCTACCAGCACCCGAAGGTGGCCGCCGCCATCGCCGAGCAGGCCAACCGGCTCTGCACCCTCGCGCCGGGCTTCGCCGTGGACGTCCGCTCCGAGGCCGCACGGCTCATCGCCGAGCGCACCCCCGGCGACCTCGACAAGATCTTCTTCACCAACGCCGGCGCCGAGGCCGTGGAGAACGCCGTACGCATGGCCCGGCTGCACACCGGCCGGCCCAAGGTGATGTCCGCGTACCGCTCGTACCACGGTGCGACCAGCACCGCGATCAACCTCACCGGTGACGCCCGCCGCTTCGGCAACGACGCCGCGACCGCGGGCGTCGTCCACTTCTGGGGACCGTTCCTCTACCGCTCGCCCTTCCACGCCACCACCGAGGCCGAGGAGTGTGCGCGCGCCCTGCGCCACCTGGAGGACACGATCGTCTTCGAGGGGCCGCAGTCCATCGCCGCGATCATCCTGGAGACCGTCGGCGGCGCCCCCGGCGTGCTCGTGCCCCCGGCCGGCTACCTGGCGGGCGTGCGCGAGCTCTGCGACCGCTTCGGCATCGTCTTCATCCTGGACGAGGTCATGGTCGGATTCGGCCGCACCGGCGCCTGGTTCGCCGCCGACCACTGGGACGTCACCCCGGACCTCCTCTGCTTCGCCAAGGGGATCACCAGCGGCTACGTGCCGCTCGGCGGCGTCGCGATCTCCGCCGCCATCGCCGAGACCTTCGCGCGCCGGCCGTACCCGGGCGGGCTGACGTACTCGGGGCACGTGCTGGCCTGCGCCGCCGCCGTGGCGACGGTCAACACCATGGCCGAGGAGGGCATCGTCGAGCAGTCCGCCCGCACGGGCGCCGAGCTGCTGGGGCCCGGACTGCGCGAGATCGCCGGCCGGCACCCGTCCGTCGGCGAGGTCCGCGGCATGGGCACCTTCTGGGCGCTGGAACTCGTACGCGACGAGGAGACGCGCGAGCCGCTCGTCCCGTACAACGCCTCCGGTGCCGACAACGCGCCGATGGCCGCCTTCGGCGCGGCCCTGAAGAAGGCCGGCCTGTGGCCCCTCCTCGCCGGGAACCGCATCCATGTCGCACCGCCCTGCAACATCGCGGAGCAGGACGTGGCCAAGGGGCTGGCGATCCTCGACGAGGCCCTGTCCGTCGCGGATGCGCACATGGCCTGACCTGCGAGCTTGTGCGGTCACCCAATCCGTGGGTGCCGGTGTTGGGATGTTCCGTGCGGTGGTCAACCCGCCGCACACATGGTGCAATCCCGTCAGTACTTCAGTACGACTCAGCACCTACGGACCGGGATGCACGTCAGTCCCGGGGCGGTCCCGCGGGGCCGAACGGCGGGGAGCGGGACGTCCTTCGAGGAGGGCGGGCGCTGGACGCCGGGCGTACGGGATCCAGACCAACGGACTCCGTGTTCCCGAGTACCCGAAGGAAGACAGCATGAGCAAGCACGTCCTGGGCCAGAACCAGTACGGCAAGGCCGAGAACCGCATCGTCGTGGTCACCCGCAAGGGCAACGACGGATCCTGGCACGAGATCCGCGACCTGAACGTCTCGGTGGCCCTGCGGGGCGAGTTCCGCGACGTCCACCTGACCGGTGACAACGCCAACTGCCTGCCCACCGACACCACCAAGAACACGGTGTACGCCTTCGGCAAGGAGCACGGCATCGCCTCCCCCGAGGCCTTCGGCATCCTCCTCGCGAAGCACTTCGTCTCCTCCCAGGCCCCGATCCGCGAGGCGCAGATCCGCATCGAGGAGTTCGCCTGGGAGCGGATCCCCGTCCCGACCCGCAAGGAGCAGCACTCCTTCGTCCGCAAGGGCCAGGAGGTGCGCACCGCGCAGGTCACCTACAGCGAGACCACCGGTCTCCAGGTGATCTCGGGTCTGAAGGACCTGACGGTGATGAACTCGACCAACTCCGAGTTCCACGGCTACATCAAGGACAAGTACACGACGCTCAAGGAGGCGTACGACCGCATCCTCGCGACCAAGGTCACCGCCCGCTGGGCGCACTCGGCGCTGGCCGGCGACGACGCGGGGTACGACTGGGACCAGTCGTACAAGAAGGTCCGCAAGCACATGCTCGAGGCCTTCGCGGAGACGTACTCCTACTCGCTCCAGCAGACCCTGAACCAGATGGCCGAGCGGGTGCTGGACAACTGCCCCAAGGTCAACGAGGTGCGCCTCAACCTGCCCAACAAGCACCACTTCCTGGTCGACCTGGAGCCCTTCGGCCTCAAGAACGACAACGAGGTCTATTTCGCGGCGGACCGCATGTACGGCCTCATCGAGGGCACCGTTCACCGTGACGGCGTGCAGCCGGTGATCGCGACGTCCGACTGGATCGTCGCCTGATCCGTCTCCGGCCGCAGTGCCGTCCAGCCGGCCCGGACCGCGTCGCGGGGTCCGGGCCGTCCTGCTTCCCGCCGGGGCTCATCCCCGGTCTTCCGCCGCGGGCCCTCCGACCAGGAGGTTCCAGCGGCCCGCCCGCCCGCTGAGGACCGTCCGGCCGACGCCGTGGACGACTTTCGGCCTGGTCCCCCGCCTTTCTAGCCGAACGCGCACTTGCCCCGGCGGCCGCACCCAAGGAGGCTGTACAGCCGATGAGTTGAGCGAGACACGCCTGTTGCGCGTGTGACGGGTGTGGAGGTGGGAGCCGGCGATGCAGTCCGCGATCCGGGAATGGCGGGGCTGGACCGGCGCCGCGCCGTTCTGGCTGAACTCGGTACTGCTGATCCTGGCACCCTTCACCGCCGCCACCCTCCTCGCCCAGATCGGCGTGATCGGCGCGCTGGCCGCCCTCGGCGGACTGGCCCGCCAGCTCTGGTTCGGGGACTACGGCCACTCCGCGATGCACCTCGCCGCCGCCCTGATGGGGGCGGCGGCGGTGGCGCTGGTGGTGGTCTGAGCGCCCCCGCCTCCTCCCCCCGCCAGTAGTTGATCTTGGTCCGGGTGAGAATGGGGGTTCGGACGAGCCGGGGAGCTGGTGTGGGGTCAGGGCGGGACATACCCGAGGAGTACCTGGACGGGTACGTACGCCTGCTCGCGGGCGTCTCGGCCACCGACCGGAGCCCCGGCCCCGCGGAACTCGACGCCCGCCGGGCACTCGGCGAGCAGGCCGCCGGGGCGGGTTACGGCCTGCGGAACCTCATCGGCGCGCACCTCGCCGCGACCCGCACCGCCCTCGCCGGACACCCCGCCCCCGACCACCTGCTGGCCGCGGTCGAACAGGCCGTGGACGCCTTCGCCGAAGGGTACGAACGGGCCCACGGGCCAGCCGCGCACCGGGAAACGGCGGCCCGCCGGGAGTTCGTCGACGACCTGCTGCTCGCCGGCGGCGACCCCGTCCGCCTCGGTGAACGCGCCGCCCGCTTCGGACTGCGCCCGGCGCCGACGCACGCGGTGGCCGTCGCACGCGGCCCCGGGCCGTACGAGGACGGGGGCCCGGAACAGCACCGGCTGGAGTCGGCCCTCGCCCGGCGCTCCGGGGACCGCGCCTTCCTGCTCGCCACCAAGGACGGCCGGCTGGTCTGCGTGGCGCCGGGCGACCAGGACGGGGTACTGGCCCACTTCGCACAGCTGCTGCACGCCGAGTCCGGAGACCGGGGACTCGTCGCGGTCGGGCGCCCGCATCCGGGCGCGGACGGGGTCGCGGTCTCGTACGCGGAGGCCCTGGACGCGCTGGGGCTCGCGGACCGGCTCGGCCTCGGGGGCCCGCTGCTGCGCGCCGCCGACCTGCTGGTCTTCCCGGTACTGACCCGCGACCGGGCGGCGATGGCCGAACTGGTGCTGACCGCGCTCGGGCCGCTGCGGGCCGGGCGGGGCGGGGCGGCGCCCCTGCTGGACACCCTGACCGCGTACTTCGACTCCGGGTGCGTGGCGGCGGAGGCGGCCAGGCGGCTCAACCTGAGCGTGCGGGCGCTGACCTACCGGCTGGAGCGGATCCACCGGCTGACGGGCACCGACCCGGGGGACCCCGTGCAGCGGTACACCCTCCAGACGGCCGTCATCGGGGCCCGGTTGCTGGACTGGCCCGCCCGCCCGCTGTAACCGCCTTCACCCCTCACCCCTTCGGGCGTAGCGGCCCGGTCGGGCGTGTACGGCCGGCACACCCGCCGCCAGCTGGGAGGATGGAAGGGCCGGGCCGCCACGGGCACGTGACGCGCCGTCATTTCCGGTGCGGGCGGCGATGTGCGGGCGGGCGGGGAGCGGTCCACTGCTCCCAGGACCGGCCGCCCGAGCCGGACAGGAGGAATGCCATGTCCCGCGCCCGGTGGACCGCCGCAGCCCTGACGGTCACTCTGCTCTGCACCGGGATCGGCCTGTTGCGCGGCAGCGCGGGCGCGGAGCCCGCCACCGCGAGCGTCACCGACGCGCTGCCGTCCCGGGCACTGGGCCTGTCCGGGCACCGCCGGCTCGTACGCGGGCTGGAGCACGCCGGTGCGCGCGCTCCGGGCGCGGAACGCCGGACGGTGTCCGCCCCGCCGATGCGGACCGCACGGCCGCTGCGGCTGCGCATCCCCGCACTGGGGGTGGACCTCCCGCTGGCCGCGGGCCCGCAGGACGGTCAGGGCAGGGCCGGCTGGGACACCGACGGCCCGGCTCCCGGATCCGCCGGCACCGCCGTGGTCACCGGCCACGGAATCCCGCTCGCCGGGCTGCGGCGGGGCCGCGTGATCGAGATCCCGCGCGCGGACCACCGCACGGCGGTGTTCACCGTCGAGCGGGTCTCCCCCCACCCGGTCGCGGTGCCGGCCGGGGACGCAGGTCTCGCCCGGCTGCGGCTGGTCAGCGGCGAGACCTCCGTCCTGGCCCGGCTGACGGGTCCCCGGCGTACCGGCTGAGTCGGCCGTTGGGGGGTGTCTTCGTCCCCCGGTCGGCGGCTTCTCGGGGATCCACGGAGAGCCGTACGGCGTGTCGGGGCATGCAGGCCCCATGAACGGTGCGCGGTACGCGCGGACGCCACTGGCGCGGGCCCTGACGGTGGTCTGCGTGGTTCTGCTGTGTCTGTTCGGCGCCGGTCCGGCGACGACGGCCACGGCCGGCGGGGAGCCCCGCCCCGCCTCCTCGGCACCGGCCGACCCCACCGAGGGACAGTCGGATCCGGCCGGGGACGCCGTCGGGCGGGCGGCGCTGCGGACGCCCGTGCGCACGGCCCCGGCCGTACGGCGGCTGCCGCAGCGGATGTTTCACGTGGAACACGCCGGTCAGGTCGCCCGTGCGGCCTCGTACGGGACGGCCGCACCGGCCCTGCCCCGGCGGACGGTACGGAGCATGGTCCTGCGCTGCTGAGCGGGCCGAGCAGCGTGAACGACCCCCCACACCCCCGAGCCACCGTGAGGTTCCGTCATGCCCATCGACCCGTACGCCGCCCTGAACGCCATGCTCCGCGCCGAGGTCGTCCGCTTCTCGCCGCCGGCCCGGCAGGAGGCCCCCCTCTCGGACCGCCCGCCCGCCGACCGCCAGGGCCCCGACCGCCAGGCCCCGGACCGTCACACCGCCGACCGTCACACCGCCGACCGGCCCGTCCCGCAGGCCGCGACCGCCGGCGCGCCGAAGACCGGCGCCGCGGCGGCAGCCGGCGCCGGCAGCGAACCGCGGCAGGACATCGCCGGTTCGGCGGCGTAACGACACATGACGGCGCCGGTTCCCGCACCCTCCCAGCGGGTGCGGGAACCGGCGCCGGGCTCAGTTCTCGCGGGTGTAGTACCGGTAGAACGCCGTGAGCCCGACGCCCAGTGCCACGAACAGGCCGATCACGGTGGAACGGAGCACGGACGCGTGGGTCAGGCTGTGGAGGTAGCCGACGGCGATGCCGCCGAACACCCCGTACGCGGTGGCGTGCACCTCCCGCCCCAGCCTGGGGCCGACCCGCGCGAGCGCGAACATGCAGGCCGCGAAGAGCGCGCCGCACAGGATGCCGTAGAACACGTTGCCCGCGTCGACCGGGCCCGTCTGACGCTGGATGAAGGCCGCCCAGACCCCGTAGACGAGGCCCATGAGCAGCGCGCGGATCAGGGCGCCGCGGTCGGTGTGCCGCTGCGCGTCCGCCGACGTCATAGGGCGGTGCCGCCGGGGGGCGGTGGGTGCCGCATGTGCCATGGCGGGGCTCCTCTCTTCCACCCTCAAGGGCACACCCGGCACCCGGGACCGGCAAGTGGATCACCCGTCCGGGCGGTTCCCGCCCGGTCCCGGGAGGGAATCCGGGCCCCCGGACGCAGCAGCGGGGGTAGCGCCGCACGCCGCGTCCGCTTTCCCTGGTGACGTGCGCACCTACCTGTCGGCGGCCCTCATCGTGCTCGTGGCCCTGCTCGTGCCCGCGAGCGCGGTCGCGTACTGGGGCGACCGCCGGCTGGGTGACGCCGACCACTACACCGCGGCCATGGCCCCCCTCGCCAAGGACCCGGCCGTCCAGGAGGTGGTCGCCGCCCAGGCCACCCGGGCCCTCTCCGGGCAGATCGACGCGGGCCCCTTCCAGGGCGCCGTCGACGCCCTGATCGGCGAGGCCCTGCATTCCTTCACCGGTACCCCCGCCTACCGGACGGCCTGGGAGACCGCGAACCGGGCGGCGCACACCGCCTTCCTCGACGCCCTGGAGACCGGCCGCGGTGACGCCGTCACCGTCGACCTCGCACCCGTGATCGCGCAGGTCAAGGAGGAACTGGTGGCGGACGACGTGCCCTTCGCCGACCGCATCCCGGAGACCCACCTCTCCGTGAAGGTCATGGAGTACGACAACCTCGGCGCACTCCGGGAGGGGTTCCACGCCCTCCAGATCGCCGGAGTCTGGCTTCCCGTGCTCACGGTGCTGCTCGCCGTGGCGGCCGTGGCCGTCGCCGTCCGGCGCCGGCGGGCCCTCCTCGCCACCGGCGCCGGCCTCGCGGCCGGAGCCCTGCTGCTGTGGGCGGCGGTGGCCGTGTGCCGCCGCATCACCCTCGACGACCTGCCCGCCGACATCGACCGGCCCGCAGCCGCGGCCGTGTACGACGCGCTCACCGCCTTCCTGCGGACCACCGCGTGGGTGGTCCTCGCCCTCGGACTGGCCAGCGCGCTGACCGCATGGCTGATGGGCCGGCTGCGCCGCACGCCATAAGCTCGGAAGGTACTCATCCTCCGCAGAACCCCCCAGAACGACCGATTCGCGAGCGGCGACACGGAAGAGCGGCGACACGGAAGCGGAATGACCACCCAACGACGCACCGAGCACATACCGCCCGGACGGCCACGCCCCCGTCCCCTGGCCCCGCCCGCCTGGCTGCTCGCGGGACTGCGGCCCAGCAGCGGCCGCATCCCCTGGGCCGCGGCCGCCCGCGCCGGGATCGCGATGGCCGCCCCGCTCGCCGTCGGCTTCGCCCTCGACGAGCCCGAGTACGGGGCCCTCGTGTCCATGGGCGCCCTCGCCGGGGTGATCGGCGACACCGCCGACGCCTACCGGATGCGGGTCCTGAACATCGCCGTCCCGCAGGCACTCGGCGCCGTCGGGGTCGCCCTCGGCACCCTCGTCTACGGGCGCGGCTGGCTGGCCGTCGCCGTCCTCACCCTGATCGCCCTCCTCTCCGGGATGATCTCCTCGATCGGCACGGTCGCCTCCGTATCCGGGCTGCTGCTCCTGCTCAACGCCGTCGTCGGGGCCGGTCTGCCGATGCCCCAGCCCTGGTGGACCGCGCCGCTGCTGCTCACCACCGGCGGCCTGTTCGTGCTCGCGCTGACCCTGCTGGGCTGGCCCGTGCGCGGCCGGCAGCCCGAACGGGCCGCCGTCGCGGCCGCCTACCGGGCGCTGGCCGACGCGTTCGAAGCCTCCGGCGGACCCCAGGCCGCCTACGACGAACGCCGCCAACAGGTCACGCAGGCCCTCAACCACGCCTACGACCTCGTCCTGGGCCGCCGCGCCCGGGTGCACGGGCGCAGCCCCTCCCTGGTGCGGATGCTGGCCCAGCTGAACGCGCTGATCCCCCTCGTGGAGGCCGCGCCCGCCGCCCACCTGCGGGGCCGCCCGCCGGCGCCCGGGATCCCGGCGGCCGTACGGGAACTGGCCGCGGCCGTCGAGGAGGGCCGCACCGGCACCCCCGCCCTGGACCTGCCCGCCCCGCACACCCCGTCCGAGCGGGCCATCGACTCCGCGCTGCGGCACGCGGCGGTCATCGTGCACCTCGCCGAGCCGGACCCGTACAACGTCGACGACCGCCTCGGCCGGCCGGCCTCCCTGCGCGTGCGGGCCCGCCGCGGGGTGCGCGACATGATGCTGTCCGAGGCCTCCTGGCGGTACGGGCTGCGCCTGGCCCTGTGCATCGGCCTCGCCCAGTCCCTCGTCTCCCTGATCGAGGTGGAACGCTCCTACTGGGTGGCCCTGACCGTCACCTTCGTCCTCAAGCCCGACTTCGGCTCGGTCTTCTCCCGCGCGGTCCTGCGCGCCCTGGGCACGGCCGCCGGACTCGTCCTCGCCGCCGCCGTCCTCGCCGAGGTGCCGCGCGGCTGGTGGGACGTACCGGTGATGGTGGTGCTCGCGGCGCTGATCCCGGCGTTCTCCGTCAAGGGGTACGCCTTCCAGACCGCGGCCATCACCCCGGTGATCCTGCTGCTGTCGGACCAGCTCAACCACGAGGGCTTCGACCTCATCCTGCCCCGGCTCCTCGACAGCCTGATCGGCTGCGCCATCGCCCTGGTCGCCGGCTACCTGCTGTGGCCCGAGAGCTGGCACACCCGGATCGGGGACCGGCTCGCCGACGCCGTCGACGACGCCGCCCGCTACGTGGAGCACGCCTTCGCCCCCGTCGCGGACGAGGCCGCGCTGCGGGCCGCCCGGCAGTCCCGCCTCCAGGCCCGGCGCCGCATCTACCGCGACCTCTCCGGGGTCCGCAGCGAGTTCCAGCGGGCACTGACCGAACCCCCGCCCACCGGGGCCCGGGCCGCGGCCTGGTGGCCGCTGGTGGTGGCCGTGGAACGCGTCGTGGACGCCACCACCGCCGCGCGGGTCCGCGTCAACCACGGCGCCGCTCCGCCCTCGGCGGACGAGGTCGACCGGATCGCGCGCCGGCTCCGCGAACTGGCGGGGGCCGTCCGCAGCAGCCCCGTCCCGGTCCGCGTGGACACGCCCCCGGAGGAGGACGACGAGACGAGCGTCCTGGCCCCCGTGCGGCACGAACTGGCGGCGGCCCGCGCCATCTCCCACCGCCCTTCCTGACGCGCCTGACGCGCCGGACCGACGCACGGAAGGGCCGCCCGGATGGAGCAGTGACCGGGCCGGGAGGCCGGTGGCGGGGCAGCATCGGGTACATGCGCAGCCCCCACGGCCTGGCCGCCCTCACCGCCCTCCTGGCGGCCACGGCCGGCTGCGCCGACGCGGAAGGGCTGCGCAGCGCCGGCGACCTCGGCACCGCCCACGCCCCCCAGAGCCTGTGGGAGGACCACCGCCCCGACCCGCCGGGCCCCGGCCAGCATCCCGGCGCGGCCGCCGTGGTGCCCGGGCTGCCCGAGCCGGAGGGGCCGGGCATGCGCGGGGTGGACGCGCTGGCCGTCGTACGCGCCGACATCACCTCCACCGCCGCCGCCGACGCCGGCACGGGCCGGCTCGTCGATCCCCGCGCCGTCCAGCGGCTCACCCTCTGCACACAGGCTGTGGACGGCGGACCGTACTGCCCCGTCCGCCCCGGCGTCCTCCACGACCTCACCGGAGACGGCAAGGAGGAGCTGATCACGGCCCTCGACGTGGACGGCCGGGTCAGCGAGCTGCGCGTCTACACCGTCCAGGGCGACGGCCGGATCGCCCGGATCCTGTCCCGGCGCGCGGTGCTCGAAGGGGTGGAGGTCGCCGCCGAGCACCTGGCGGTCCGCGAGCCGACCTCGAACCCCGCCTACATCTCCGTCTCCGACTACGTGTGGGACCCCGCGGCCCGCAGCATGAGCCTGTCGCAGCTCACCCTCGACGACTGTCCGGCCATCTCGGACGTCCCGCTGAGCGAGGGACGGTTCCGATGCGCCCGCTGAGCAGCCTGCGCTGGAAGATCGCCCTCACCACCACCCTGGTGTGCTGCGCGGTGGCCGCCGCCCTGGGGATCCTGGTGCACAACGTGGTCTCGCGGCAGGTGGTCGGCGAGGTCCGCAAGGACGTCGAACGGGACCTCGACCACGCCCTCGGCCACTACGAGTACGGCACCTCGCACGGGGACGTGAACGTCGCCCTGGACCCGCCCGGCCTGCCCCGCCCGCTGCGCGAGCTCGTCGCACGCGGACGGACCGGCAGCATGGTCGGCACGCACGACGGCGAGCCCGTCATGTGGGCCGCCGCACCCGCCGACCGGAAGGCGCTGGCGGTGTGGATCCCGTACGGGGCCACCCGCGACCGGCTGCGCGACATCGACACCGCGATCCTCGCCTCCTCGGCGCTCGCGGCCGGGGTGGTGGCCCTGGCGGGCGTGTTCCTCGCCGACCGGATCAGCCGTCGGCTCGCGACGGTCGCCGCCGTCGCCCGCCGGATCAGCGCCGGGGACCTGGACGCCCGGGTGGGCCTCGCGGTGGACACCGGATCCGGTCGGCGCCGCTACCGCGACGAGGTACGGGACGTCGCGCTGGCCCTGGACTCGATGGCCGCCTCGCTCCAGGAACGGCTGGACGCCGAGAAACGGTTCACCGCCGATGTGGCGCACGAGCTGCGCACTCCCCTGACCGGTTCGCTGGCCGCCGCCTCGCTGCTGCCGGAGGGCCGGCCGAAGGAGATGATCAACGACCGCCTCAAGGCCCTGCACCGGCTCACCGAGGACCTGCTGGAGATCTCCCGCCTGGATTCCGGGGTGGAGCGCGCCGACCTGGCCCGGCTGGAGCTGGGCCGGGCCGTGGAACGGGCCGTGGCCGGGACGGGGCTGCCCGCCGAGGTACGGATCGTGCGGGACGCGGTGGTCTTCACCGACCGGCGGCGCTTCGACCGGATCCTGGCCAACCTGCTGGCCAACGCCCACAAGCACGGGCGGCCGCCGGTGGAGGTCACCGTCGACGGCCCGGTGGTGGTGATCCGCGACCACGGCTCCGGCTATCCCGCCGAGCTGATCGAGCGGGGTCCCAAGCGGTTCCGCACCGGGGATCCCGGCCGCGGCCGCGGCCACGGCCTGGGCCTGACGATCGCGGCCGGCCAGGCGGCGGTGCTGGAGATCGGGCTGGGCTTCGCCAACGCCCCGGACGGGGGAGCGCTGACGACGCTCCGGCTGCCGTTGGGACGGCTGCCGGAGCCGGACTGACCGGCCGGGAGCAATGGCCGGCCGGGCAGCCTCCTCACCGGGGCGGTCAGACGCCGATGTTCTTCCCGTCCTTGCGCCACACGGACACCACCGCCGGGCGGACGAGCTTGCCCGGGCCGTCGGGCCACACCGACTGCGGCTTCTCCACGGACGCGCCGTCGATCTCGCCCGGGTGCTGCACCGAGACGAGGACGCGCTTGTCCTGGATGATCGGGCCGCAGGTCTCGGCCCCGCGCGGGACGGTCAGGAACTGCTTCAGCTCGCCGCGGCGCTCACCCGCGGTCGCGACGCCGAACAGGCCGTCGTGGGAGCCGAGCTGGTTGCCGTCGGTCGAGATCCACAGGTTGCCGTGCGGGTCGAAGGCCACGTTGTCCGGGCAGGAGATCGGGCTGACCTTGTCCTTCGGGAAGCCGGCGAAGTAGGTCGCCGGGTCGTTCGGGTCACCGGCGACCAGGAACAGCCGCCAGGCGAACCCGTCGCCGGCCGGGTCGTCGAAGTTCTCGGCGAGCTCCAGGATCTGGCCGTGCTTGTTCAGGTTGCGCGGGTTGGCCTCGGTCGCGCCCTCGGCCTTGCCGGGCTTGCCGCGGTCGGTGTTGTTGGTCAGCGCGACGTACACGCGGCCGGTGCGCGGGGACGGCTCGACGTCCTCGGGGCGGTCCATCTTCGTGGCGCCCACCTTGTCGGCGGCCTGGCGCGTGAAGACGTACACCTCCTCGGCGGTCATGCCCTCGACGTGCGAGACGTTGCCGGTCGCGAGCTTGATCCATACGCCGGAACCGTCGAACTCGCCGTCGGCGGGCAGCTTGCCGGAGCCGTCGATCTGGGCGGCCGGGGAGTCACCGGTCAGCTTGGCGACGTACAGGGTGCCCTCGTCGAGGAGCGTGAGGTTGTGCTCCTTCGCCGCGCGCGAGTCGCCCTTCTTCATCCGCTTCGACGAGACGAACTTGTAGAAGTAGTCGAAGCGCTCGTCGTCGCCCATGTAGACGACGGGACGGCCGTCCTCGGTCAGGCGCGGCTGTGCGGCCTCGTGCTTGAAGCGGCCGAGCGCGGTGCGCTTGCGGGGCACGGAGTTCACGTCGTACGGGTCCAGTTCGACGACCCAGCCGTGGCGGTGGGACTCGTTGGGCTCCTGGGCCACGTCGAAGCGCTTGTCGAACCGCTCCCACTTGCGCTCGGTGGCACCGGAGGTCACGCCGTAGCGCTTCAGGCGGGCGGCCTGGGTGGGGTCGGTGACCTGCCCGGCGTTGCCGAAGTACTGGTTGAAGTTCTCCTCGCCGTGGAGGGTGGTGCCCCACGGGGTGGTGCCGCCGGCGCAGTTGTTCAGGGTGCCGAGCACCTTGGTGCCGGTGGGGTCGGCCGAGGTCTTCAGCAGGGCGCTGCCCGCGGCCGGGCCGGCCATCCTGAACTCGCTGGTGGCGGTCAGACGGCGGTTGAGCTGGTGGCGGGAGACCGCGGTCAGCTTGCCGCTGCGGTGGTCCTCCTGGACGACGACCACGGACAGGCCGTGCGCGGCCCAGGCGATCTCGACCTGCTCGCGGGTCGGGTTGGCCGGGTCGTACCCCTTGAACATCAGGTTCTCGTCGGTGTACTCGTGGTTGGCCACCAGCAGCTGCTGGCGCTCGTAGCCGCCGCCGAGCGGGAGCAGGCTCAGGAAGTCGTTGTTGTAGCCGAACTGACCGGCCTGGGCGGCGGCGGTCTGCTTGTCCGGGTTGAAGCCGGGGGCGCCCTTGAGGATCGGGTCGCCCCAGCGGATGACCACGTTCTGCTCGTGGCCCTCCGGGACGGTGACCTTGTCGTCGGTGTTCGGGGCGACGGGCTTGAAGCGCAGGCCGCGGGCGGCCTCGCCCGCGCGCCTGGCGTCGTCCCCGGGCACGGGGGCGGCGCTGGCGCTCTGTCCGCCGCCCGCACCGAGGGTGACGGCGGTGCCGGCGGCGGTGGCGACCGTGACGACCGCGGCGGAGCGCAGCATCGAGCGGCGGGAGTAGGCCCGGGCCATGATGTCGCCGGCGTACTCGTTGTCACTGGTGTTGGGCACCTCGTGGAAGCATGCGTCACCGCAGCGGTAGCGGCAGGTGAGAGCGGAACGGCCGCTGCCATGCGGGTTGCCGATGAACGGCAGGAGCTTGCGCACGAGGGTGTCCTCCGGTGTCGGTACGAATCAGCGGTGACGCTAGGCGCGGGTTGCGCCGATGCGGCGGCGCGGAGATGAACGGTGGATGAACCCGGCACGGCGGAGGGGAAGTTCGGGTAAGGACCGCTATTGGGTGGACGGCCGGGCGCCACGAAAGGCGCCCCTGCCGAAGTTCCAGCCGAGCGGCCGATAACCTTACGTGTCCACTCTGGGCAGGGATCAACCGCGCAGCACGGACAAATGACGCACGCACACATGCGAAAGGCCTGGCCCATGGGTATTCGGAGCTTGTTGCGCAAGGTGTTCGGACGGACCGAGGAGCCGGTCCCCGAGACGTCCGACGCCCCTTCGGCGGCCGTCCCGAGCCAGGCCGAACGCGCCCCCCTGGACGTGGCGGCCGAACTGGTGGCGGCGTCCTTCGACAACCCGACCGTCCCGCCGCAGTCCGCGCCCCGCGACCGCGAGCCGGGCACGCTGCTCACCGCCGCCCCGGCGCCGACGGCGGACCCCACGGTCCCTGAAGCCCGTCGCCCCGTGCCCCCGGCGGCCCCGGAGGGCGCCGGGGGTCCCGCGACCCCGGACACCCCTGCCGAACCGGCCGCGGAAGCGGCCGCCGAGCCCGCCGCCGGGGCGGAGGCCGTGACCGAGCCCGAGCCGGCCACCGCCGCTGTCGAGCCCGAGGCCGAAGCCGAGCCCGAGGCCGCCGCCGCTGTCGAGCCCGAGCCCGCCGCCGCCGCTGTCGAGCCCGAGGCCGAGCCGGCCGCCGCCGAAGCCGAGGCCGCGCCCGTCGCCGTCGAGGCCGAAGCCGAAGCCGAGCCCCAGGCCGAGCCCGCCATCGCTGTCGCCGAAGCCGAAGCCGAGCCGGCCGCCGCCGAAGCCGCCGCCGAGCCCCAGCCCGAGCCCGCCGAGGCGGAGTCCGAGCCCCAGGACGCCGCGCCGCAGGCCCAGGAGGCGCCCGCCACCGAGCCGGAGCCGGAGCCCGAGCCCGCCGCCGAGGCACCGCAGCCGGAGCCGGCCGCCGCGGCCGCCGAGCCCGAAGCGGTCGCCGCCGGAGCGCCCGAGCAGGCCGAACCGGAGCAGGGGCCCGCCATCGCCGCGGCAGCGGTACGGCGGCGGGCCGCCGGGATCGCCGGGGCGTACAAGGCCGCCGGGCAGGTGCTGCGGGCCAAGGGGAAGGCCGGGGCCCGCGCGAAGGTGTACCTCGTACTGGACCGGTCCGGCTCCATGCGCGGCTTCTACAAGGACGGCAGCGCCCAGTACCTCGCCGACCACGCCCTCGCCCTGGCCGCGCACCTGGACGAGGAGGCCACCGTCCACACGGTGTTCTTCTCCACCGAGCTGGACGGCACCGCCGAGCTGACCCTCGACGCGCACGACGCGACCTGGGTGGAGGCCCGCCACGCCGAGCTCGGACGGATGGGCCGCACCAGCTACCACGTCGCCGTCGAGGCCGTGGTCGAGCGCTACCGGAAGGACGGCGGCACGGGCCCGGCCCTGGTCGTGTTCCAGACCGACGGCGCGCCCGACAACGTCCGTCCCGCCCGGCAGGCGATCGCCGACGCGGCGGCCGCCGCCCCCGGCGTCCACTGGCAGTTCGTCGCGTTCGGCGACCACGACGCGAAGGCCTTCGACTTCCTGCGCAAGCTGGACGCCGAGAACGCCGGCTTCTTCCACGCCGGCCCGGCCCCCACGGAGCTGACCTCCGCCGCCCTCCTCAAGGGCCTCCTCGAGCGGTTCTGACCGCGGCGGGCAGAACGAACGCAGAACGAAGGGCCCGGGATCCTAGGATCCCGGGCCCTTCCCGCTGCAGGAGCGGCTACGACTAGCGCGCGGCGTCCGGGTGGACGGCCTCCGCGACCGGCTTGGCGTCGGCCGCCTTCGTCTCGACCGGCTTGCGCAGGGCGATGTTCAGCTCGCGCAGACGGGACTCCTCCAGCACCGTCGGCGCGCCCATCATCAGGTCCTGGGCGTTGCCGTTGAGCGGGAAGGCGATGGTCTCGCGGATGTTCGGCTCGTCGGCCAGCAGCATCACGATGCGGTCGACGCCCGGGGCGATGCCACCGTGCGGCGGGGCGCCGAGGCGGAAGGCGCGCAGCATGCCGGCGAACTCGCGCTCGACGGTCTCGGCCTCGTAACCGGCGATCTCGAAGGCCTTCAGCATGACCTCGGGCTCGTGGTTGCGGATGGCGCCGGAGGACAGCTCGATGCCGTTGCAGACGATGTCGTACTGCCAGGCCAGGATGTCGAGCGGGTCCTTCTCCTCCAGGTCCTTCATGCCGCCCTGCGGCATGGAGAAGGGGTTGTGCGAGAAGTCGATCTTGCCGGTCTCCTCGTCCTTCTCGTACATCGGGAAGTCGACGATCCAGCAGAAGCGGAAGACGTTCTCCTCGAACTGGCCGGCGCGCTTGGCGGCCTCGACCCGGACCGGGCCCATGATCTTGGAGACCTCGTCGAACTCGCCCGCGCCGAAGAACACCGCGTGCCCGGGCGCCAGGCCCAGACGCTCGCCGAGGACCTTGACGTTCTCCTCGGTGAGGAACTTGGCGATCGGGCCGGTCAGCGAACCGTCCTCGCCCACGCGGACCCACGCCAGGCCCTTGGCGCCCAGCGAGATCGCGTACTCGCCGAGACCGTCGAAGAACTTGCGCGGCTGGCCCGCGGTGTCCGGGACGGCCAGCGCACGCACGTGCTTGCCGGCGAACGCCTTGAACTCCGAGCCCTCGAACACGTCGGTGATGTCGACGAGCTCCAGCTTGGCGCGCAGGTCGGGCTTGTCGTTGCCGTACTTCAGCATCGACTCGCGGAACGGGATCCGCGGGAACGGCGAGGTGACCGGGCGGCCGCCGCCGAACTCGGTGAAGAGCTCGGTCATCAGCTTCTCGATCGGCTGGAAGACGTCCTCCTGCTCGACGAAGGACATCTCCACGTCGAGCTGGTAGAACTCGCCCGGCGAGCGGTCCGCGCGGGCGTCCTCGTCGCGGAAGCAGGGCGCGATCTGGAAGTAGCGGTCGAAACCGGAGATCATCAGCAGCTGCTTGAACTGCTGCGGCGCCTGCGGCAGGGCGTAGAACTTGCCCGGGTTCAGGCGGGACGGGACGACGAAGTCACGGGCGCCCTCGGGGGAGGTCGCGGTGAGGATCGGGGTCGCCATCTCGTTGAAGCCGAGGGCCACCATCTTGGAGCGGATGGACGCGATGACCGCCGAGCGCAGCATGATGTTGCGGTGCATGCGCTCGCGGCGCAGGTCGAGGAAGCGGTACTCCAGGCGGCGCTCCTCGTTCACACCGTCGTCGGTGTTGATCGTGAAGGGCAGCGGGCCGGCCGCGCCGAGCACCTCGACCTCGGCGGCCTCGATCTCGATCTCACCGGTCGGCAGGTCGGGGTTGACGTTCTCGGTGCCGCGGGAGACGACCTTGCCGTCGACGCGGACGACCGTCTCCTTGGACAGCTTGTCCAGGACGTCGGCGGCCGCGGTGCCGGGGCGGGCCACGAGCTGCGTGATGCCGTAGTGGTCGCGCAGATCGATGAAGAGGATGCCGCCCAGGTCTCGACGATTGTGCAGCCAGCCGCTCAGCCGGACGTCGGTGCCGACGTCAGAGGCACGGAGCTCGCCGCACGTGTGGGACCTGTACCGATGCATCAGTCATCCAGTTCTACGCGATACCAGGGTGGATTCAACCGTCCCAAGGTTACCGCCCGGGCCGGGCACCGCGCGGGCGCGCCCGGAGAGGGTCCTGAACAGGCAGCCCCGTGCGATGACCTGTAAAGATGACCGGGTGCGCACCGAGGACGTCCTGGCCGCCATCGCGACGGGCCTGTGGCGATGGGACAACGCCTCCGGGACGGTCACCCTCGACAGCGAGGCCGCCCGGCTGCTCGGGCTGCCCGCCGAGCCCGCCGTCCTGCCCGAGGCCGCCGCGCGCTCGCGCTTCCACCCGGTCGACTGGAACGAGATCAACGGCATCGTGAACCTCGCCGTCGCCGAGGGCACCCTCGCCGAGGCACGGCTGCGGATCATGGACGAGGACGGGCGCGTGCTGCGCACCGTACGCAGCCGCTCCAAACCGGTGGAGAACCGTACGCCCGACGGCCGCCTCGACTACGAGCTGATCGGCACCATCCAGGAGATCGCCGAGCCGCAGCCCGGCACCACCGCCGCCCACACCCCGATCACCGGCGACTGGCGGCGCTCCCGCGAGGCCTTCCTCCTCGACGCCGGCCGGGCGCTCGCCGAGGCCCGGTCCACGGCCGAGGTGCTGCGGGTGGCGGCCTCGCTGTCCATGCCGGGCTTCAGCCCCGACGGGCTGGCCGTCTTCGGGGTGGCGGGCGACCGGCTGTCGGTCATCGGCCACCACGGGCACGACCCCGGCGACGAGGCACCCTTCACCGACATGGGCCTGGCGACCGACTACCCGGCCGCGGAGGTCGTCCGCACCGGCCGGGCGATCTACCTGCCCACACCGGAGGAGTACGAGCGGCGCTTCCCGGTCACCTGGCCGCTGGCCCGGCCCTTCGGCCGGAGCTCCTGGGCCTTCCTGCCCCTGATCGTGGCGGGGCGGACCATGGGGGCCTGGATGGCCGCCTTCAAGCAGCCGGTGACCTTCTCCCCCGACGAACGGTCCGTGCTGACGACGGTCGCCCGGATGCTGGCCCAGGCCCTCCAGCGGGCCGGCGTCGCCGAGTCCGAGCGGGAGCTCACCACCGGGCTGCAGCGGTCGATGATGCCGCAGCTCGGGCCGGAGATCCCCGGTATGACGCTCGCCGCGCGCTACGTGCCCACCGGCGGCGGGCTCCAGGTCGGCGGCGACTGGTACGACATGATCCCGCTGCCCTCGGGCCGGTTCGCGCTGGTCATCGGCGACGTCCAGGGGCACGACGTACGGGCCGCCGGGCTGATGGGCCAGCTGCGGATCGCCGTACGGGCCTACGCGTCCGAGGGCCACCGGCCCGACGCGGTGCTCTCCCGGGCCTCCCGCTTCCTGGCCGGGCTCTGCTCCTCTCAGGAGCAGGAGCAGGAGGGGGAGGCGGGGGAAGGCGGCCGCGACCCCGACTTCCTCAGCCCCCGCTTCGCGACCTGCCTGTACGTGGAGTGCGACCCGGAGACCGGCACGCTGGAGGTGGCCCGCGCCGGGCACCCCGATCCGGTGGTCCGGATGACGGACGGCACCGTCCTGATGCGGCCGACGGCCGGCGGACTGCCGCTCGGGATCGTCCCCGACACCGACTATCCGACGACCCGGTTCACCCTGGAGCCCGGCGAAACGATGATGCTGTGCACCGACGGGCTCATCGAGACCGGCGGCCACGACCTCGACACCGGCTGGGCTCGGCTGCGGGCGATCCTGGAGGCCGACGCGGAGACGTACGGGGCCGGCGCGTCCGGCGGCGCCGGACTCACCGCCGGCCACCTGGAGCGCCTCGCCGACCTGCTGGTCCAGGCCGTGCACGGGCCCTCCTCGCACCACACCACGGGACCGCTGGCCGACCGCCGCGAGGACGACATAGCCGTGGTGCTGCTCTGCCGCGAGGGCGCGGGCCGCGGCTGCGGGACGGACGTGCCGCAGCCGGTACGGCCCGCCCGGCGCACGGTGCTGACCGTGGCGCAGGCGGAGCCGGAGCGGATCGCGGGCGCCCGCCGGCAGATCCGGGAGCTGCTGCACGACTGGGCGGACCCGGAGCAGGTGGACTCGGCCGAGCTGATGGTCTCGGAGATGGTGACGAACGTGCTGGTGCACACCGACGGCGACGCGCTGCTGGTCGCGGAGGCGGCCGGCGAGCTGGGCACCCGGCGGCTCCGCGTGGAGGTCGCCGACGGCAGCGACGAGCTGCCGCACAAGCGGCACCCCGGCGAGATGGCCTCCAGCGGGCGCGGGGTCCTGCTGATGGAGATGCTGGCCGACACCTGGGGCGTCGACCCCAGGGGCGCCGGCAAGTCGATCTGGTTCGAGCTGTACGAGCGCTCCAAGCCCGCCGACGGCTCCCCGGCCGGGGACGACGCCGCGGCGACCGGGTAGGCCCCGCCACCGCGGCTCACCCGGAGGCCGGAGGCCTCAGGCCGTCTCCTCCTGGTCGACGGCCCCCGCCCCGCGGTGGCCCAGGCCGGTCCGGGCGGTGGTGGGGATCCGGCCCAGCCGGCCCGCCTGGAAGTCGTCGAAGGCCTGCTGGAGTTGGTCCCGGGTGTTCATGACGAACGGCCCGTAGTGCGCCATCGGCTCCCGGATCGGCCGGCCGCCGAGCAGGACGATCTCCAGGTCCGGGGTGTGGGAGTCCTGGGACTCGTCCGCCCGCACGGTCAGGGAGCCGCCCTCGCCGAAGACGGCCGTCTGCCCGGTGTGGACGGGCCTGCGGTCGGTGCCCACGGACCCGCGCCCGGCCATGACGTACGCGAGGGCGTTGAAGTCCTCGCGCCACGGCAGGGTGAGCCGCGCGCCCGGGCTGACGGTCGCGTGGACCATCGTGATCGGCGTGTGGGTGATGCCGGGGCCCTCGTGGCCGCCCAGCTCACCGGCGATGACGCGGAGCAGCGCGCCGCCGTCGGGGGTGGTCAGCAGCTTGACCTTGCCGCCGCCGATGTCCTGGTATCGCGGGGGCATCATCTTGTCGGAGGCCGGGAGGTTCACCCACAGCTGGAGGCCGTGGAAGAGCCCGCCGCTGACGACGAGGTGCTCCGGCGGGGCCTCGATGTGCAGGAGGCCGGAACCGGCGGTCATCCACTGGGTGTCGCCGTCGTTGATGACTCCGCCGCCGCCGTTGCTGTCCTGATGGACGAAGGTCCCGTCGAGCAGGTAGGTGACGGTCTCGAAGCCGCGGTGGGGGTGCCAGGGGGTGCCCTTCGGCTCGCCCGGCGCGTACTCCACCTCGCCCATCTGGTCCATCATGATGAACGGGTCGAGGTACTGGTAGTTGATGCCTGCGAAGGCGCGGCGCACCGGGAAGCCCTCGCCCTCGAATCCCCCCGGAGCCGTGGTCACGGCGAGCACCTTGCGGGCGGCGGCCGCCTGCGGCTCGGCCACGCGCGGAAGGGCCAACGGGTTCTCAACAGTCACTGCGGGCATGGTCAGGACCTCCTTCTGCTTCGAGTTTAGTTGAAACTCGAACTTTCTGCCACGCCAGAGGGAACGGCGCGCCCGGCCCGCGCATTCCCGTAGCGATCACTTCCGGCCGCATGTCCCGCGAACCGCCGATTTTTGCCCGTACCTGACAACCACAGGGCCTTGTGGCGCGGTCTGACAGGACATGGAGAACAGCACCACCGACAACGACACCGAGACCGCCCCCGGGCGGCGATGGAACCCGCCCGCGTGGCTGCTCGCCCTCGCCCGGGCCACGGCCATGACGGCGGCGATGACGGCCGCCGGTTACGCAGCCCACCGCTGGGCGGCCACCGGGCTGCCGATGGAACCCCTGCCGGGCTCGCCCTGGCCCTACCTGGTCGCGTGGGCGGCGCTGACCTTCCTCGCCTCGCTGCTCCTGCAGTGGGCGACGTCCGGGATCGACTACGACGGCCGCTGGAGCCTGGTCGCCGTGCCGGTGTTCGCCGGCATCCGCCTCTCGCTGGCGCACCGCCCGGACCCGGCGCTGCTGTACGCGTACGGAGCGGCGGCCCTGGCCGTGGCGGCCGTGGGCATCATCCTGTGGCGGCTGCGCGGCGGGCGCACCGCGCCGAGGTAGCACCGGCGCGGGCCGGCCGGGGGCGCCGGCCCCCGGCGGGCTACGGCAACGTCAGCCGTACATGCGGCGCATGGCGAAGTCGACCATCTGCTCGACGGCCTTCGCGTCGAACACCATCCGGTGGTCGCCCTCCATGTCGAGGACGAAGCCGTACCCGGTCGGCAGCAGGTCGATCACCTCGGCGCCGGTGATCACGAAGTACTTGGACTCCTTGCCGGCGTACCGGCGGAGCTCCTTGAGCGTGGTGAACATCGGGATGACCGGGTGCTGCGTGTTGTGCAGCGCCAGGAACCCGGGGGTCTCGCCGCGCGGGCAGTAGACCTTCGAGGTCGCGAAGATCTGCTGGAAGTCCTCGGCGGACAGCGACCCGGTGGTGAAGGCCCGTACCGCGTCCGCGAGCGAGGGCGGCGACGGCTCGGGGTACAGCGGCGCCTGCCCGTATCCCTGCGGGGCCTGGGGCTGCGCGTAGCCCTGCTGCTGGGCACCCGGGTTCTGGTCGTAGCCGTACATGGGGCGAAGCCTACCGAGGCCGTGGCCGACCGGGTGCGCGGTTCCGGTCAGTCCGCCTTGACGGCGGCGACGAAGGGGGCCCACGCGGCGGCCGCCAGTACGATCACGGGCCCGTCCGGCCGCTTGGAGTCCCGTACGGGGACGAGCCCGGGGAGGCCGTCGGCCACCTCGACGCAGTCGCCTTCGTCGCCATTGGTGTAGCTGCTCGTCCGCCAGCGAGCGGCTCCGGGGAACCTCTCAGCGATCTCGACGCATTCACCACCGGTGCCGTTGCTGTAGCTGCTCCTGCGCCAGCAGGCGGACGTCAAGTCAATGTCGGTGCTTGCCATGTCGGAAGTCCTCTGCAGCTGCGTCGATCCTCGCCAGGGAAGCCTCAGGTGACAGCGCGGCAGCCCTGAGCAGATCGTACGACCTGCGGTAGTCCCTCACGAGTGCCGGAAAGTCGATGAGTTGCCCGCTGTGCAGGCTCTCTGTGTACACGACGGGCGGCGCGTCCCCGAAAGTCATCAGCCTGGCCATGCCCATCATGAACGGGTGGGGGCCAGCGGTTTCCGGAACGATCTGCAAAATGGAGCGAGTGGTTCTGACCATATTCGCGATGTGCTCGAACAACTCGGCCATCGCCTCTGCGGCCAGTACTGGCCGTCGGAGCAGCGACTCGTCGAGGATCCCCCAGTACTCCGGCGGGTTCTCCCGGTCGAAGAGCCGAGCCCGCGCCATCCGCGCGGTCACCTTCTCCTCGACCTCGCTGTCCAGAGCCCTGGGCATCGCGGCCCGTGTGAGAGCCCGCGCGTATGCGGCTGTCTGCAACAGCCCCGGCACGAGCATCGGTGCCCAGTCCTCGATCGTCTGGGCGCTCGGTTCCATCTCCACCACGTCCGCGAAGTACTCCACATGCCCTGACTGCTTCGCCCTGCGCGCATCTTCACAGCGGCGCGCGAAAAAACCGTCAGTCCCCAGCCTCTCGTCAACGTGCCGGGCCAGATCCGGCGGCATTCGGCGTTCGCCGCGCTCGATCTGGCTCAGGAACGGGACACCCCTGAAGCTGCCATCCGCCAGCTGCTCCAGCGTAAGTCCGGCAGCCTCGCGCTTGTAGCGCAGCTCGGCGCCGTAGAAGGAGGGGACATTCGCCGACGCGTCGGTGTCCTTACGAGGGGGCACAACAGACCACCGCCATTTGCCATTTGCCCAGCGCAACCCGAAACCCTTCCCACGCTACGCCGACCCGCGCCAGCCTGTGAGCAGTTCGTCACAGTCAGTCCCCGCAGGAAGGCCCCCACAGGCATGAGCACCCACGCCCACGACCGCGAAGCCATCGACGCCCTGCGCCACCTCCGCGCCGCCCTCGCGGCCCACGGCATCACCCTTCCCTCCCTCGACCTCCACCTCCCCTCCTACGCCGGCAGCCACCGCATCCCGCCCCTCATCGCCCTCGGCAACTGCAACGTCGCCACCGCCCGGCTCCTCACGGCCGCCCTGGACGAGCGGTGAGCGACCTCACCATCCGGCTGCTCGCCGTCCCCAAGGCCGCCGGCATGCTCCGGCACGCCGTGCGGGAGCACCTCGGGTCCGAGGCGTCCCCCGACGCGGAGCTCTGCGTCAGCGAGCTGCTGGCCAACGTGATCGCCCACCTCGGCGAGGGCACCCCGGTCACCCTGCGGATCAGCGGGAGCGGAAGGGCAACCCGTACGCGGGTCGAGCTCACCGACCCCGATCCGGGGACCCGGCCCCTCCCGCGCCGGGCCGTCGACACGGAGGAGTCCGGACGCGGGCTGGCCCTGCTGGCCGCCGTGTCGCTGCGGTGGGGGGTGAGCCGGGGGCGCGACGGCAAGACGGTGTGGTGCGAGCTGCCGAGAGAGCCGTCACACTCCCTGCCGTAGGGGTTGCGCCTTATTACTCGCGGGTAGCATCATTACGTTACCGATTGGTATGTACGAGGAACCTGTCTCCCCGAGCCTTAACGGAGCCGTCGCCATGGGGCACTACAAGTCGAATCTCCGCGACATCGAGTTCAACCTCTTCGAGGTGCTCGGACGCGACAAGCTGTACGGCACCGGCCCGTTCGGCGAGATGGACACCGAGACCGCCAAGAGCATCCTGTCCGAGATCGCCCGCCTCGCGGAGAACGAGCTCGCGGAGTCCTTCGCGGACGCCGACCGCAACCCGCCGGTCTTCGACCCGGCCACCAACACCGCCCCGGTCCCGGCCTCCTTCAAGAAGAGCTACGAGGCCTTCATGGACTCGGAGTACTGGCGCCTGGGCCTGCCCGAGGAGATCGGCGGCACCACTTCGCCCCGCTCCCTCATCTGGGCGTACGCGGAGCTGCTGCTCGGCTCGAACCCGGCCGTGTGGATGTACTCCTCCGGCCCGGCGTTCGCCGGCGTCCTCTTCGAAGAGGGCAACGAGGCGCAGAAGAAGATCGCGCAGATAGCCGTCGAGAAGCGCTGGGGCTCCACCATGGTCCTCACCGAGCCGGACGCCGGCTCGGACGTGGGCGCCGGCCGCACCAAGGCGGTCCAGCAGGCCGACGGCTCCTGGCACATCGAGGGCGTGAAGCGCTTCATCACCTCCGGTGAGCACGACATGGAGGAGAACATCCTCCACTACGTCCTCGCCCGCCCCGAGGGCCACGGCCCGGGCACCAAGGGCCTGTCGCTCTTCCTCGTCCCGAAGTTCCACTTCGACTGGGAGACCGGCGAGCTGGGCGAGCGCAACGGCGTCTACGCCACCAACGTCGAGCACAAGATGGGCCTCAAGGCCTCCAACACGTGCGAGATGACCTTCGGCGACCAGCACCCCGCCAAGGGCTGGCTGATCGGCGACAAGCACGACGGCATCCGCCAGATGTTCATGATCATCGAGTTCGCCCGCATGATGGTCGGCACGAAGGCCATCGCGACGCTCTCGACGGGCTACCTGAACGCCCTGGAGTACGCCAAGGAGCGCGTGCAGGGCCCGGACCTCGCGAACTTCATGGACAAGACCGCGCCCAAGGTCACCATCACGCACCACCCCGACGTGCGCCGCTCGCTCATGACGCAGAAGGCCTACGCCGAGGGCATGCGCGCCCTGGTGCTCTACACGGCCTCCGTCCAGGACGAGATCGCCGTCAAGCAGGCCGCCGGTGAGGACGCCTCCGCCGAGATCGGCCTGAACGACCTGCTCCTGCCGATCGTCAAGGGCTACGGCTCGGAGAAGTCCTACGAGCAGCTCGCCCAGTCCCTGCAGACCTTCGGCGGCTCCGGCTACCTGCAGGAGTACCCGATCGAGCAGTACATCCGCGACGCGAAGATCGACACCCTCTACGAGGGCACCACGGCCATCCAGGGCCAGGACTTCTTCTTCCGGAAGATCGTCCGCGACCAGGGCGCCTCGCTGAACGTCCTCTCCGAGACGATCAAGAAGTTCCTCGCCGAGGGTCCCGGCGGCGAGGACCTCGCCCCCGCCCGCGACGCCCTCGCCAAGGCCGCCGTCGACCTGGAGGCCATCGTCGGCCAGATGATCGTCGACCTCACCGCCACCGGCGAGGACGTCAAGAACATCTACAAGGTCGGCCAGAACACCACCCGCCTGCTGATGGCCTCCGGTGACGTCGTCGTCGGATACCTGCTGCTCAAGGGCGCGGCCGTGGCCGCCGAGAAGCTCGAGGGCGCCTCCGCCAAGGACGTCGCCTTCTACACCGGCAAGATCGCCGCCGCGAAGTTCTTCGCCGGCCAGGTCCTGCCGGGCGTCTCGGTCCAGCGCGCGCTGGCCGAGGCCGTCGACAACTCCCTCATGGAGCTCGACGAGGCCGCCTTCTAAGGCACACCGCCCGCCGATCACAGCCGTACGCGGTGTACGTGCGCACAGTGGCCGGACCCTCCCCGCGGAGGGTCCGGCCACTGCCGTCGGGCCGTTTCGGCGTTGTCGGTGGTTCATGGGACGCTCGTAGACATGAGTCCACAGGAGCAGCACAGCAGCAGGGGGTATTCCGTCCCCACCGGGCGGCCGTACGCCCTCAAGGAGCTGCAGGCGAACGTGGGCGCGCTCGGTGACCGGATCAAGGACCTCTACGACGGCGCCCACCCCGCCGAGTACGACCCCGTGGCCGACGCCCTCTACGTCGCCTTCCAGACGGCCGCCGGCCTGGCCCCCGCCAAGAGCTACACCGGCTGCCCCGAGCACCCCAACGGCGCCCTCGACCCCGAGGCGCCCGAGGGCTGGGGCCGCTGCCTCATCTGCAACGACCGCCGCCGCCTCGGCCGGCGCCTCCAGGGCGGCCGGGCCGCCGGCCCCGCCCCCGCCGGCGAACAGCGGCGCCTCGGGTACCCGGTCCCCGAGCCCCCGTACACCCTCGACGTCCTGCGCCACTACCTGCGCGTGATCGACGAGCAGCGCTTCCACCTCACGCTCGGCTCCCCCGACCAGGACTTCGTACGCATCGCCGACGACCTCCACCGGGCCTTCATCGTGGCCCGCGAACTGTCCCGGCCGCGCAACGCCTCCGGATGCTCCGAGCACCCCGGCGCGCCCATCGACCCCGATGCCCCTCCCGGCGAGGCCTGTATCTTCTGCGCCGGACGCAAAAGACGCGCGCAGCGCCCGCCGCAGACCCCCGAGATGCTTCCGCGCATCCGCCGGGGCGAGCGTAGACAACTGCAGCGCAGATTCGAACGTCCGCCGGGCTGAGAGCGACGGGACCACGGGGCAAACCCCCCGCGGTCCTCGTCCTTTCGGCCATCCGCCGCTGCCCGGCCATGGCGAACACGACCGTCGTTAAGGTGAACCACATGAGCTCTCCCGCCCGCTTCGACCGCGGCCACACCGACGATCTGATGACCTTCCTGACGGCCAGTCCGTCGCCGTACCACGCCGTGGCGAACGCGGCGGAGCGGCTGGAAAAGGCGGGCTTCAGGCAGTTGTCGGAATCGGACGCCTGGGACTCGGGCACGGGAGGCCGGTTCGTCCTGCGCGGCGGCGCGCTCATCGCCTGGTACGTGCCCGAGGGCGCGGCCGCCCACACCCCCTTCCGGATCATCGGCGCGCACACCGACTCCCCCAACCTGCGGGTGAAGCCCGTACCGGACACCGGCTCGCAGGGCTGGCGCCAGGTCGCGGTGGAGATCTACGGCGGCACCCTGCTCAACACCTGGCTGGACCGCGACCTCGGCCTCGCCGGGCGGCTGACCCTGCGCGACGGCACCGAGCGGCTGGTGAACGTGGACCGTGCGCTGCTGCGCGTCCCGCAGCTCGCCGTGCACCTCGACCGGTCGGTCAACACGGACGGCCTCAAGCTCGACAAGCAGCGGCACATGCAGCCGGTCTGGGGTCTGGGCGAGGCCCGCGAGGGCGACCTGATCTCCTTCCTGGAGGAGGAAGAGGAACTCCCCCAGGGCTCCGTGGCCGGCTGGGACCTGATGGTCCACTCGATCGAACCGCCCGCCTACCTGGGCCGCGACCGGGAACTGCTGGCCGGCCCGCGCATGGACAACCTGCTGTCGGTGCACGCCGGCGTCGCGGCGCTCGCCGCCGTCTCCGCCTCCGAGGGCCTGGACCACATCCCGGTCCTGGCCGCCTTCGACCACGAGGAGAACGGCTCCCAGTCGGACACCGGCGCCGACGGCCCCCTGCTGGGCAACGTGCTGGAACGTTCAGTCTTCGCGCGCGGCGGTTCGTACGAGGACAAGGCCCGCGCCTTCGCCGGCACCATCTGCCTCTCCTCGGACACCGGGCACGCGGTCCACCCCAACTACGGGGAACGGCACGACCCTTCGCACCACCCGCGCGCCAACGGCGGGCCCATCCTGAAGGTCAACGTCAACCAGCGCTACGCCACCGACGGCAGCGGCCGCGCGGTGTTCGCCGCCGCCTGCGAGCGGGCCGGGGTGCCGTGGCAGACGTTCGTCTCCAACAACTCCATGCCGTGCGGCACCACGATCGGCCCGATCACCGCCGCCCGCCACGGGATCCAGACCGTGGACATCGGCGTCGCGATCCTGTCCATGCACTCGGCCCGCGAACTCTGCGGCTCCGACGACCCGTACCTCCTCGCCAACGCCCTGCTGGCCTTCCTGGAGGGCTGAGCCCTCCAGGAAGCGCCCACGGGGCGGACCGTCGGCCGACGCTCCGTCAGGCGTCCATGCCCGCCAGCACCAGCGGCAGGCGGGTGGCGCCGGCGGCCGTGACGACGACCGGGACGCCCCAGTCCTGCTGGTGGACGTGGCAGGCCGGGTACTCGTTCTCCGGGTCGTCGTCGCAGGACGCGGCCATCGCCGAGACGTGCAGCACCCCTTCGGTGACGGCGGGGTTCAGCGCCAGGTCCCGGAACAGGTCCGTCCCGGGTCCGTCGCCCTCCGCCAGCAGCTCCGGCGGGGTCGAGGACACCAGCAGCCGGGTGGACGGCCCGTAGCGGGTGTCCAGCTTCTGGCCGGCCGGGGCCTGGAACACCACGTCGAGGCGGAGGGTGCCGGGGGCGACCTCGGTCGCGGCGCGCTGGGTGCGGTGGGCGACGGCGTCGACCCGTACGGCCTCCTCCGGGAGCCGCAGCCGCGTCAGCCGGTGCCGGGCGGACTCCACCACCACGATGTCCCCGCCCACCAGGACGGCGTCGCTGGGCTCGCGCAGGTCGGTGGCGAGGGTGGAGACCTGCCCGGTCGCGGGGTCGTAGCGGCGCAGGGCGTGGTTGTACGTGTCGCACACCGCGACCGAACCGTCCGGCAGGGCGGTCACCCCGAGCGGGTGCTGGAGCAGCGCCTGCCCGGCGTCCCCGTCCCGGTGCCCGAAGTCGAACAGGCCGGTGCCGACGGCGGACCGCACCGCGTACCCGTCCCCCTCGCGCTCTACATACCGCAGGGCGCTGGTCTCGGAGTCGGCGATCCACAGCCGGTCCCCGGCGGCCGCGAGCCCGGACGGCTGCGCGAACCAGGCTTCGGCGGCGGGCCCGTCGACGAGCCCCTCGTTCGTCGTCCCGGCGGCGACCGCGACGGTCCCCGCCTCCGGGTCCCAGGTCCACAGCTGGTGCACGCCGGCCATGGCGATCCAGACCCTGCCCTGCCACCAGGCGACGTCCCACGGCGAGGACAGGTCCACCTCCAGCGCCGGCCCGGAGGTCGGGGACCCCTGCCACCACTGCCGTCCGGTCCCGGCGACGGTCTCGACGGCCCCGGTCCCGGGGTCGAAGACGCGCAGCGCGTGGTTGACGGTGTCGGCGACCACGACCCGCCCGTCGGGCAGCAGCGCGAGTCCCTGCGGCTCGCTGAAGGCGCCCGGCCCGAAACCGCGCTCGCCGCTGCCGATGCGGCGTACGACGCTCTCCCCGTCGGCGGCCAGCTCCACGAGCTGGTGCCGCGTCGAGTCGGAGACCAGCAGGTTCCCCGAGGGCAGCACGAGCGCCTTGCCGGGGAACCGCAGGTCGGTGGCGACGGGCTCGGGCGCCACGTACGGCCCGTCCCCGCGCCGCAGGGTCCCCTTCGCCTCGTGCTCGGCCTCCAGCTCCTCGACGAGCCGCGCGATGGCGTGCGCGTGCCCCTCACCGGCGTGCTGCGCGACGACGTACCCCTCGGGGTCGATCACCACGAGCGTGGGCCAGGCCCGCACGGCGTACTGCTTCCAGGTGGCGAGCTCGGGGTCGTCGAGCACGGGGTGGTGGACCTCGTACCGCTCGACGGCGTCGACGACGGCGGCGTGATCGGCCTCGTGGACGAACTTCGGCGAGTGCACGCCGACGATCACCACGGTGTCCCGGTGCTTCTCCTCCAGCTCGCGCAGCTCATCGAGGACGTGGAGGCAGTTGACGCAGCAGAACGTCCAGAAATCCAAAATCAATACGCGACCTCGGAAGTCGGCGAGGGTCAGATCTTTCCCACCGGTGTTGATCCATCCCCCCTTGCCGATCAGCTCGGGGGCACGGACACGGGCACGCTTGCGGGGCGCGGGCGCGGGGGTGGGCGCCGGGGCAGCATCGTTCATCCTTCAAGCTTGCCAGCTGCCCGTTGCCCACCGCAGCCGCGCCCTGCGGGGCGGGTCAGGGGGCTTTGAGGAAGGAGTCCAGGGAGGTGATCAGGGAGTCCACGAAGGAGTCGCGGGTGGGGTGGGGCAGCAGGTCCAGGGAGAGGTACGGGTTCAGGTCCTCCAGCTCGACCAGCAGCAGCTCCCCTGACGGGGCACGGCAGGCGTCCACGCGCTGGATGCCGTGGTCGAGGGTGTTCCAGTCGATGAAGCGGCGGGCGAAGGCCAGGTCCTCGCGGCTCGGTTCGTAGGGGGTGAGCTCCCAGCGGCGGGCGGGGTCCGGGGCGTGGAGGGCGTACTGGAAGGCGTCGTCGACGAAGTAGAAGGACACCTCGTACGCGAAGTCGATCCGGGGCTGGATGAGGATCTCCCCCACCGGGCCGGCCGGGGCGGCCGTGAAGGTGAGGCCGATGGAGTCGGCGCCCTGCTTGGGCTTGACCGCGTACGTGCCGGTGCTCGGCAGGCGGTCCAGATGGGCGGGGTCGTCCACGGTCGGGATGACCGGGAGCCCGGCGGCCGTGAGGTCGAGGAGGTACTGCTTGCCGGCCATGTCGCCCCGGCCGGTGAGCGGGTTGTAGACGGGGGTTCCGGTGGCGAGCGCGGCCGCGCGGAACGCGTCGTAGGCCTGCCGGTAGCCCAGGACCGGGCCGCTGTTGCGGATGACGACGGCGTCGAATCCGGGCATCAGGGCCTCCGCGTCCAGCGGGTGGCACAGGGCCAGGCGGAAGTGCTCGCGCAGGCGGGCGGTGAGGAAGACGTCCTCGTCGCCGTAGCGGCGGCCGCGCGCGGGGTAGGCCAGGTCGGTCACGTAGAGGAGACGCGTGGTGGGCATGGGCTCAAGCTATCCCGGGCAGCGATCAGCACATGAAATACCTCGTTCGGGACAAAATGCTGGCCATCGGGGACGACTACTGGATCGAGGACGAGGACGGCCGGCACGCCTTCCTCGTCGACGGGAAGGCGCTGCGCTTCCGCGACACCCTGGAGCTGAAGGACCCCGACGGGCGGATCCTGCTCACCCTGCGGGAGAAGCTCTTCGCCCTGCGGGACGCGATGACCCTGGAGCGGGACGGCCGGCGCCTCGCGGTGATCCGGCGCAAGCGGCTGTCGCTGCTGCGCAACCACTTCCGCGTGACCATGGCCGAGGGCACGGAACTCGACGTCAGCGGGCGGATCCTGGACCGCGAGTTCAAGGTCGAGTACGAGGGCGAGCTGCTCGCGCTGGTCTCCCGCCAGTGGTACCGGATCCGCGAGACGTACGCCGTCGACGTGGTCCGGGAGGACGCGGACGCGGCGCTGCTGGTGGCGCTCGCCGTGTGCGTGATCAGGATGGCCGAAAAGGAACGGGAGGAGGGCGGGGCGGACGGGAACTCCGACGGCTGAGACGGGAGTTCCGGAGGTCCGCCACCGCCCCGGGGGCTACGGGCGGACGGGGGGGTGGAGGCCCAGGGCGCGGTCCTTCAGGGCGGGGAACTGCTCCCGGGTGGCGGCCACCTTCGCCGGGTCCAGGTCCACGGTGATGACGGCCTCGCCCGGGCCCGCCTCGGCCAGCACCTCGCCCCAGGGGTCCACGACGAGGCTGTGCCCGGACTGTTCCACGCCGGCGTGCGTACCGGCCGTCGCGCAGGCCAGTACGTACGCCTGGTCCTCCACCGCCCGCGCCCGGTTCAGCAGGGTCCAGTGCTCGCGCCGCCGGGCGGGCCAGCCCGCGGCGACGACCATCGTGGTGGCGCCGGCGTCGACGAGGCCGCGGAACAGCTCCGGGAAGCGCAGGTCGTAGCAGGTGGCGAGGCCGAGGGTCTGCTCCGGCAGGGTCACCGTGGTCAGGGTGTCGCCGGCGGACATCAGGACCGCCTCTCCCTGGTCGAAGCCGAAGCGGTGGATCTTGCGGTAGGTGGCGGCGAGCTCGCCGGACGGGGACAGCACGAGGGCGGTGTTGTAGAGCGAGCCGTCACCGGCGCGCTCCACGACCGACCCGGCGTGCAGCCAGACCCCGGCGTCGCGCGCGGCCTTGGACATGGCCTCGTACGTCGGGCCGTCCAGCGGCTCGGCCTCCGTCTCGAACTGCTCGTAGGCGAAGGCGCCCACGGTCCACAGTTCCGGCAGCACCACGAGATCGGAGCCGCTCTGCTCCCGTACGAGATCGGCGGCCCGCTGGCGCCGGGAAGCCACCGACTCCGCTTCGTTCACCGCGATTTGAATCAGCGAGGCGCGCACGCTACCACCGTCCTGGCATGTCAGCCGGTCAACTCAAGGCCTACGATCGTCACACGAAAGCGCTGCCGGGGTGCTCATCGGCAGCGTAGTTTTGGGAATAGTCCACAACGCGCCATTGAACAGCCAGCGAGGGGTCCCGTTGACCGTCCATCCCAGCCTTGAGCCCTATGCCGACGCGTGGACCCACTCCATCGAGGCGATAACCGAGCTGGTCCTCCCCCTCCCGGAGGCCCGGTGGAACCTTCCGACGCCCTGCCCGGGATGGTCCGTGCGCGACGTCGTGTCCCACATCATCGGCCTAGAGCTGGAAATGCTCGGCGATCCCCGGCCGATCCACACGCTGCCGCGCGACCTGCGGCACGTGGTGGACGAGTTCACCCGGTACATGGAGGTACCGGTCGACGTCCGCCGTCACCACACCGCCCCGGAGATGACCTCGGAGCTGGAGTACACGGTCATCCGACGCCGGCGCCAGCTGCGGAACGAGAAGCGGGATCCGGCCACGACGATGGTGCGCGGGCCGCAGGGCAACCAGATCACGCTGGAGTTCGCGCTGCGGCTGCGGGCCTTCGACACCTGGATCCACGAGCAGGACCTGCGGGCCGCGCTGGGCGTGCCGGGGAACTGGGACTCGCCTGGCGCGTTCGTGGCGCGGGACATCCTGCTGGCGGGGCTGCCGAAGGTGGTCGCGAAGGGCGCGGGCGCGCCGCCGAACTCGGCGGTCGTCATCGACGTGCACGGGCCGGTGGAGTTCCTGCGGACGGTACGGGTCGACGCGGCGGGCCGCGCCAGCCTCGACCAGACCCCCTCGCTGGGCCCGGCGGTGTCGCTGGCCATGGACTGGGAGACGTACGTACGGCTGGCCGCGGGCCGGGTCCGGCCGCGCACGGTCGCCGACCGGGTCAAGGTGGAGGGCGACACCGAGCTGGCCGCCGCCATCCTCGGGGCCTTCGCCGTGACCCCGTAGGACCCGGTAGGCCGGGCGGAGGCGCCTGCGGGCGGGATCAGCGGGGCGCCGGCCGGACGGACTTCCGCCGGCTCTCCCCGGCCGGCGGCGCGGCGGGGCCGGGGGCGTCGCGTTCGGGGGCGTCCCGCTCCCGGTCGGAGGTTTCGTGTTCCCGGGCGAGGGCCCGCCGGTGCAGGCGCAGGATCTGGGTGAGGCCGAGCAGCTCCACCACGAACACCGACGAGAAGGCGGTCCGGTAGTCGTCGCCGGTGGCGTCGAGCAGGACGCCGACCGCCAGCAGGGTGGTCATGGAGGCGAGGAAGCCGCCCATGTTGGTGATCCCGGACGCGGTGCCCTGGCGTTCGGCCGGGTTCGCGGGCCGGGCGAAGTCGAAGCCGATCATCGAGGCGGGTCCGCAGGTGCCGAGCACCACGCACAGGATGACCAGCAGCCACATCGGCGCCCGGTCGCCGGGGTACGCCAGGACCGACGCCCACAGCAGCGCCGTGACGCCGACCGTGCCCAGCGCCAGCGGGAGGCGCGCGGCCGGACGGCGTCCGATGAGCTGCCCGTAGACCAGGCCGAAGGCCATGTTCGAGGCGACGACCAGGGTCAGCAGCCCGCCCGCGGTGGTCCGCGGCAGTCCCTGCGCCTCGACCAGGAACGGCATGCCCCACAGCAGCAGGAAGACCATCGCGGGGAACTGCGTGGTGAAGTGCACCCACAGGCCGAGGCGGGTGCCCGGCTCCCGCCAGGATTCCCTGATCTGGCGGCGTACGAAGCCCCCGGTGCCCGGGCTGACGGGCGCGGGTCCGTGTCCCTCGGGGTGGTCGCGCAGGAACAGGACGAGGGGGACGAGGACGATCAGGCCCGCCACCGCGCTGCCCGCGAAGGCGGGCACCCAGCCGAGGCCGTGCAGCACGGGCGCCAGCACCAGGGTGGAGACCAGGTTGCCCGCCATCCCCACCAGCCCGGCCAGCTGCCCCATCACCGGGGCGCGCCGGGCGGGGAACCAGCGGTTGCCGAGCCGCAGAACGGATATGAAGGTCATCGCGTCGCCGCAGCCCAGCAGGGCGCGGGCGGCCAGCGCCATGCCGTACGAGGGGGAGAGGGCGAAGCCGAGCTGCCCGGCGGTGAAGAGGACGGCGCCCAGCGTCAGCACCTTCTTGGTGCCGAGCCGGTCCACCATCAGGCCGACGGGGACCTGCATGCCCGCGTAGAGCAGCAGCTGGAGCAGGGAGAACGTGGAGAGGGCGGAGGCGTTGACGTGGAAGCGGTCCGCCGCCTCCAGGCCGGCCACGCCGAGGCTGGTGCGGAAGATGACGGCGACGAAGTAGACGGCGACGCCGACGCACCAGACGGCGACGGCCGTGCGGCCGCCGCGCGGATCGGCGGTCATCGCTCCCCACCGCCGTCACGGCCCGCGTCCCCGGCGCGCAGGGCGTCCGTGGTCACGCGGGTGGCTGATGGCATGCGCACAGGATAGATACATGGAGGACGCAACGATTTTCCCCGTCCGCGATGTGGACGCCGGCCGACGGCGGCTGCATCAAAGGATGCAGGCCGCGCTCGTCCGCCCGCAGGACGAATCCGGCCCCTGGCGCCGGGACGCTGAAGACATGGCCGACACCTTGCTCACCCCACGCTCGGACGCGACCGCGGCCCGGCTGCCCCTGCTCGACGTCCTGCGCGGCGCCGCCATCCTCGGCACGCTCATGACCAACGTGTGGATCTTCGCCTCGCCCGGCTCCGAGTGGAGCGTCCTCCAGGGCGGTCTGCGCCTGCCCGACCCGGTCGCCGACCCGTCCCCCGCCACCGTCGCCGAAGCCGTCTTCCGCTTCCTGGCCGACGGGAAGTTCCTCTCGCTGCTGACGGTCCTGTTCGGCGTGGGGCTGGCCATCCAGTACGACTCCGCCGCCCGGCGCGGCGAGCGGTGGCCCGGGCGGTACCCGCGGCGGGCCGCGTTCCTCTTCCTGGAGGGCACCGTCCACTTCGTCCTCGTCTTCGCCTGGGACGTCCTCATGGGCTACGCCGTCACCGCCCTGCTGACGGCCTGGCTGCTGGCCCGCTCCGAGCGGGTGCGGCGGGTCGTGATGTGGGTCGCCGGCGGGACGCACCTGGCGCTGGCCGCCCTGGTGACGCTGGCGGGCGTGCTCACGCCGGACGCGCCCGAGACGCTCGATCCGCGGGCGGTGCGGCTCTACGCGCACGGCAGCTGGGCCGAGCAGATCGGCTTCCGGCTCGACCATGCCCTCGCGCTGCGCGTCGAGCCCGTCTTCACGTTCGGACTGCTGCTCTTCCTCTTCCTCCTCGGCGTGCGCCTGCACCGCGCCGGAGCCTTCACCCCGACCGCCGCGGGGCACCGGATCCGAGGCCGGATGGCCGCCTGGGGGCTCGGCCTCGGGCTGCCGCTGGGCGCCGCCGCCTGGCTCGGCGGCGACGACTTCTTCCTGATGGGCCGCTACGCCGTCGCCCCGCTGGTCGCCGTCGGGTACATCGGCCTGATCGGGCGGGCCCTCGACCGGTTCGCCGTCCCCGGCGCCGGGGCCCTCGGCTCCGTCGGGCGCACCGCCCTGTCCTGCTACGTCGGCCAGAACCTGCTGTGCGCCCTGCTCTGCTACGGCTTCGGGCTGGGCCTGGCCGAACGGTTCGGCGACAGCGGGCCCTGGTGGGTGATGGGCCTGTGGGCGGCGGTGAGCCTGACCCTGGTGGCCGCGTCCCGGCTGTGGCTGCGGCGCTTCGAGCGGGGCCCGCTGGAAGCCGTACAGCACTGGGCGCTCAGGCCGCGCCGGTGACCTCACGCCGGGCCGATCACCGCCCCCTCGTGCCAGCCCGCGCCGTCGCGCCAGTAGTGCTGGAGCAGGCGGTCCGTGCGCAGGACGAGGACTTCCAGGTCGAACCCGAAGCCGCCCTGGAGCATCCCGGTGACCGCGAGCGCGTCGTGCCCGAAGACGGCGCCGCGGGCCCAGGGTGCGCCGGCCGCGTTCCCCCGCCACCAGTGCTCGACCCGGCCGTCGGTGCGGGCCACGCACAGCTCGTAGTTCCCGGCGGTGTCCTCGTCGGCGGCCCCGTACTGGCCCTCGATCAGGCAGGGCGCCGAGCCGGCGCCGCCGCCGAAGACCTCACCGGCCCGCCAGACGAAACCGTTGGGGTCGTCGCGCCACCACAGCTGCATCCGGCCGTCGGTGCGGGTGGCGACCAGGTCGAGGGTCCGGGAGCGGGTCTGCACGAGGGCGGGGCCGTAGTGCGCGATGCCGGAGGCGAAGCGGCCGCCGTCGTGCCAGGTCCAGGGGGCGCCGTTGATCCGCCACCAGTGGTTGAGGCGGCCGTCGGCGGTGCGGACCACCACCTCGAAGTTGCCCGGAGTGCCGTAGTCGCTCTGGATGAACGCCGGGGTCGAGCCGATGGCCGCGTCCCCCGGGCCGAAGGCGCCGCCGTCGCGCCAGACGCGGAAGGCCTGCTCGTAGTACCAGTGGCGCAGCCGGCCGCCGGTGGTGACGTGCAGGGACTCCATGTTGCGGTTGTAGGTGCTGCCGGTGAAGGCGGGCTGGCCGGAGGCGTCGGAGGCGAAGGTCCCGCCCCGGGACCAGGCGAAGGGGGCGTCGCCCTCGCGCCACCAGTGCTGGAGCCGGCCGCCGCCCGCGGTGGCCGCCATCTCGAAGTTGCGGTGGGCCCGGCCGTTGCCGCTCTCGTAGACGCTGCCCGCGTGCAGGCGGCGCTTGGTCCAGGGGTCCACGTTGGTGCCGCGCAGGCCGCACTTGGCCCAGTAGTCGATGTTGGCCTCGCCGTAGGCGATCCGGCCGTAGCCGCCGACGTGGTAGCCGGTTCCCCAGGAGTTCTTGAACAGCCAGCAGCCCGCCGCGTCGTCGTAGCCGACCACCAGGACGCAGTGGCCGCCCGCGAGCCGCCCGCCGGTGCGGTGGTAGACGCCGGGGCCGAGCCCGAAGAAGTCGTCGTAGACGTCGAAGCAGGCGGTGAGCGGGCCGACCGTGTCCAGCCACACCTTCTGCTGCTCGACGTCGCCGAGGCGTACGTAGTCGGTGATGCGGACGGTGCGGCCCGAGCGGTCCCAGCCGGGCGGGTACTCGGCGCGCCAGGCGTCGCGCCGCTCGGCCGGCAGGCCGGGGGGCGGGGGGCTGTACGGCCGGCAGTCCGGGTCGGCGAGACCGCCGTTGTCCCTGATCCAGCCGAGCGCGGTCTCCGGGTCGCCGCCCTGCCCGCAGGTGGACTTCAGGCCGCCGTGGACGTCGCCCTCGGAGCGCGCGGCCCATACGCCGTGCTCGATCCGGGCCATCGATTCGACGAGCCCGGCCGCGGCGAAGGCCCAGCAGGCGGCGCAGGGGTTCTGGTCCTTGACCTTCGTCAGCCAGGGCCGGCCCCACCGGTCGCGCCAGTCGACGGCGACGGGCCGGCCGGGGCCGCCGCCGGCCGTTCCAGGAAGCAGCCCGTGGGCGGCGCGGCGCCGGGTCAGGTGCGGGTTGCCGCTCGGCCTCCCCACGAGCGCCCGCAGGTCCACCGGACCCGCCTCCGCGGCGGGCGTCAGGTTCAGCCCCGGCTCCAGCCCGAGCGCGGGCCTCGGCACGGGATCGCCGTCCGACAGGTGCTCGCTGACGCTCCAGCGCGCCCCGAGCTCCGCGAGCCGCGCCCGCAGCTCCCCCACCGTCTGGACAGACTCCTCCGGCATTCCCGGCCCCCCCAGCTGCAACCTCGGTCATGAGCCCGGGGAGCGTCTCCCCGGCGCGTTCCCCCGTCAAGGGGGGCCGTGCGGTCGCGCGGTGGCACGGGGGTCGTACGCGGGTTCGCCCTCCGGGGCCGGCGCGGCGGCGGGGCGGTCGGGGCGGGGCGGAGCCCTGGGGCGGGGCGACGGGGCGGGGCGAGGGGGCGCAGCCCCGGGGCGGGGCGGGGGCGGAGCCGGCGGCACGGGCTACGGCGTCATCGCCTGTCCGCCGATGCCCGGCGCCCCCGCGAGCTGGGCCCGCCACCACGCCTCGGCCTCGCCCCGGCTCATCCGCGCCCAGTCCGGCGTCCGTTCCACCTGGGCGCGCCCCAGCCGGCGTGCCAGCGCGACCAGTTCCCGGCCGGCCGGGCCCCTGGCCGCCCGGTAGGCCCGCAGCAGTTCCTCCCACGTGTCCGCCCCGGCCCACGCCGCCCCGAAGGCGGTGGCGTCCTGGAGCGCCTTGGCGGCGCCGCTGGTGTTGTGCGGGCGCACCACCGTGGCCGCGTCCCCGGCGAGCAGGAGCCGGCCGGCGGTGGTGCTCGCGGTCTCCAGGTCGTAGATGGGCTGCACGAACGTGTCCGCCGGGTCGGTCAGCGCCAGCGCCCGGCCCCAGTACGGCGGGAACTCCCGCTCCAGCAACGCCCGCAGGTGCTCCAGCAGGCCCGGGGTGAGCGCGCCCGGCGGGAAGCTGGTCGGGTCGTCGAAGCGCAGCCGTCCGTCCCGCGGGGGCGGCGCGTAGAGCACCCAGTTCACGCGCGGCCCGCCGGGGCCGGGGATGCGGTAGATGACGCAGCTCCCGCCCGGGTAGCACACCGTGGTCACCGCGTCGGGGTGCGAGCCGTCACCCGCCAGTGCGGCCGCGTCGAAGTTGCCGCGCCAGCACACGTACCCGGCGTAGCGCGGCCGTGCTCCCGGCGCCACCGCCTCCCGGACCACCGACCGGTACCCGTCCGCGCCGACGGCCAGGTCGTACCGCTCGACGGAGCCGTCCCCGAGCCGCACCTCGGCCGCGTCCGCGTCCCCGGCCACGCCCGCGACGGTCACGCCCTGCCGGTACACGACCTGCCGCGGCGTCGCCTCGCGCAGCCCGCGCCACAACAGCCCCCAGTGGTACGAGTGGAACGGGAACGGCTGCTCCCAGACGAGCCGTCCGCCGGGCCCGGCCTCCGCGTCGCGCACCACCCACCGCCGCCGCAGCAGCCGGTGCGCGGGGATCCCGCCGGGCAGCGCCCCGGCGGCGGCCAGTTCGGCGGCGCGTTCGTCGTGCACGCACAGTCCGAGCCCCCGGTCCGCGAGCCGCCCGCGCGTGCGCTCCAGTACGACGACCCGTTCGGCCCCGGCGCGTACCGCCGCCGAGGCGAAGGCGCACCCCGCGATGCTCCCGCCGACCACCGCGACCGTTCCGCCCCGCATGACCGCCCCCTGCCGTCGCCGAGTCGCCCTGGACGGCCAGCCTACTGAGCGGACCGCGCCGCGGGCGGGCGTTAGCGAAACGTGAGCGGGACGTCAGCGGCGCCGACCAGCATGAACCGGGTCGCCGCGGCTCAGGAAGGACTGCGGCGACGTCCGATCGGATACTCGATCACCTGCGGAGCGGGACGCGGCGCCCCCCTTGCCTCGTCCCGCTCCGACTCGTCCCCCCGATGCCTCACGCACCGCCCCCGTACCACGCCCGCCGCCCGCCGGGCGGAGCGGCGGCGGCGGTCCTAGGCTGGGTACGTTGTCGCCTCGTCGCGATCCTCGGGGTCTCGGGTTCCTCGGACGACAGGAGGCCGTGCCATGACGCCGACCGCCCGTATCCGGCTGCGCCGGGCCTGCACGGCCGTGACCGCCGCCGGTGTGCTCATCGCCCCGGTCGCCGCCGGCCCCGCGTACGGGGCGTCCGCCCCGGCCCGGACCACCGCCGCGCCCGCCGTCCCCTCCGCGCCATCCGCACCCTCGCCGGACACCGGCCGGGACTTCCCCGAACTCACCCCCGCGGTCGCCGCGAAGCTCGACGCGGCGATTCAGGACACCCTGCGCGAGGCGAAGGTGCCCGGCGTGATCGTGGGGCTGTGGGCGCCGGGCAAGGGCAGCTACGTCAGGACGTTCGGGGTGGCCGACAAGGAGAGCGGCGCGCCGATGCGGACCGACTTCTACACCCGCATCGGCAGCCAGACCAAGACCTTCACCGTCACCGCCCTGCTCCGGCTGGTCGACCAGGGCAAGGCCGGACTGGACGACCCCATCGGGAAGTACGTCTCCGGCGTGCCGAACGGCGACCGCATCACCCTGCGCGAGCTGGCCGGCATGCGCAGCGGCCTCTTCAACTACAGCGAGGACGAAGGGTTCGACAAGGCGCTCACCACCGACGCCACCCGCCCCTTCACCCCCCGGCAGCTGCTGGACTACTCGTTCCGGCACCCGGTCCAGTTCGAGCCGAACGCGAAGTTCCAGTACTCCAACACCAACCTGATCCTGCTGGGCCTGGTCATCGAGAAGGTCACCGGTCAGCCGCTCCAGCGGGTCATCAGGGAACAGGTCATCGGACCGGCGGGGCTGCACCGCACCCTCTTCCCCACGAACGCGGACTTCCCCGACCCGCACGCGCAGGGCTACACCGACCAGTCGGCCTCCGGCGACATCGTCGACTCGACCGACTGGAACCCCTCCTGGGCGTGGGCGGCGGGCGCGATGATCTCCACCATGGAGGACCTGCGCGGCTGGGCGAAGACCCTGGCCACCGGCACCCTCCTGAAGCCCGCGACACAGGCGGAGCGCCTGAAGACCACCTCCACCGGCATTCCCGGCGCCGGCTACGGCCTGGGCATCTTCGACGTCCAGGGCTGGATCGGCCACAACGGGTCGCTCCCGGGCTACGAGAGCCTCGGCGTCTACCTCCCGGAGGAGCAGGCGACCCTGGTCGTCATCCTCAACACCGACGTCCTGCACGACGGCCAGGAACCGAGCACCCTCTTCGGCGAGGCGATCACCGGCATCGTCACCCCGGACCACGTCTACCCGGGCCACGAGCCGACCGCCCCGAAGCGCGACTGACCCGCGTCACCCTCCCGCCATGGGGGGCGCGGCCTCTCAGGACGCGCGGTACCCGGCGAGGAGCCGCTCGGCGATGCGGGTCAGTCCGAGGTCGAGCCGGCGGAAATACGTGGCGCGGCTCAGGTGCAGGCGGTGCGCCACGCCCACGTGGTCGGCGCGGCGGCGTACGTAGTAGGCGTCCAGGATCCGTCCCGCCTGGGCGGTGGGCGGGTCGGGGGGGGGGGGGGGGGGGGGGGGGCGGGGGGGGGGGGGGGGGAGGGGGGGGGGGGGGGGGGGGGGGGGGGGGGGGGGGGGA
>NZ_JBVHWK010000003.1:24917-292761 GCF_055569445.1 Streptomyces sp. NPDC029122 | reverse complement strand
AACTGCTCATATCTTCTGCGGCATGTGCGAGCCGCCACCTCCCCTCCCCTTGGGGTTGGGGGCGGTCCCCCCCCGCCCCCCCCCCCCCCCCCCCCCCCCCCCCAGCGCCGCGCGCAGCCCCTGCGGGGTCGCGGTGGTGACCACGGCCAGCAGGGCGCTCCGGGCCAGGCGGGCCGGGTCGTGGAGGGCCTCCAGCGCCTTGCGGACCTCGGCCGCGCACCACCGCAGGTCCGGCGGCACGGGCCCGGCCGGGCCGGTGGCGGCGACGCGGCCCAGCCATGCGGCCAGGCCTTCGGGTGTGGGGAACGCCAGCTCGTGGATCTCCGCGCTCGGCCCGCCGTCGGACGGTTCGTGGCGGGCCGTGCCGACGAAGCCGAAGCCGAGCCTGCGCACCAGCTGCTGGTAGTCCGGCGACGGCGTGGCCACCACCATCCGCCGCTGCCCGATGCCGTCGGCCAGGATCCGGCGCAGCAGTGCGGCGTGCGCGCCCGGGTGTCCGTCCTCGCACGCCGCCATCCCGATGAACGCCCCGCCGGCCCCGGCCGCCAGCCGGTCGGTGTGCTGGCGGGTCACCGCCTCGATCACGGCCAGGGTCCGGTCGGTGAGCAGCGGTGTGTAGCTCATGCCCACCGGCCGGTCGTCCGGGTCGCACACCACGCGGAACCCCTCGGGGGTGTGCCGGAGCCAGCCGTCGAGCAGCCGGCCGGTACGGGCGGTGCTGTGGCCGCCGCGGCGCGCCCACTGGTGGGCCAGCGCGGCGATCCACTCGTGGTCGCCGGGCCGGGCCTCTCGTACGGCCGGCACCTCCGGCGCGGGCGGGAACAGCGTGCTCCGGACGACCGGGTCGTCCGTCAGGTACAGCGAATGCACCGCGAGGGCCCGTCGGCGGCGGTCGTCGGCGGTGGCGTCCAGCAGGCGGAGGTTGCGGGAAGCGGCCCGCGTGATCGCGGCGCGGTGCGCGACCGGGCGGCGCCAGCGGTACCGGAGGTCGAGGAGGGTGCGGAACGGTTCGACCACCGTGGGCCCGCATTCGGTGACCGTGATCAGCGCGAGGTCGGTGAGCGCGGCGAACCAGTCCGGCCCGTCCGGTGGTTCGACCAGGCCGGCCAGCAGTTCCTCGTCCCCGCGGCCCACCGCGGCCAGCGCTTCGAGTACGTCGGACAGGTGCCGGTCCAGGGGGACGCCGGCCAGGATCTCGCGCAGCGCCCGGTCGGCGACGGCTCCCGGCACGTCCGGCGGTGTCGGCGCGAGCAGCGCGCGGCTGAGCCCGCCGGCGACCAGGGGCAGCCCCCCGGCCAGGGCGACCACCAGGTCGAGCCCGGCGGTGACGCCGAGCGCGACGGCCAGGTCGCGGACCTCCCCGTCCGTCCACCGCGGGACCACGACCGTCGACGTACCGGGTAACGGATGTCTGCTGGCGAGCACGACGTGCACCCCGGGCCCAGCCCGGCGGAGCTCGTCGCGCAGGACGCCCCCGAAGCCGGGCGCGTCGGCGTCGTCCACGTGCACGACGGGCCGGGCGCTGCCGGATGCCTCGCGCAGGGCGGCCCTCAGGTCGTCCCGCCGGGCGCTGACGACCGGCAGCCCGTCCGCGAGTCCGGCCAGCAGGGTGCTCTTCCCGGATCCGAAGGGTCCGACGAGGTCGACCACGACGCCCTGCCCCGCCCCCGCGAGGAGCGCCGCCACCGCGTCCCTGACGGCCGCTTGCCCTGCGTTGGCTAACGCGGGCTCGGCTGGTGCTCTTTCCATGTGCTGGCCCCCGCCCCTCGGTCACCGGCTCGGCACGGACCTGTGGAGCACGGTCCGGCCTGACGATGATAGGAGCGGGGCAGCTGCGGACGAGGGTGTTCCGGCTGCTCCGGGAGGCCTTGGGCCGTGTCGGCCCGGGCCTCCCGGAGCGGTCCCTCACCCCCGGACGTCACTCACCGCAGATGTAGACGTGCACCACCGTGCCGTCGGAGTACCGGATCCACCCGGCGTACCGGCAGTCGGCGGCCTGGGCCCCCTGGGCGGTGGCCCCGTCGGCCGCCAGTACGACCTTCGCCGACGTCCCGGCCGGCGTGGGCGCCGCCGAAGCCGGAACCGCGGCGAACATCAGCGCGCCCAGGCCGACTGCTCCCCCGAGCAGGGCGGTACGCATGCGTCGCATCATGTCTTCCCCTCACTATCCCCGACACCCTCGCGGGTGGGCCTCTGCCCCCTTGCGTTCAGAGGCGGACTCCACCGACGTTACGAGCGGGAAGGCCGCCCGGAGTCTCACGGACGTCTCAAAGGGAGGGGGCCCGAACGCCCGGGCCGTAGCCGCCGGTTCCCCGCACCCTCCTCCGGCCGCACACCGGTTCCGTGCGGGCCGAAGGGGGCTCCCGGGGCCCGTATAGGGTCCCCGTATGGATGGCTGGACGGCGCCGAGTGCGATCGAGAGGGAGCTGTACGAGGCGAAGCGGCGCGGCGACTGGTCCGCGTACCTGGACGCCCTCGCCCGCGCCGAGCTGTTCCTGCCCCAGCCCAGGGCCCAGGTCGACGCCGATCCGCGGGCGGCCCGGTTCCACCCCGGCCCGGCCGGGCTCGCCGTGTACACCCGGGGCGTGCTCCCCGTCCCCGACGCGGACACCGTGTTCCTGCGCCAGAGCCTCGCCTGGTTCGCGAACGCCTGGGACCACCGGGACCCCGCCCACCTCGCCGTGAACCCGGGAACGCCCGCCGAGGCGTACCTGACCACCACCCCCGCCGACCGGGCCCGCTGGCGCGCGCACTGGGACGCCGCGGCCACCTGGGGCCTCACCCCCGGCACCCTGCACGCCCTCCACACCGGCGGACCGCTGCACGGTCCCGTCGCGCACGGGCTGGCCGTCGGGGCCCACCTCGCCGTGTCCAACGGCGAGTTCTGGAACGCCCTGGCCCACCACGGCAACGGCTACACCCACGAGCGCGAACGCCTGCGCAAGGCGTGGGGCGTCACCGGCACCGCCGGCTGGCTGGAGGTGCTCCAGCGGATGCTGAACGCCGAGATCGTCAGCCCGGTCTGGGAGTACGCGCTGCGCGTGCGCCGCCTGCTCGCCTCCGACTTCGCCGGCCCCCTCGACGTCGAGCACTGGCGCCACGCCGCCGAGGCGAGCCTGCGGCGCGGCGCCGAGATCGCCGCGGAGCCGCAGCTCACCCCCGACGGGGTGACGGTCGCCGCCCCCCGCCCCGTCGCGGAGGTCGAGGGGGAGATCGCAGGCGTGCGGCGGCTCATCGGCCGGATAGCCCGCTACGAGCAGCGTTTCCGGGCCGACGGGCTGCTCCCCGAGGACGGCTGGGTGCGCTCGGTGCACGCCTGGGACCACGGCCGGGCCTCCCAGATGGCCCGCTGGGGCGTCGCCACCCGCTACGGCACCCTGGAGGACGCCGAACGCGCGGTGCTCCGGGCGGGCGCGGCCGCCCGGGGCGCGTACCGCTCGTGGGAGGAGTTCTCCGCCGGGTACGCGCTGGGGCGCTGCCTGCACTTCGACGAGGAGGAGTTCGGGCGCTGGTACGGCTCCTCGCTCGCCACCCACCTCACCCTGACCACCGATCCGGCGAGCCCGTACCGCAACATCCCCTGGGACTGACCGACCTCGGGTAGTAGCCGGGGCCCGCCGCAAGGCCGTCGAGACCGGACCGGCCCCCAACTACCCTCGTCCGCATGACCATTGCCCTGAACGACGCCGTACGCCGGCTCCTCGACGCCCCCCACCCCGCGGTCCTCTCCACCCTCAACCCGGACGGCAGCCCGCAGAGTTCGGTGGTGTGGGTCTCCCGGGAGGGTGACGACCTGCTCGTCTCCACCGAGCGCGGCCGCCGCAAGGAGCGGAACATCGCCCGCGACGCGCGGGTCGGCCTCACCGTCTTCGACCTCGCCAACCCGTACCTGTACGCGGAGATACGCGGCACCGCCACCCTCACCGAGGACACCGGCCGGACGGTCGCCGTCCGCATCGCCGAGGAGTACTTGGGCCCGGGCGGTGGCAAGGAGTACCAGGACGCCTCCGACGGAGCCGTACGCGTCGTCGTGCGCATCACCCCGTCCAAGGTGCTCGGCAACGCCGCGAAGGCCTGAGGCCGGCCTACGCCCGCCGGCCCGGCAGTCGCAGCGCCGGGATCACGGACAGCGCCAGCAGCACCGCCGCGGCTCCGTACGCGAGACGGAAGCCGGACGGGCCCGGGCCCGTTCCGCCGAGGAGGACGGAGAGCAGGGCCGTCCCCACGGAGGCCCACAGCTGGGAGTTGATGCTCAGGGCGGTGCTCGCCGCGGCCATCCGCTCGCCGGGCAGGTCACGGCTCGCGGTGGTCATCGCCGGCATCAGCACCATGCCGGAGCCGACGCCCATGACAACCGCCGCGCCGACCACCTGCCAGACCGGCGCCCCGGGGGTGCCGGTCAGCAGGGCCGACGCCAGCATGCCGAGGGCCCCCACCACCGCGCCGGCGGCGATCAGGCCGCGCGGCGAGACCTTGTCGACGCGCCGCGAGGCGATCTGCATGACCAGGCCGACGGCGAGCCCGACGGGGGCGACGAGCAGCCCGGCCGCGCCGGCGCTCATGCCGCGCGCCTGCTGCCAGTACATCGGGGCCAGCAGCATCGACCCGAAGTAGCCGCAGGTGAAGAGGGCGAGGGTGGTGATCCCGGCGGCGAAGGTGCGGTCGCGCAGCAGCCGCAGGTCCAGCAGCGGCTCGCGGACCCTGAGGGCACGCCGCACGAAGCCCGCGGCGAGGGCCGCGCCGGCGAGGGTGGGCAGCAGCACGCCGGGGGCGGTGAAGTCGCCGCCCTCGCCGCCCCGGGACAGCCCGAACAGCAGCAGGGCCAGGCCCGGGGAGAGCATCAGCAGCCCGGCGGCGTCCAGCCGGGGCGCCGACGCCGGGTCGGCGGGGCCGTCGGGCCGCAGGAGTTTCGCCGCGAGCAGCAGGGCGGCCGCTCCGACGGGCAGGTTGATCAGGAAGATCCACTGCCAGGGGGCGGAGTCGATCAGCCGGCCGCCGATCACGGGGCCGGCGACCGGCCCGACGAGGATCGGCAGCCCGAGCAGGGCCATCGCCCGTCCCAGCCGGGCCCGGTCGGCGGTCCGCATGACCATGGTCATGCCGACGGGCATCAGCAGTCCGCCGCCGAGCCCCTGGAGGGCGCGGAAGGCGATCAGGCTGCCCGCGCTCCACGCGCAGGCGGCGAGCAGGGAGCCCAGGGTGAAGAGGACGAGGGCGGTCAGGTAGGTGCGCTTGGCGCCGATCCGGCCCATGGCCCAGGCCGCGGCCGGTATGACGGCGGCCAGCGCGAGGGTGTAGGCGGTGGCGGTCCACTGGATGGTCTCCAGCGGGGCGTGGAAGGCCTCGGAGAGCCGGCCGAGGGCCACGTTGACGATGGTCATGTCGAGGACCGCCATCACCGAGCCGGTGATGACGACGGCGACGGTCTTCCCTAACGGCCCCGATCCGGTGGACGGGGCTTCGGGGCGGGCGGTGGAAGCGGAGGCGGGTGCTGCGGTCATGGCGTCCAGCTCCCTCAGGCCTCGTGGGGCCGCGTGGCGCGTGCCGTCCGCGGGGCACGTCCGCGCCGGTCCGGACGTCCGGGCGGGCTCCCGGCGGGGCTCTGGGTGACGGCCGCGCGCAGCGGCTCGTCCGGGACTGTTTCGGCGGCAGACATGATGATCTCCCTTGGACAGCGGAGCGCCGCCCGGTGCGGCCTCCACCCCGGTAAACTACAACGCGCGTTGTAAAAACTGCAACGATCGTTGTAAAACGAAGGAGGCAGGCGTGGCCGCCAGCAACGGCACCCGGACAGAAGACGTACAGCGCGACGTCCCGCCGCGAAAGCTCGCGAAGCGGATCGCCCTGGCGAAAGCGGCCTGCCCCCTCTTCGGCCGCGAGGGGTACGCACGCGCCTCCGTCGACGCGCTCGCCGAGGCCGCCGGCGTCTCCACCCGGACCCTCTACAACCACTTCCCCGGAGGCAAGGCGGAGCTCTTCGCCACCGTCGTCACGTGGACTTCGGGCGAGGTCCGCGACGCCCACACCGCGAAGGTGCGCGCCCTGCTCGACCCCGCACGGCCGCCCCACCCGGACAACCTGGAACGCGATCTGACGGCCCTCGCCCGCGCCCTGGTCCGCACGATGTTCGAGCACTCCGACCACTTCGCGCTGGTCCGGCACATCCACGCCGAGGTCAACCACGTACCCGCCGAGGTGCTGGAGGCGTGGAAGGACGCCGGACCGCGCCCGGTCGCCCGCGCCCTCGCCGAGGCCATGGAGGGCCTCGCCGCCGCCGGGCTGATCGACGTGCGCGGCGACGCCGAACTGACGGGCACCCACTTCACGGCGCTGTCCGCGCAGCAGATCGTGCAGGAGTCCCACTACGGCCTCCTGCCCTTGTCCGAGGAGGAGACCGACCGGCTGCTGACCGGCGGGGTCTCGGCCTTCCTGCGCGCCTACCGGGCCGGATGACGACCCCCGCCCGGACCGGGTCTAGGGCAGGACTGGACGGACCCGCGACCAGGCGTCCAGCGCCACCGCCGACGGATCGCCGTCCACCAGGTACGGCCGGGCGGCGCCCGTCCACCGCAGCAGGATCTTGAGGTGGCGCAGGTGCACGATCTCCGCGCGCGGCAGCTCGCGCCAGACGCGCGCCCGCGCGGCCGCCTCCGCCGGAGTGAGGTCGACGAGCGCGAGCGACTCCCGGCACACCGCGGCCGGGTCGCCGCCCGGCCCGGGCCCGAACTCCCGGAGCAGGTAACCGCGTACGAAGGCCAGCTCGATCCCCCGGACCAGATCGGACGCGCCCTCCGCCGCCGCGCAGCGGTACGCCGCCGCCTGCGCCACCCGGCCCCAGCGCAGCCGCGTCGCGTCCGGCAGCAGCGCGTCCTGCATCCCGCCCACCGCGAGGCCGCGCAGGGTCCGCGGGCGCGGCTCGTCCGTCAGCGGCGGCCCGGTGGCCAGCCAGGCCTCCAGCTCCGCCAGGCCGTGCCCGTCGGGCGGTACGCAGGTCAGCACCTGGCCGCGGCTCAGCAGCGCGACGACGGCGCCCGCGAGGCGGACCCGAGCGGTGTGCCCGGCGTCGAAGGAGCCGACGTCGCGCCCGTACCGCTCTATCGCGCGCAGCCAGACCCGCGACTCCCCGGCCGCGTAGACCTGTCCGGCCCGCGCCACCCCGCCGACGCACCGCACGAGGCACACCCCACCGGTGACGTCGGCCTCCTCCACGTCGTACACCTGCAACTCGGCGATCGGCATCCGGGGAGGCTACCGCCTCAGTTCCCGGGCGGGGCCTCCAGGACGAGACGGATCTCGGTGACCTCGTAGCCGGCCCGGTCGAAGGCCGCGGCCATCGGGAGGTTGACGGTGTCGGTGGTCGCCGTGACGCGCTCGGCGCCCTCGGAGGCGTGGAAGCGGGTGATCTCGGCGAGGACCTCGTCGATCAGGCCCTTCCCGCGCTGCTCGGGGACGACGCCCAGGTAGCCGACGTTGCGGTGGTAGGGGGTCGCGGAGGGCAGGGCCATCCCGGCGAGGGTGCCGTCGGGGAGGTGGGCCAGGCGCCACCAGGAGCGCTCGCCGGGGCAGTCGCGGTAGAACTCGAAGTCCTCGCGGGCCAGTTCCTCCTCGCTCATGCTGTCGAGTTCGTGCCGGGTGGCCAGGTCGAGGCTGCCGCGCGAGAGCCGGGCGAAGACGTCGAGGAACTCCTCGTCGGCGCCCTCCCGGAAGACGAGCCCGCCCGTCGGCTCCGCCGTTCCGGCGGCCGGGGTCCACTCGTAGCGCAGCCGCTCGATCTCCCGCGTCAGTCCGGCCCGGTACGCGGCCTCCTGCCGCCATGCCACCGCCCCGGCCAGGCCGGGGTCGGCGCGCCAGTCGCGCGGCAGGGAGAGGTTGTAGCCCGGGCGCTTGCCGAAGGCGGTGTGACCGGCCTCCAGCAGCGCGGCGGCCAGGGCGGCCGGGTCGGCGACCGTGCCGGCGACCTGGAGGCAGTCGAGGGCGACGGGCCGCTCGCTGTCGGCGCGCCCCCACCACAGGGCGCGGGCCAGCACCCGGCCGTCCGCGTCCTCGGCGAACCAGGTCCACTCGGGACGCATCCGGTTCGCCGCGAACTCCTCGCGGATCCGGTCGGGGGTGAGGGCGGCGACGGGGCCGTCGGCCGGGTGGGCCAGGGCGCGGTCGAGGTCTGCGGGGTCTGCTGCGGCAGCGCGGAATCTCATCAGCCAGATGATCACACCGGCAGGTGGCGTTGGCCAGGGGTTTCCCGCCCGCCGGGGGCCCGACGCCGACGGCCGGTCCCCCGGGGAGGGGACCGGCCGTCGGCGGGTGCCGGCGCGTGCGCCACGGGCGGGCGGCACGGGCCGCGACCGGGCCGGACCGCTCACGGCCCGGTCGTGTGCGCTACGACCAGGTGATCAGCCGGCGCGGATGTTCCAGGACCGCCGCGATGTCGGCGAGGAACTTGGAGCCGAGCTCGCCGTCGATGAGCCGGTGGTCGAACGACAGCGCCAGGGTGGTGACCTGACGCGGCTTCACCTTGCCCTTGTGGACCCACGGCTGGAGCTTGATCGCGCCGACCGCGAGGATCGCGGACTCGCCGGGGTTCAGGATGGGCGTACCGGTGTCGACGCCGAAGACGCCGACGTTGGTGATGGTGAGGGTGCCGTTCTGCATGTCGGCCGGGGAGGTCTTGCCCTCGCGGGCCGTGGCGACCAGTTCCGACAGGCCCGTCGACAGCTCCGCCAGGCTCTTGGCGTGGGCGTCCTTGATGTTCGGGACGATCAGGCCGCGCGGGGTGGCCGCCGCGATCCCCAGGTTGACGTAGTGCTTGAGCACGATCTCCTGGGCCGCCTCGTCCCAGGAGGCGTTGACCTCCGGGTTGCGGCGGACGGCGATGAGGACGGCCTTGGCGATCAGGAGCAGCGGGTTGATCCGCAGACCGGAGAGGTCCGGGTCCTCCTTCAGCTCCTGGACCAGCTTCATCGTGCGGGTCACGTCGAGGGTGATGAACTCCGTGACGTGCGGCGCGGTGAAGGCGGAGGCGACCATGGCCTGGGCGGTGACCTTGCGGACGCCCTTGACCGGGATACGGGTCTCCCGTGCTCCCGCCTCGAACGCCGGCGCCTGCGCCGTCCCGGCCGTGGCCGGAGCCGGTGCGGAGGCCGCCGCCGGCGCTGCCGCCGGGGCCGTCACCGGGGCCGCCGCCTGCGGGGCGAGCGCGGCCGCCGCGGCGGCGTGCACGTCCTCCCGCGTCACGACCCCGCCGTCGCCGGTGGGGACCACCGCGGCCAGGTCGATGCCGAGGTCCTTGGCGAGCTTGCGCACGGGCGGCTTGGCCAGCGGACGCTCCGCCGACGGCAGCGCGGTGCCGTTCTGCGGGGCGGCGGCCGGGGCCTGGGCGGCGGCGGGGGCCGGCTGCGCCGGAACCACGGCCGGAGCGGCGGCGGGCGCTGCGGGCGCGGCCGTGCCGTTCTGCCCCGCGACGGCGGCCGCGGGGGCCTTGCGCGGGCGGCGCTTGGTCGAGGCCTGGGAGACCCCGTAGCCGACCAGCACGGGCTGGCGGGCCGCGGCCGCCGGCTCCTCGGCGGCCTCCGGGGCCGCCGGGGCGGCAGCGGCTGCCGCCGCCGGGGCCTCGGCCACGGCGCCCGCCGGGTCACCGGTCTCGACGGAGATGATGACCTGGCCGACGTCGACGGTCACGCCCTCCTCGAAGAGCAGCGCGTGCACCACCCCGTCGAAGGGGATCGGCAGCTCCACGGCCGCCTTCGCCGTCTCCACCTCGCAGACGACCTGCCCGTCGGTGACCGTGTCACCCGGCTGGACGTACCACTTGAGGATCTCGGCCTCGGTGAGGCCCTCGCCCACGTCGGGCATCTTGAATTCGCGGATCGTCATGGCGGGGCTCTCCTCAGTACGCCAGCGAGCGGTCGACGGCGTCGAGCACCCTGTCCAGGCCCGGCAGGTACTCGTCCTCCAGGCGGGCCGGCGGGTACGGGGCGTGGAAACCGCCCACGCGCAGCACCGGGGCCTCCAGGTGGTAGAAGCACTGCTCCGTGATGCGGGCGGCGATCTCGGAGCCCATGCCCAGGAAGGTCGGCGCCTCGTGGACGACCACGAGCCGGCGGGTCCGCTCCACCGACGCCTGGAGTCCGTCGAAGTCGACGGGCGACATCGAGCGCAGGTCCACGACCTCCACCGACTTGCCCTCCTCGGCGGCCGCGGCGGCGGCCTCCAGGCAGACCTTCACCATCGGGCCGTACGCGGCCAGGGTGAGGTCGGTGCCGGAGCGGGCGACGCGCGCCTTGTGCAGCTCGCCGGGGATGGCCTCGGTGTCGACCTCGCCCTTGTCCCAGTAGCGGCGCTTCGGCTCGAAGAAGATCACCGGGTCGTCGCTGAGGATCGCCTGCTGGAGCATCCAGTACGCGTCGCTCGCGTTCGACGGCGAGACCACCTTCAGGCCCGGGACGTGCGCGAAGAGCGCCTCCGGGGACTCGCTGTGGTGCTCGACGGCGCCGATGCCGCCGGCGTACGGGATGCGCACGACGACCGGCAGCTTGATCTTGCCGAGCGCGCGGGCGTGCATCTTCGCGAGCTGCGTGACGATCTGGTCGTACGCGGGGAAGACGAAACCGTCGAACTGGATCTCCACGACCGGCCGGTAGCCGCGCAGGGCCAGGCCGATGGCGGTGCCGACGATGCCGGACTCGGCGAGCGGGGTGTCGATGACCCGCTCCTCGCCGAAGTCCTTCTGGAGCCCGTCGGTGATGCGGAAGACACCGCCCAGCTTGCCGACGTCCTCGCCCATGACCAGGACCTTCGGGTCCGTCTCCATGGCCTTGCGCAGGGACTCGTTGAGCGCCTTCGCGATCGACATCTTCTCGACAGCCATCAGTGACCCTCCTCGAAGGACGCGAGGTAGGCGGCGAACTGGGCGCGCTCCTCGTCGACGAGCGCGTGCCCGTCCGCGTAGACGTTCTCGAAGATCGCCATCGTGTCGGGGTCGGGCATGGCGCGCACGACCTCGCGCACCCGCTTGCCGAGGGCCTCGCTCTCGGCCTCCAGCTCCTCGAAGAACGCCTCGTCGGCACCCCCGGAAGCCAGCAGGTGGGTCTTCAGGCGCAGGATCGGGTCCTTCGCCTCCCAGGCCGCCGTCTCCTCGTCGAGCCGGTACTTGGTCGGGTCGTCGGAGGTGGTGTGGGCGCCCATGCGGTACGTGAACGCCTCGACCAGGGTCGGGCCCTCGCCGCGGCGGGCGCGGTCCAGCGCCCAGCGGGTGACCGCCAGGCAGGCCAGTACGTCGTTGCCGTCGACGCGGACGCCGGGGAAGCCGAAGCCCTGCGCGCGCTGGTAGAGCGGCACGCGCATCTGACGCTCGGTCGGCTCGGAGATCGCCCACTGGTTGTTCTGGCAGAAGAACACCACGGGGGAGTTGTAGACGGCCGAGAAGGTGAAGGCCTCGGCCACGTCGCCCTGGCTGGACGCGCCGTCGCCGAAGTACGCGATGACCGCCGAGTCGGCGCCGTCCTTGGCCACGCCCATCGCGTAGCCGGTGGCGTGCAGCGTCTGCGAGCCGATGACGATCGTGTACAGGTGGAAGTTGTTGGTGTTCGGGTCCCACCCGCCGTGGTTCACACCGCGGAACATGCCGAGCAGGTTCGTCGGGTCGACGCCACGGCACCACGCCACGCCGTGCTCCCGGTAGGTCGGGAAGACGTAGTCGTCGTCGCGCAGCGCCCGGCCGGAGCCGATCTGCGCGGCCTCCTGGCCCAGCAGCGAGGCCCACAGGCCCAGCTCGCCCTGGCGCTGGAGGGCGGTCGCCTCGCCGTCGAAGCGGCGGGTGAGGACCATGTCGCGGTACAGCGCCCGCAGGTCCTCGGTGGTGATGTCCGCGACGAAGGGGGCGAACTCGGCGATGTCGGGGTTGCCCTCGACCTCGACCCGTTCACCCTCGGGCGTCAGCAGTTGTACGAGCTGAGGCTCGGCGTCGTGCGGCTGTGCGGTGGCAGCGGCGGTCTTGCCGGCGCTCGCCGCGCCGGCCGCCCGCTTGGTGCCGCTGCTGCGTCGCGGCTTGCGCGCGGCAGTGCTCTCCACGGTCACGTGTGCTCCTCCGTCGGTCCGGCACCCGGGTTCTCCGGGGACCAGTGCGGCTCACCTGTATCCGTACCCGCACACGGGGTGGGTGCACGGAATGTGACGGATTCAGGCGTGACAGGTGCCCCGGCGAGTGCCCTGCGCACAGCACGTTACCCAGTGCGACGCATAACTGCGAAACCCCGTTTGACCTGCGATTTTGCTTGGATATCCAAGTAAATCGGCCGCCTGGGGAACATCCACTGGTCACAGCCTTGCAGGGGGCCGGAACAACGGCACGTTATCCCGGGTAACCCCGCCAGGGAAGAGGTGAGTGTGTGAAGATGACTTCGTGCGCGAAGACGGAAAAATCAAGGTATTTCTCCTGGACGACCACGAAGTGGTACGTCGGGGCGTTCATGAGCTTTTGTCGGTCGAAGAGGACATCGAGATCGTCGGTGAGGCCGGCACCGCCGCCGACGCGCTGGTCCGCATCCCCGCCACCCGCCCCGACGTCGCCGTCCTCGACGTACGCCTCCCGGACGGCAGCGGGGTCGAGGTCTGCCGCGAGGTGCGCTCGCAGGACGAGGGCGTCAAGTGCCTGATGCTCACCTCCTTCGCCGACGACGAGGCGCTCTTCGACGCGATCATGGCGGGCGCCTCCGGCTACGTCCTCAAGGCGATCCGCGGGAACGAGCTGCTCAGCGCGGTGCGCGACGTGGCGGCCGGCAGGTCGCTGCTGGACCCCGTGGCCACCGCGCGCGTGCTGGAGCGGCTGCGCGACGGCAAGAACGGCAAGGGTGACGACCGGCTCTCCAACCTCACCGAGCAGGAGCGCAAGATCCTCGACCTGATCGGCGAGGGCCTGACCAACCGGGTCATCGGGGAGCGGCTGCACCTGGCCGAGAAGACCATCAAGAACTACGTCTCCAGCCTGCTGTCCAAGCTCGGCATGGAGCGCCGCTCGCAGGCCGCCGCGTACGTGGCCCGCCTCCAGGCGGAGCGGCGCTAGCGCGGACCTCGGGCCGGCCCGGCGCCGGCCGGCACGGCGGTGCGTCCCCGCGCGACCCCGCTCGACCCCGCCTGCACCGCTCGTCGAACGGTTCCCGAGCGCGCCGCCCCGCGGCCGTGCCGTGGCGTCCGCGCCCCGGTGGATGGGGGTGGATGGTGCGATTCGGGACCAACGTCCTCGATCATCGGGGGCGGGATCCTCTTTCCGGGCGCTCCGCCGGTGCCCGACAGTGACTTCATGTCCCCAGAGGAACTCCACGCCATCGAACTGCTGCGCCGCGTGCCGTACGGCCGGGTCGCCACGAGCATGCGCGCCCTCCCCTTCCTCGCCGTCGCCCGCCACATCGTGGTGGAGGGCAGGGTCGTGCTGAGAATGCACGCCGGTTTCGGCTACCACCAGGCGTGCGCCGGCAGTGTCGTCGCCTATGGGGCGGACAACTTCCATTCCGGCGAGGCCGCGCTGTGGACGGTGCAGTTCACCGGTACGGCGCAACTCGTCGAGCCGTCCACCGCGGAACTGCGGCTATTCGGACCGGCTCCGCATTTCGTGGACGGGGAGGTCTTCGACCCCGTCCACATGCGCATCGAACCCCAGCTCGTATCCGTGCACACCCTGACCGGAAACCCGGCCCCGGAAAGCCGCGCCGGCTCTCCGGACCGGCCGTACCAGCACGCCTCGTGACTGCCCGCACCTAAGGAAAGGGCCCGGCGGAATTCCTTCCTCCGGGCCCTTTTCCCCGCGCTGTCATTCCTCGCTGGCGGGACTTCCGCCGCCGCCCGTGGGCGGCGTCGGCTTGGTGGGCGGGTCCGTCGGGGGCGAGGGCTTCGTGGTCGGATCCACCGGCGGTGTCGTCTTCGGCGTCGACGACGCGGTGCTCGGCGCCGACGGGGTGTTGCTCGGCGTGTACTTGCTGCGGCTCGGGGCCGGCTGGTAGGTCTCGTCGGTGTGCGAGCGGCCGGTCTCCGCGCTCGGGGTGGCCGACGGGGTCTGCTCCGTGCTGCCGCCGCTGCTCTGCGAGGCGCCGGGCGTGCTCACGGTGGTCTTCGGCTTGTTGCCGCCGCCACCGCCGCCGCCGCCGAGACCGCCGCTCTTGATGGCGTACGCGACCCCGCCGGCGATGGCGAGGACCGCGAGCACCGCGAAGAGCCACGCCTTCCACGCGCCGCCGCGCCGGCGGTCGTCGTAGCCGTCGTAACCGTCGTAGCCGCCGCGACCGCCCTGGCCGCCGCCGTGGCCCCGGTTGCCGCCGCCGGGGAACGCCGTGCCGTCGTCCGGGTTCAGCGGGGGGACCATCGGCTGCTGGAACTGCGAGGTCGTGGCGTGCGCGGGGTACTGCTGGCGCGGGCCGCCGTTCGCGGGCCCCATCGCCGAGGCGGGCGCGCCGCCCGGCTGGCCGTGCGGGAGCGCCATGGTGACGGGGCCGGTGTTCCAGGTGCCGGTGTTGGCCCCCTGGTCCTGGAGCATCTGGAGCGCGTACTGGACGAGCCCCCGCATCTCCTCGGCGCTCTGGAACCGGTCGTCCGGGTCCTTGGCCAGCGACCGCATGACCAGGCCGTCGAGTTCCTGCGGGATGGAGCCGCCCTCGGGCAGCTGCGAGGGCGGCACCGGCGCGTCCTGGACGTGCTGGTAGACCACCGACAGGGGGGTCTCGCCGGTGAAGGGGGGCCGCAGCGCGAGGAGTTCGTAGAGCAGGCAGCCGGTGGCGTACAGGTCGGAGCGGTGGTCCACGGCCTTGCCGAGGGCCTGCTCGGGCGACAGGTACTGCGGGGTGCCCATGACCATGCCGGTCTGGGTCATCGTCGACTGCGCGCCGTGCAGGGCGCGGGCGATGCCGAAGTCCATCACCTTCACCGCGCCGGTGTCGGTGATGATGACGTTGGCGGGCTTGATGTCGCGGTGCACGATGCCGTGCTGGTGCGAGTACGCGAGCGCTTCGAGCACCCCGGAGACGATGATGAGCGCCTGCTCCGGGCCCGGGGCCTCGGCGCTGATCAGCAGGTCGCGGATGGTGCGGCCCTCGACGAGCTCCATCACGATGTACGGGACCACGTTCGGACCGACCCGGTCCTCGCCCGAGTCGTACACGGCGACGACGGCGTGGTGGTTGAGGCCGGCGACCGACTGCGCCTCACGGGTGAAGCGGGCCTTGGACACCGGGTCCTCGGCCAGGTCGGCGCGGAGCAGCTTGACGGCCACGGTGCGTCCCAGCCGTACGTCCTCGGCCGCGAACACCTCCGCCATGCCGCCGCGGCCCAGGCGGTGGGTCAGCCGGTAACGGCCGTCCCCCACCAGACCGCCCGCGCCCCAGTGCTCAGGACCGTCGGCCATCCCGGCGCCGTTTCCCTCGGGTTCGGGTGCCATCAGTCCTCGCCGTCGTCTCTCTCGTCCGCTCTAGCGGTGGGTCCCATCGGGTGCTCCGATGAACGCTACAGCCTCCGAACCGGTCACCGTTCGGCCACAGACGCCCCGTAGGCCCGTGGTCACGCAGCGGGCACCGGCTTGACGTGTGCTTGCCCTCCGGCAGACTGGGCGCGACATGCGCTCAGCCAGACGCGTAGGGAAACAGCCCGAGGGGAAGCAACAGTCATGAGCCAGGACGGCACGCAGGGCCGGTACGCAGGCGGCTCCCTGGCCGGTGGCCGTTATCAGCTAAGGGATTTGCTGGGCGAGGGGGGCATGGCCTCGGTCTACCTCGCGTACGACTCCGCGCTCGACCGCCAGGTCGCGATCAAGACCCTGCACAGCGAACTCGGGCGCGAGGCGTCCTTCCGCGAGCGCTTCCGGCGCGAAGCGCAGGCTGTTGCGAAACTGTCGCACACGAACATCGTCTCGGTCTTCGACACCGGCGAGGGAACCGTCACCTTCGGCTCCGGCGGGGGCGACGAGACGGTCATGCCGTACATCGTCATGGAGTACGTGGAGGGGCAGCCGCTCGGCTCGGTCCTCGAGGCGGACGTGCGCCAGTACGGCGCCATGCCGGCGGACAAGGCCCTGAAGGTGACGGCCGACGTGCTGGCGGCGCTGGAGACCAGCCACGAGATGGGCCTCGTCCACCGCGACATCAAGCCCGGCAACGTGATGATGACCAAGCGCGGCGTGGTCAAGGTGATGGACTTCGGCATCGCCCGCGCCATGCAGTCGGGCGTCACCTCGATGACGCAGACCGGCATGGTCGTCGGCACCCCCCAGTACCTCTCGCCCGAGCAGGCGCTGGGGCGCGGCGTGGACGCCCGCTCCGACCTGTACTCCGTGGGCATCATGCTGTTCCAGCTGCTGACGGGCCGGATCCCCTTCGACGCCGACTCGCCGCTGGCCATCGCGTACGCGCACGTCCAGGAGGAGCCGGTGGCTCCGTCGACCGTCAACCGGTCGATCACCCCGGCGATGGACGCGCTGGTCGCGCGGGCGCTGAAGAAGAACCCGAACGAGCGCTTCCCCACGGCCGCGGCCATGCGCGACGAGATCATGCGCGTGATGTCGGCCGGTCACACCGGGGCCCCGGCCATCGTGCCCAACGCCGCCGTCGGCGGCAGCGGGGCGGGCGTCGGCTCGGCCGTCTTCCCGCCGGTGGACTCCGGCTTCCAGTCGCCGCCGCCGCAGTCGCTCCAGCAGCCGTACCAGGCCCAGACCCCGCCGCCGTCCCCGTACGCGCCGCAGGGGCAGCAGGCCCAGCAGGGCGGCTACGCCTACCCGCACACCACGGCGCCGATGGCGCAGCAGCAGTACGCGCCGCAGACGCCGCCGCCTTTCACCATCTCGCCCACGCCCGCCACGACCGCCTCGTCGGGCGGCGGGAAGCGGAACACGCCGGTCGTGGCCGGTGCCGTCGCGGTGGCCCTGCTGGCCATCGGCGGCCTGGTCGCGGTGCTGAACATGGACGACGACGACAAGGGCAAGGGCGCGTCCCCGTCCGCCTCGGCGTCCGCGTCCGGTTCGGCGGTGGCCGGCCACAAGGGGCCGGACCCCTCGCGCACGATCGACGTGGAGAAGTGCAAGAGCCCGACGAAGTCCTACAAGGACGCCACCAAGGTCGTGGCCCCGGACTTCCGGTACAAGAACCTGCGTTCGGTCAAGGAATGCATCCAGGCCGCGGGCTGGAGGTTCACCATCCAGGAGCGCGACGAGGCCGTCTACGGCCAGGACACCGTCCTGGAGCAGCTGCCGGCTTCCGGGACCGACGTGGCCAAGGAGGGCACGGAGTTCACGCTGGTCGTGTCCACCGGCAACCCGCAGTAGACGGGAGCACGTCGGCGGTCGCAGGGCGCGGCCGCCGCCGCGGCCGCCGCCCCCGGTGCGCGGCCGCGTGCCGCCGGACCGGTGGTACCGGCGTCCCGGGCACCCTGACGGGCCACCCGGAATGCCCACTTCGCCCCACTATGCAAGCCTGAGTGCGACGTCCGGCATCGGACGTCCGGGCCGCATGGAAGGGGAGGGGCACCCCGTGACTCCACGCCTCCGCCTGCCGCACTGGACCGCCGGGGCCTCGCTGGCCGCCGCCGCGCTGCTGGCCATGGCGCCCGCGAGCGCCACCCCCGCCCGCGCCCCGGCCGTCGCCGCACCCGAACGCCCCGGCCGGGTGGCCGAAGTACCCCATGAGGCGTACGAGGAGCTCGCCGGCAGCCCCGCGGGGGTCGGACGGGAGCGCCCCGGGCGGCCCTCCGACGAACCGGTCGCCCCCGGCTTCGCCGCCGTCTCCCGCCCCGTGCGCCCGGTCCGCCCGGCACACCCCGTCCCTCCGGCGCGGCCCCTGCCGGAGCGCCCCCCGCCGGAGCGGCCCGGGCCGGCCACGCCGCCGCCGAGTGCGGCCCCGAGCCCGACGGCCTCCCTCACCGTGCTGGGCACCGAGCAGAACGAACGGGCCGCCGACCTGGCCGCGGACCTGCTCCCGCTGGGCACCGGGCTGGCCCTGATGGGGCTGGGCCTCGGGTACATGGGCATGCGGCTGCGACGGGGCCGGTAGCGGGTCCCGTCAGCTCTCCGCGGCCGGCCCGAGGCGGCCCGGGGGAGCTTGCACCAGCGAGCATACTCGGTATACATACTGAGTATGTCGATCCGTCACGGCCTTCTCGCACTGCTGGAACGGGGCCCCCGCTACGGCTCCCAGCTGCGCACCGAATTCGAATCCCGCACCGGCTCCACCTGGCCGCTCAACGTCGGGCAGGTCTACACGACCCTGGCCCGTCTGGAGCGCGACGGGCTCGTCGCCCCCGGCGGCGAGGACGAGGCCGGCCACACCCTCTACGCCATCACCGAAGGCGGCCTCGCCGAACTGCACGACTGGTACGAGCGCCCCGTCGACCGCACCAACCCGCCCCGCGACGAGCTGTCCATCAAGCTCGCCATGGCCGTGGGCGCACCGGGCGTGGACATCCGCGCCGTCATCCAGGCCCAGCGGCACGCCACGCTCAAGGCGATGCAGGACTACACCCGGCTCAAGGCCCGGGCCCTCACCGCCATCGAGAGCGGGCAGGCGCGCGAACGCGACGACCTGGCCTGGCTGCTGGTCCTGGAACAGCTGATCTTCCAGACCGAGGCCGAGGCGCGCTGGCTCGACCACTGCGAGTCCCGGCTCGTCCGGCTGGCCGCGCTCGGCCCGGCGGACGCGGCCGGCCCGGGACCCGAAACGCCGGGCACGGGCGGCGCGGCGGGCACGGGCGGCGCGGCGGGGGCGGGCGGCGTCGGCCGCGTGGGCGGTGCATTCGGCGCGGGGTCCGCGGTGTCCGCGGTGTCCGCGGTCGCCATCAGCCCGGGCGCCACTGGCCCCACCAGCCTTACCGGCCCCACCAGCCCCGCCGCCCGCACGCGGCGCGGCTGAACGAACGATCCAGGGGGGATCCCTCATGCCTGACCAGCACCAGCAGCACCACGGCTCACGCCCCGTACTCCAGCTGAACCGCCTCGTACGCACTCACGGCAGCGGCGCCACGGAGGTGCACGCCCTGCGCGGGGTCGACCTCGACGTCCACCCCGGCGAACTCATCGCCGTCATGGGCCCCTCCGGCTCCGGCAAGTCCACGCTGCTCACCCTCGCGGGCGGACTCGACACCCCCACCAGCGGCAGTGTCCTGGTCGAAGGCGTCGACATCACCACCGCCTCCCGCAGGCAGCTGGCCGCACTGCGCCGGCGCAGCATCGGCTACGTCTTCCAGGACTACAACCTGATACCGGCCCTCACCGCCGCCGAGAACGTGGCCCTGCCCCTCGAACTCGACGGGACCTCCGCCCGGAAGGCGCGCCGCGCGGCCCTCGCCGCGCTGAAGGAGATACGCCTGCCGCAGCTCGCCGACCGCTTCCCCGACGAGATGTCCGGCGGCCAGCAGCAGCGCGTGGCCATCGCCCGCGCCCTGGTCGGCGAACGCCGCCTGGTCCTCGCCGACGAGCCCACCGGCGCCCTCGACTCCGAGACCGGCGAGTCCGTACTCGCGCTGCTGCGCGCCCGCTGCGACGCGGGCGCGGCCGGTGTCCTCGTCACGCACGAACCCCGCTTCGCCGCCTGGGCGGACCGGGTCGTCTTCCTGCGCGACGGCAGCGTCGTCGACGAGACCCTGCGCAGCCAGGCCGATTCGCTGCTCTCCGGGCGGGCGGCCGGCCTGTGACCTTCCCCCTCGCCGCCTGGTACCACTCCTGGATCGCCGCCCTGCGCATCGCCCGCCGCGACGCGTGGCGCGCCAAGGGCCGCAGCGCCCTGGTCCTCGCGATGCTCGCCCTGCCCGTCATCGGGATGAGCGCCCTCGACCTCACCTTCCGCAGTGCCCAGCTCTCCACCGACCAGCGGATGACCCGTGAGCTCGGCGCCGCCGACGCCCGGATCAGCCCCTCCGGCCTGGACGCGGCCGTCTACCAGCACCCGAACGGCGAGCAGTACGCCCCGGTCGGCGGCTACGAGAAGTACCGGCCCGGCCGGGAGGAGGACCGGCAGCCGCTGAAGTCGGCGCTCCCGCCCGGGGTGCGGGCCGTCGAGGACCGCAAGGGCTTCGCCAAGATGCACACCGCGCACGGACTGCTGGGGACCGACCTGCGCGAGCTGGACGTGCGCGACCCGCTGACCCGGGGCCTGGTCACGCTCGGCCGGGGGCGCATGCCCGAGGGCCCGGGCGAGGTCGTCGCCACCCATGCCTTCCTGAAGGCCTCGGGCCTGTCCGTGGGCTCCTCCACGACCCCGCGCGGCTCCCAGGTGCCGTACCGGATCGTGGGCGCGTACGAGATCCCCGACAAGCTCCTGCACCCCGAACTGCTCGCCCTGCCGGGCGCCGTGCTCGACCCCCTCGACAAGGCGCTCAAGGCCACCGGAGCACCCGGGATCACTCCCCGGTCCTCCTACCTCGTCTCGGTGGGCGGCGGTGGTTTCACGTGGAACATGGTCACGGAGGTCAACAAGCGGGGCGCGCTCGTCCTTTCCCGCGCCGTCGCCCTGCACCCGCCGGCCGACTCCGAGGTACCGCTGTTCAAGCAGCAGCCGAAGGAGCAGTTCACCCTGCCGGAGCAGGGCGGGGTGACCGAGCGGTCCGTACTGGTCACCGTCGTCGGCCTCGCCATGCTGGAGATCTGCCTGCTCGCCGGACCCGCCTTCGCGGTCGGCGCCCGACGCTCACGCCGCCAGCTGGGCCTGGTCGGCGCCAACGGCGGCGACCGGCGGCACATCCGGGCCGTCGTCCTCTCCGGCGGCATCGTGCTCGGCGCGGTGGCCGCGGTCATCGGCACGCTGACCGGCGTTGCCCTCACGCTCGGGCTGCGGCCCCTGCTGGAGGAGAAGCTCGGCGCCCGCTTCGGCGGCTTCGAGGCGCGCCCGCTGGAACTGCTCGGCATCGCCCTGCTCGCCGTGGTGACCGGCCTGCTGGCCGCGGTCGCCCCCGCCGTCACCGCCTCCCGACAGACGGTGCTGTCCTCCCTCACCGGCCGGCGCGGGGTGCGCCGCGCCGGCCGGATACTCCCCCTCATCGGGGTGCTCGCCATCGCCGGCGGCACGGCGGTCGTCGTGTACGGGAGCCGGTACCGGGTCAGCACCACCTTCGTGATGGGCGGCAGTGCGCTCGCCGAGCTCGGCGTCGTCGCCCTCACTCCGCTGCTGGTCGGCGCGTTCGGACGGCTCGGGCGATGGCTGCCGCTGTCGCCCCGGCTCGCCCTGCGCGACGCCGTCCGCAACCGGGGGCGTACGGCCCCGGCGGTGGCCGCCGTACTGGCCGCCGTCGCGGGGACGGTGGCGGTCTCCACCTACCAGCACAGCCGTGACGTCCAGTACCGGCACGAGTACGTGGCCGCACTCCCCTCCGGTGCCGGGTATCTGACGAGTCGCGACAACAGCGGTCACAAGGACGTGCCGGCCCTGCGCGACACCCTCTCCAAGACCCTGCCCGTGGCGGTACGGGCCGACGTGGACCGGCTGGTCGTGGGCAACCCGAACTGCTCCTCCAGGGGCGGGACGCAGGTGTGCGGACGGGTCGAGGTCATCGTCCCGAAGGAACAGCGCTGTCCTATCTCCGAGGCCGAGCACGGGGCGGCCTCCTTCCCGCCGGACCGGCTACGGGAGCTGCGGCAGGACCCGCGCTGCGCGGAGAAGCGTTTCCCCACCCCCTTCCTGACCGTCGTCGCCGACGAGAAGCTGATGCAGGTCCTGGCGGTCAGCGACCCGGGCTCCGCGGCCGCGCTGAAGGAGGGCCGGCCCGTCTCCTTCAACCGGAACCAGGTCAAGGACGGGAAGGTCACCCTGCGGGTCGTCACCGATGCGGCCGCCGCCGAGAAGGCCGCCGAGCGGCGCACCGAACCGCCCGGCCAGGACAAGGTCCTCGCCGTCCACCAGGCACCCGACACCGCGAAGGCCTGGGGCGTCGAACTGGTCCTGCCGCCCGCCGCCGCCCGCGCCGCGGGGTTCGCGACGGCCCCCGTCGGCTCGTACTTCAGCCTCGACCGCAAGGCGGCCACCGAGGAACGGCAGCGGATGGACGGCGAGATCGACCGGATGGGCGCCGACGCCGAACTCAAGCTGGAGGAGGGCTACCAGGAGCAGCACACGCTGGGCCTGCTCATCCTCGGGGTGTTCGCGGGCATGGTCACCATCGGGGCCGCCGGTATCGCGACGGGCCTGGCCCAGGCCGACTCGGAGGCCGACCTGAAGACCCTCGCGGCGGTCGGTGCGGCCCCGCGCGTACGGCGGACGCTCAGCGGCTTCCAGTGCGGGGTCGTGGCCCTGATGGGCGTGGTCCTCGGCTCCGCCGCCGGGATCCTGCCGGCGGTCGGGCTGCGGCTCACCCAGGAGCGGGAGGAGCTGCGGCTCATCCGGTACGGCATCGAATCGGGCAACGCCTCGGCGCTCGACACCGAGCTGTACGTACCGATCGCGGTGCCGTGGGAGACGCTGGCCGGCCTGCTGGTCCTCGTACCGCTGGGCGCGGCGCTGCTGGCCGCGCTGGTCACCAGGTCGAGCGGGGCGCTGGCCCGGCGGGCGGCGGGCTGAGGTCACTGCCCCCGTACAGGGTGGATCACGCCCGTACGGGGGCACACCGTGGTGAGACGCAGGTGTGCGAGAGAATGACGGCATGGAGATGCCGAGGAGTGAACGGTCGCAGGACAGCCCCCCGCACGTGCTGATCGTGGGCCAGGACGGGATGGCGGTCGGCGGCACCGATGACGAGTCGCGCGAGGTCCCGGTGACGGAGATGGTCGAACAGCCCGCCAAGGTCATGCGCATCGGCAGCATGATCAAGCAACTTCTGGAAGAAGTGCGCGCCGCCCCTCTGGACGAGGCCAGCCGGGTCCGTCTGAAGGACATCCACGCGGCGTCGGTGAAGGAACTCGAAGACGGCCTCGCGCCGGAGCTGGTCGAGGAACTGGAGCGGCTCTCCCTCCCGTTCACCGAGGAGACGGTCCCCTCGGAGGCGGAACTGCGCATCGCGCAGGCACAGTTGGTGGGGTGGCTTGAGGGCCTCTTCCACGGCATCCAGACGGCCCTGTTCGCGCAGCAGATGGCGGCGCGGGCCCAGCTGGAACAGATGCGCCGGGCCCTCCCGCCGGGCGGCTCGCACGACGACGACAGCGAGGACGGCCCCCACGGCGCCGTCCGCTCCGGCCCCTACCTCTGATCCCCGCACCGCTCGCGCGGTGCCGACCGGGGCGCCGCACCGGCCGCCCCACCGCTGCAACGGGCTCCGTCCGGCCACCGCCGGGCGGGGCCCGCGTCCGTTCCGGCCCGCTCCTTGCGGGGCGGGAGTCCGGCCGTGATCCGTCGGGCGCCCCCCAAGAGGGCGGTGACGGCCGCGAGATGGGCCGCGCATACTCAGGGGCATGAGCTACGACGCCATCGTCCTCGCCGGCGGCGCCGCCCGGCGCCTCGGCGGGGCGGACAAGCCCACCCTCCACGTCGGCGGCCGCACCCTCCTCGACCGCGTCCTGGCGTCCTGCCCGGACGCCGCCGAGACCGTCGTGGTCGGCGCCCGGACGGCGACGGCCCGCCCCGTGCGCTGGACCCGCGAGGACCCGCCCGGCGGCGGCCCCGTGGCCGCGCTGGACGCCGGGATCCGCCGGACCACCGCCGGGCTGGTCCTCGTACTCTCCGCCGATCTGCCCTTCCTGGACCGGGACACCGTCCGGGCCCTGCTCACGGCCGCCGCCGACGGCCCGGGTGACGGCGCCCTGCTGCGGGACGCGGACGGCCGCGACCAGCCCCTCGTCGCCGCCTACCGCACCGAGCCCCTGCGCCGTGAGATCGCCCTGCTCGCCACCGAGCACGGCACCCTCCACGGCCTCCCGCTGCGCGCCCTCACCGCCGAACTCGACCTGGCCCGGGTGGTCTCCGCCGCGCCCCTGGCCTCCTTCGACTGCGACACCTGGGAGGACCTGGCAGCGGCCCGCGCCCGGATCAGGGAGCATGGGAACGTGCTGGAGCATTGGATCACCGCCGCCAAGAGCGAACTCGGGATCGACGACGTAGCCGTCGACGTCGCGACCTTGCTCGACCTCGCCCGTGACGCCGCCCACGGCGTGGCCCGGCCCGCGGCCCCGCTGACGACGTTCCTCGTCGGCTACGCGGCCGCCCGCGCCGAGGCCACCGGCGCCGACCCCGTCCAGGCCGTCGCGGAAGCCTCCCGCAAGGCCGCCGACCTGGCACTGCGCTGGGCCGCCGAGGCCCAGAACCCCCACCCCGAGGAGACCGGCTCCGGATGACCCGTACCGACGCCGACGGCGCCCTGGACGAGGCCCTCGCCCTGGTCAGCCGCACCCCCGACGCCGGCGGCGCCGGCGGCCACCGCGCCGTCCCCTGGCTGCGCGCCCGCGAGACCGCCGCACGGGCGGGCACCGCCGTGCCCGCCCGCACCCACCGGGTGCGCTTCGCGGACGCGCTCGGCGAGGTGCTGACCGCGCCCCTGGAAGCCCTCAGCGACCTGCCGTCCTTCGACACCTCGGCCATGGACGGCTGGGCCGTCGCGGGCCCCGGCCCCTGGCGCGTCCGCCCCGGCGACGGGATCCTCGCCGGGAACGAGCCGCCCGCGCCGCTCGCCGACGGCGAGGCCGTACGGATCGCCACCGGCGCCCGTGTCCCCGTCGACACCACCGCCGTGATCCGCAGCGAGCACGCCCGCGAGTCCGGCACCCAGCTGTACGCCGACCGGCCCGTGAACACTGGGCAGGACATCCGGCCGCGCGGCCAGGAGTGCCGCTCGGGCGACCTGCTGCTGCCCGTCGGCTCGCTCGTCACCCCGGCCGTGCTCGGCCTCGCCGCCGCCGCCGGGTACGACGAGCTGGTCACCCGGCCCCGGCCCCGCGTGGAGATCCTGGTCCTCGGCGACGAACTGCTCACCGAGGGGCGCCCGCACGACGGCCTGATCCGGGACGCCCTCAGCCCCATGCTCGGCCCCTGGCTCAACCGGCTCGGCGCCGAGGTCACCGGCACGCGCCGGCTCGGCGACGACCCGGCCGGGGCCGAGGCCCTGCTGGAGGCGGTCACCGGCTCCACCGCCGACGTCGTCGTCACCACCGGCGGCACCGCCTCCGGCCCCGTCGACCACGTCCACCCCGTGCTGAAGCGCGCCGGGGCCGAGCTGCTCGTGGACGGGGTCGCCGTGCGCCCCGGGCATCCGATGCTGCTGGCCCGCCTCGGGGACCGGGAGGAGGCCCGGCACGTGGTCGGCCTGCCCGGCAATCCGCTCGCCGCCGTGTCCGGGCTGCTCACCCTCGCCGAGCCGCTGCTGCGCGCCCTCGCCGGCCGCCGCCAGCGGCCCCGCTACACGGTGCCGGTGGAGGGCGACGTGCCCGGCCACCCGTACGACACCCGGCTGGTGCCGGTGCTGCTGACCGACGAACACGCCGTACCGCTGCGCTACAACGGCCCGGCGATGCTGCGCGGGGTGGCGGGCGCCGACGCGCTGGCCGTCGTACCGCCGCACGGTGCCCGGTCGGGGCAGGACCTGGAGATCCTCGATCTGCCCTGGGCTGCGGGAGGATGTTTCACGTGAAACTCCACGGTCACGACGCCATGGCGCGGGGCGCCGACGAGAAGCTCGTCTCACGCCGCATCAAACTCCCCACCCGGATCGTCGAACAACCACTGCGGCAGGTCAGCCGGCGACTGCTGATGGCCCTCTTCGTCCTGTGTCTGACGGTGCTGATCGTCTGGCTGGACCGCGAGGGCTACCACGACAACGCCAACGGGAAGGTCGACTTCCTGGACAGCGTCTACTACGCGACCGTGACCCTGTCGACCACGGGTTACGGCGACATCGTCCCCCACAGCGACAGCGCGCGGCTGGTCAACGTCCTGCTGATCACCCCGCTGCGCGTGCTGTTCCTGATCATCCTGGTCGGGACCACCCTGGAGGTCCTGACCGAACGGACCCGCGAAGAGTGGCGGCTGAACCGCTGGAGGAAGAACTTGCGTGAGCACACGGTCGTCGTCGGCTTCGGCACCAAGGGCCGCTCCGCCCTGCAGACGCTGCTGGCGACCGGCCTCCCGAGGGAGCAGGTCGTCATCGTGGACCCCAGCGCCAAGGTGATCGACATCGCCAACTCCGAGGGGTTCACCGGCGTCGTCGGCGACGCCACCCGCTCGGAAGTGCTCCTGCGGGCCGAGCTCCAGAAGGCCCGTCAGATCATCATCGCCACCCAGCGCGACGACACCGCCGTTCTGGTGACCCTGACGGCCCGGCAGCTCAACCGGGGCGCCAAGATCGTGGCGGCGGTCCGCGAGGAGGAGAACGCACCGCTGCTGAAGCAGTCCGGCGCGGACGCGGTGATCACGAGCGCGAGCGCGGCGGGACGGCTGCTGGGCCTGTCGGTGCTCAGCCCCAGCGCGGGCACCGTGATGGAGGACCTGATCCAGCAGGGCAGCGGCCTGGACCTGATCGAACGGCCCGTTACCAAGGCCGAGGTGGGCCGCAGTGTCCGCGACACCGGTGACCTCGTCGTCAGCGTCCTGCGCGGACACCGGCTGCTCCCGTACGACGACCCGCACGCGAGTCCGCTCCAGCTGACCGACCGCGTGATCACCATCGTGCGGGCCGTACCCCCGGCCGGTCCGCAGGTCACCCTGGGCCCGGTGGAGTAGGGCCGGTAGATTCCGCGCCATGCATGCGATCACGATCGAACGGCCCGGCGGCCCCGAGGCCCTGGTCTGGGCCGAAGTACCCGATCCGGTGGCGGGCGAGGGGGAGGTGCTCGTCGAGGTCGCGGCGAGCGCCGTGAACCGCGCCGACGTCCTGCAGCGGCAGGGCTTCTACGACCCCCCGCCGGGCGCCTCCGTCCATCCCGGCCTGGAGTGCTCCGGGCGCGTCGCCGCACTCGGGCCGGGCGTCTCCGGCTGGGCGGTGGGTGACGAGGTGTGCGCGCTGCTGTCCGGCGGCGGGTACGCCGAGCGGGTGGTCGTCCCGGCGGGGCAGCTGCTGCCGGTGCCGAAGGGGGTCGACCTGGTGACCGCGGCCGCGCTGCCGGAGGTCGTCGCGACGGTCTGGTCCAACGTCTTCATGGTGGCCGGGCTGCGCCCGGGCGAGACCCTGCTGGTGCACGGCGGCTCCAGCGGGATCGGCACCATGGCCGTCCAGCTGGGCAAGGCCGTCGGCGCGCGGGTGGCGGTGACGGCGGGCGGCGAGCGGAAACTGGCTCGCTGCGCGGAACTGGGCGCGGACATCCTGATCGACTACCGCGAGCAGGACTTCGTGGAGGAGCTGCGGGCCGCGACCGGCGGGGCCGGGGCGGACGTGATCCTGGACATCATCGGCGCCAAGTACCTCGCGCGGAACCTGGACGCACTGGCCGTGAACGGTCGGCTCGCGGTGATCGGCCTCCAGGGCGGGGTGAAGGCGGAGCTGGACCTGCGCACCCTGCTGGCCAAGCGGGCGGCGATCACGGCGACCACGCTGCGCACCCGCCCGCTGGAGGAGAAGGCGGCCATCATGGCGGCCGTGGGGGAGCACGTGTGGCCCCTGATCGCCGCCGGCCGGGTCCGCCCGGTGGTCCACGCGGCGTACCCGATCGCCGAGGCGGCCGAGGCCCACCGGGTCATGGAGGCCGGCACCCACGTGGGCAAGCTGCTGCTGACGGTCTGACGCCACGCCGCGCCGCGGCTTCAGCGCAGGGCTGCGGCGACGAGCCCCTCCAGGGCCTCGCGGGGGACCTCGGTGCCGGTCGGCAGACGGTCGAGGACCAGGCCGTCCACGCAGGCCAGCAGGGTGAGGGTGCGGGCCTCCGGGTCGGGGACGCCGTACGAGGCCAGGAAGGCCCGTACGGTGTCGCGCCCGGCGTTCTCGCGGGGGACGAGGATCTCGCGCAGCTCCGGGTCGCGGACGCTCTCCAGGGCGCAGGCGTAGCGGGCCAGGGACCGCCGGCGCCCTTCGCCGGTGAGCCGGGCGGTGGTCAGCGCGGCGAGGGCGTCGGCCAGTTCGGCCGGGGTGCGGGGGAGCGGGGTCCGCTCCCCGGCGGCCTGGAGTTCGGCCTGGTCCCGGGCCACGAGGCGGCGTACGAGCGCGGTCAGCAGGGCGGCCCGGGTGCGCAGGTAGGCCGAGGTCGTGCCCGGCGGCAGCCCGGCGGCCCGGTCCACGGCCCGGTGGGTCAGCCCGCGCATGCCCAGCTCGGCCAGGACCTCGATGGCGGCGTCGGCCAGGAGGGTTCGTCGTTCTTCGCTCACCCCCTCTTTGTACACCCCCGCTTCTACAGCTGTAGAAGCGGGGGTGTACGCTGCGGCCCAAGGTTTCTACAGCTGTAGAAAAGAGGCGTGTGATGAGCCGGACGGCACTGGTCATCGGCGGGGGCATCGGCGGGCTGGCGGCGGCGATCGGACTGCACCGCACGGGCTGGGACGTCACCGTGCTGGAGCGCTCCCCCGTGCTCGACGACGCGGGGGCCGGGATCTCCCTCGCCGCCAACGGGATCCGCGCCCTGGACGCGCTGGGCGTCGGCCCGGACGTACGGAAGGCCGCGCGCCGCCAGTACACCGGCGGGACCCGCACTCCCGACGGGCGGTGGCTCTCCCGGCTGGACGGGGAGGCCGTCCTGATGACCGGCCTCCCGCGCGCCGCCCTGCACCGGCTGCTGCGCGAGGCCCTGCCGGCGTCCTGCCTGCGGACGGGAGTGGGCACCCTCGACGGGACGCCCGCCCGACCGGACGCGGACCTGGTCGTGGCCGCCGACGGGCTGCGCAGCGGCATCCGCGCGCGGCTCTTCCCCGGGCACCCGGGCCCGCGCTACAGCGGGTCGACGGTGCTGCGCGCCATCACCGGCGCACCCGTGCGGACGGACAGCGACTTCGCGCTGACCTGGGGGCCGGGGGCGGAATTCGGGCACATCGCGTTCGCGGACGGCCGTGCCGAATGGCACGCGGTGCTCGCGGCGCCGCCGGGCCTGCGGCACGCGGACCCGCTCGCGGCGCTGGGGCACCGCTTCGGGCGCTGGCACAGCCCCGTGCCGGAGCTGCTGGCGGCGACCCGACCCGAGGACGTGCTGCACCACGACGTCCACGAGCTGGTGACCCCACTGCCCGCGTACGCCGTCGGGCGGGTGGCGCTGCTCGGGGACGCCGCGCACGCGATGACCCCGAACCTGGGTCAGGGGGCCTGCCAGGCGCTGGAGGACGCGGTGGTGCTGGCGGCGGAGCTGGCCGCCGGGCCGACGGTGGAGGCGGCCCTGGCCCGCTACGACGCCGTGCGGCGGCCGCGCGCCGAGGCGGTGGCCCGAGCGGCCCGCCGGGCCGGCCGGCTGGGCCACCGGCTGGCCCACCCCCTCGCGGTGACCGCCCGCAACGCGGCGCTTCGGCTGGCCCCCTCGGGGGCGAGCGTCAGCGCGATGCTCCGGCACACCGCCTGGACCGCCCCCGCCCTCCCGGCGCGGCACTGACCGGGGAGCCTCCCCGGCCGGGGAGGCCTCCGACGGCCCGGGCCTGCCGTCGGAGTCCCGCCCGGCCCAGGCCGTGTCGGCCTAAAGCCCGCGCAGCAGCACCGCCGGGTTCTCCACGCAGTCGGCCACGTACCGAAGGAAGCCGCCCGCCGTGCCGCCGTCGCAGACCCGATGGTCGAAGGTCAGGGACAGCTGCACGACCTGACGGACGGCCAGCTCGCCCTGGTGCACCCACGGCTTCGGGATGATCCGGCCCACACCGAGCATGGCCGCCTCGGGGTGGTTGATGATCGGCGTGGAGCCGTCCACGCCGAACACCCCGTAGTTGTTCAGGGTGAACGTCCCGCCGGTCAGGTCCGACGGGGCGAGCTTCCCCGCCCGGGCCAGCTCGGTCAGCCGGGCGAACTCCGCCGACAGGGACTCCGGGCTGCGCGTGTGGGCGTCCCGGACCACCGGGACCATCAGCCCGCGCTCGGTCTGCGCGGCGAAGCCCAGGTGCACGGCCGGGAGCCGGACGATCTCGTTGGCCGCCAGGTCCACCGTGGAGTTGAGCTCCGGGTACCGGGCGAGTCCGGCCGTGCAGATCCGGGCCAGCAGCGCCAGCACCGAGATCCTGGGTCCGTCCACGGCGTTCATCGCGGCCCGCGCCGCCATCAGCTCGGTGGCGTCCGCGTCGACCCAGCACGTGGCCTCGGGGATCTCGCGCCGACTGCGCGAGAGCTTCTCCGCCACCGCGCCCCGCAGCCCCTTGAGCGGGATCCGCTCCCCCGCCGGCGCCGATACGGGCGCGGCGGGAACGGCGGCCACGGCGACGGGCTCGGGGGACCGCAGGGCGGCCTCCACGTCGGCCCGCAGGATCAGGCCCTCCGGCCCCGATCCGCGCAGCGACCGCAGGTCGACCCCGTTGTCCCGGGCCAGCTTGCGCACCAGCGGCGAGATGACGGGCACCGGCCCGGCGGACACCACCGGGGCGGCCGCCGGGGCCGGGGCGGCCGCGACCGGAGCGGGCGCGACCGGAGCGGGCGCCGCGGCGGGCGCCGACACCGCGGCGGTGACGGGTCGCACCCGCCGCCGACGCGCCGGGCGGGAGTGGTCGGAGCCGTACCCGATCAGCGGCCGGGGCGCGTTGGCGGAGCCCTCGGCCTCCGCTTCCGCGGCCTCGGCCCCGGCGGGCGCCGGCTCCGCACCCACCGCCACGGTGATCAGCGGAGCGCCGACCGGCAGCTCCTCACCCTCCTCGCCGAACCGGGCGGTGACCACGCCGCCGTACGGGCAGGGCACCTCCACCATCGCCTTGGCCGTCTCGACCTCGACGACCGGCTGGTCGATGGCGACGACATCGCCCACGGCCACCAGCCAGCGCACGATCTCCGCCTCGGTCAGCCCCTCACCGAGGTCGGGCAGCTTGAACTCGAATACCTGCGGCATCAGCTCTCCCACTGCAGGCGGGCCACGGTGTCCAGGATCCGCTCCACGCCGGGCAGGTGGTACTTCTCCAGCATCGGCGGCGGGTACGGGATGTCGAAGCCCGTCACCCGCAGCACCGGCGCCTCCAGGTGGTGGAAGCAGCGCTCCGTCACCCGGGCGGCGATCTCCGCGCCCGGCCCGCCGAAGCCGCCGGCCTCGTGGACCACCACCGCGCGCCCGGTGCGGCGTACGGAGGCGACGACGGTCTCCTCGTCGAAGGGGACGAGCGAGCGCAGGTCCACGACCTCCAGGTCCCAGCCCTCCTCGCGGGCCGCCTCGGCCGCCTCCAGGCAGACCGGCAGCGAGGGACCGTACGTGATCAGGGTGGCGCTCGTGCCGGCCCGGCGCACCAGGGCCTGCCCGATGCCCGGGACGGCCGCGGGTGCCTCCGGCGACCACTGGGCCTTGGACCAGTAGAGCCGCTTCGGCTCCAGGAAGACCACCGGGTCGTCGCTCGCGATGGACGCGCGCAGCAGCCCGTACGCGTCCTCGACCGTCGCCGGGGTCACGACGGTGAGCCCGGGGGTGGCCGTGTAGTAGGCCTCGGAGGAGTCGCAGTGGTGCTCGACGCCGCCGATCCCGCCGCCGTAGGGCACGCGGATGGTGATCGGGAGCGGCATCTTGCCCCGGGTGCGGTTGCGCATCTTCGCCACGTGCGAGAGGAGCTGCTCGAAGGCCGGGTAGGCGAACGCGTCGAACTGCATCTCCACGACCGGCCGCAGCCCGTACATGGCCATGCCGACGGCGGTGCCCAGGATTCCGGCCTCGGCGAGCGGGGTGTCCGTGACGCGGTCCTCGCCGAACTCCTTCATGAGCCCGTCGGTGATCCGGAAGACACCGCCGAGCGCGCCGACGTCCTCGCCCATCACGTGGACCGTGGGGTCCTCGGCCATCGCGTCGCGCATGGCACGGGTGAGCGCCTGCGCCATCGTCGCGGGCTTCGCGGCAACGGTCGTCATCACTCTCCCTCCGCTTCCAGCTCGGCGCGGAGCACGGCGGCCTGCTCGCGCAGCCGGCCCGTCTGCTCCGCGTAGACGTGCGCGAACAGGTCCATCGGGTCGACCACGGGATCGGCGTTCATCCGCTCGCGCAGGTCCGCCGCCATCGCCTCGGCCGCGTCGCGCGCCTCCTGGACGCCCTCGGCGTCCAGGATCCCGCGCGCGGTCAGCTCGCGCTCCAGCAGGTCCACCGGGTCGTGCGCCTTCCAGGCCTCGACCTCGGCGTCGGTGCGGTACCGGGTGGCGTCGTCCGCGTTCGTGTGGGCCTCCATCCGGTAGGTGACGGCCTCGATCAGGGTCGGTCCGCCGCCCGAGCGGGCCCGCTTCACCGCCTCGGTGAGGACCTCGTGCATGGCGGCGGCGTCGTTGCCGTCGACCAGCCGGCCGGGCATCCCGTAGCCCACGGCCTTGTGGGCCAGCGTGGGAGCGGCGGTCTGCTTGGCGAGCGGTACGGAGATCGCGAAGCCGTTGTTCTGGACGAGGAAGACCACCGGGGCCTGCCATACGGCGGCGAAGTTCAGCGCCTCGTGGAAGTCGCCCTCGCTGGTGCCGCCGTCGCCGACCATGGCGAGCGCGACGACCTCGTCACCGCGCAGCCGCGCGGCGTGCGCCAGGCCGACCGCGTGCGGCAGCTGGGTGGCGAGGGGGGTGCACAGGGGGGCTATGCGGTGCTCGCGGGGGTCGTACCCGGTGTGCCAGTCGCCGCGCAGCAGCGTCAGCGCCTGTACGGGGTCCAGTCCGCGCGCCACGGCGGCGAGGGTGTCGCGGTAGCTCGGGAAGAGCCAGTCCTGCTCCTCCAGGACCAGGGCGGCCGCGATCTCGGCGGCCTCCTGCCCGACGGTGGAGGGGTACACGGCGAGACGGCCCTGCCGGGTCAGCGCGGTGGCCTGCGCGTTGTACCGGCGTCCCCGCACCAGCTCGGCGTAGTACCGGCGCATCAGGGCGGGGTCGAGCCCCTCCGCCGCCGGAGTGCCCAGCACCCGGTAGGGCTCGGGGTCCGGAAGCAGCGGAGCGGCTTCCATACGGGGCCTCCAGGCGGGCGGCGGGGTGACCGGGTGCGGCGCACCGGCACCGGGCAGCTCTTGGACCGTCATGGCGGCGTACACCTCCTCGTGGGAAGCGGGCTGGGGACGCCACGTGTGAGGCGCCTCACCAACCGATTGTTCGGTCGTTGGCGCAATTTGGCTACAGGCGGCTCCAGGCTGTGGACAAAGTGGCGGCGGGGCCCTGGGATGGGTGCAGGACGTCCAGGAGAGGGAGGCAGTGGGCAATGCCGGATGAACAAATGGCCGGAGCGGGTTCCGCACCGGTCCCACCGGGGGGCGCACCGTCGGGCCCACCTGTCCCGCCCCGCCCCCTGGACCCCATCGACCGTTCGATCATGCGGTTGCTCCAGGCGGACGGCCGGGCGTCGATACGGTCGGTGGCCGAGCAGGTGCACGTCTCGCGCGCCAACGCCTACGCGCGGATCAACCGGCTGATCGACGACGGGGTGATCCGCGGCTTCACGGCCCGGGTCAACCACGAGCGCGCGGGCCAGGGCGCTTCGGCCTACATCACGCTGAAGATCGTCCAGAACTCCTGGCGGACGGTGCGCGAGAAGCTGCGCGAGCTTCCGGGCGCCGCGCACATCGCGCTGGTCAGCGGGGATTTCGACGTCCTGCTGCTGGTCCACACCCCGGACAACCGCACCCTGCGGGAACTGGTCCTGACCCGGCTCCAGGCCATCCCGGAGGTGCTGTCCACGCGGACGCTGCTGGTGTTCGAGGAAACGGATCTGCTGGACCCCGGCCCGTCCGGCGGCCCGGCCCTGGCCGAGGACTGACCGGCCCCGCCCTCACGCAGGACGCGCGGGCGCCCCGGCCCCGCACCCGCGCGGCCGGGGTGCCACCGGGCCGTACTACGGGGCCGGGGCGGTGCGCAGGCCGTCCAGGGCCATGCTGACCACCGCGTCCGCGAGCTGGTCGGGGGTGGTGCCCGGGTGCGGGCGGTACCACTCGACCAGGGAGTTCACCATCCCGAACAGCAGACGGGTGGCGAGCCGGATGTCCACGTCGGCGCGCAGGTCCCCGTCGTTGGCGGCGGCCTTGAGGAGTTCCGCGACCTGGTGGTCGAACTCGCGGCGCCGCTCCAGCGCCCAGCGCTCGGTGCGGGTGTTGCCGCGCACCCGCAGCAGGAGGGTGACGTACGGCAGTTCCGCGACCAGGACCTCGACCGTGCGGCGGGTGACGTACTCGACCCGGGTGACCGCGCGGCCCCGTACGGCGCCCGGCTCCTCCAGGATCGCGAAGAGGCCGTCCAGGGCCCGGCTGACGGCGCGGTGGAGCAGCTCCTCCTTGCCCGCGACGTGGTGGTAGATCGAGGACTTGGAGATGCCGGCCGCCTTGGAGAGGTGCTCCATCGAGGTGCCGTCGTAACCGCGCTCGTTGAAGACCTGGACGGCGACGGACAGGAGCGTCTCCGGGGTGTAGGTGTCCCGCCTGGCCGTGGTCACGCGGTGCCCTCCCCGTCCGCGTCCTCGTCCTCGCCGCCGGCGTAGCCCAGCTTGAACAGTGCCAGCGAGGGAGCGTAACGCCCGCCCGGGCAGCGCTCGTCGAGGTGGTGCAGCAGGTCGTACGCCCAGTCCCGGCCGAGCCGGGCGTGCCACTCGGAGGGGCCCAGCGGGTAGTTGACGCCGAGCCGCATCGCGGTGTCGATGTCCTCGGCGGAGGCCACCCCGCGCGCCACCGCGTCGGCGGTGAGGTCGATCAGCATCGCGACGGTCCGGGCGACGATCATGCCGGGGACGTCACCGATGACGGAGACCTCCTTGCCGAGCCTCTGGAAGAGCCCGATCGCCTCGGCGAGGGTGCGCCCGGTGGTGTCCTCGCCGGCGGACAGCGCGATCCGGGTCGCGTCGCGGTAGTCCAGCGCGAGGTCGAAGTAGACGACGTCGGTGAACTCGACCGAGGTCTTGCCGTCCGCGAGCACCAGCTGGCCCTCGCCCGGCAGCTGGATGTACGGGCCCCCGTGCTCGGTGGCGGTGACCGAGATCCCGGCCTCCTCCATGAGTCCCGCCAGGGCGGCGGCCGGGCCGAGGTCGCCGACGACGGTGACCTTCTCCGGCGCCTCCTCGGGGCCCGCCGTGTGCGGAGCGGGCGGCTGCGCGTCCCCGGCGTACGGGAACCAGCCGTGTCCGGACTTGCGGCCGAGGCGGCCCGACTGGACCAGCCGGCGCTGGGCGAGCGAGGGGGTGAACTTGGGGCTGCGGAAGAAGGAGTCCCAGACGGAACGGGTGACGGCCTCGTTGACGTCCTGCCCGATCAGGTCGGTCAGCTCGAAGGGGCCCATCCGGAAGCCGCCGCTCTCGCGCAGGACCGCGTCGATGGTGGCGGGGTCGGCGCCCTGCTCCTCGTACACCGCGAACGCCTCGGCGTAGAAGGGGCGGGCGATGCGGTTGACGATGAAGCCCGGGGTGTCGGCGCAGCGGACAGGCGTCTTCCCCCAGCCCAGCACGGTGCGGTACGCGCTCTCGGCGGCGGCCGGGTCGGTCGCGTGGCCGCTGATCACCTCGACGAGGGGGAGCAGCGGGGCAGGGTTGAAGAAGTGCAGGCCGAGGAAGCGCCCGGGGTGCGCCAGGCCGGCGGCGAGCTCGGTGACGGAGAGGGAGGAGGTGTTGGTCGCCAGCAGCGCGTCCTGCGGAACCACCGCTTCGAGGGCCGTGAACAGCTCGCGCTTGACGGCCACGTCCTCGACGATCGCCTCGATCACCAGGGCGGCGGGGGCGAGCCCGGTCAGGGCGTCGACGGAATCGAGCCGGCCGACGGCCCCGTCGGCCTCGGCCCGGTCCAGCCGGCCCTTGGCGACCAGCCGCTCGACCCGGCCGGCCACGGCCCGGACGGCCTCGCGGGCCCGCTCGGGCGCGGAGTCGTAGAGGCGTACGGGATGACCGGCGAGGAGGGCGACCTGGGCGATGCCCTGGCCCATGGTCCCGGCGCCGATGACCGCCACGGTGCGAGCGCGCTCGATTGCTGTCATGCCCAGATCCTCCCGCACGCGGTTGTCCACAGGCCCGCCGGGCCCTCTTGTACCGACCGATCGTTCGGTTACTCTAACTCCAGTCTGCTCTTCTTCACCCGCCCCCGCCCGATCCCAGTGCTGCGAACCAGCCTGATCCCGCCCGGCTCAACGAGGAGTTGGTCCCTGATGGCCGCCGAGCTCACCGTCCCCCAGCTGACCGAGAAGCACCGGACCACCCTGGACCAGGCGCTGGATGCCATCCGCAGCCGCGTCTACTGGTCCCCGCACCCCGAGCACCCCAAGGCCTACGGGGAGAGCGCCCCGGCCGACGGGCTCGCCGCCTTCGAGGCCGTCCGCGGCTCCCGCTTCGACCTCGGGCAGCCCGGCACCGACGGCTGGGCGGGCGGCGAGGTCTCGCCGTTCGGCCCGGAGCTGGGCGTGGAGTACCCGCACGTGGACCCGGACGTGCTGCTGCCCGCGATGCGGGCCGGCATGGGCGCCTGGCGCGACGCCGGACCCGAGACGCGCGCCCTGGTCTGCATCGAGATCCTGGCCCGGATCGGCGCGCGGACGCACGAGTTCGCGCACGCGGTCATGCACACCAGCGGCCAGGCCTTCATGATGGCCTTCCAGGCGGGCGGCCCCCACGCGCAGGACCGCGGCCTGGAGGCCGTGGCGTACGCGTACGAGGAGCAGACCCGGGTTCCCGGGCAGGCCGCCTGGTCCAAGCCGCAGGGCAAGAAGGACCCGCTGGAGCTCGGCAAGACCTTCACGGCGGTACCGCGCGGCATCGCGCTGATGATCGGCTGCAACACCTTCCCCACATGGAACGGCTACCCGGGCCTGTTCGCCTCCCTCGCCACCGGCAACGCCGTCCTGGTCAAGCCGCACCCGCGCGCCGTGCTGCCGCTGGCGCTGACCGTGAAGGTCGCCCGCGAGGTCCTGGCCGAGGCGGGCTTCGACCCGAACCTGGTCGCCCTGGCCGTTGAGCGGCCGGGCGAGGGCATCGCCAAGACGCTGGCCGTCCGCCCCGAGATCAAGATCATCGACTACACCGGGTCGACCGAGTTCGGTGACTGGCTGGAGGCCAACGCCCGTCAGGCCCAGGTCTACACGGAGAAGGCGGGCGTCAACACCGTCGTCGTCGACTCCACCGACAACTACAAGGGGATGCTGTCCAACCTGGCGTTCTCGCTGTCGCTGTACAGCGGCCAGATGTGCACCACCCCGCAGAACCTGCTGATCCCCCGCGACGGCATCGCGACGGACGCCGGCCACAAGTCGTACGACGAGGTCGTGGCCGACCTCGCCGCCTCGGTCGGCGGCCTGCTCGGCGACGACGCCCGTGCCAACGCGCTGCTGGGCGCGCTGGTGAACCCGGACGTGAAGGCACGGCTGGAGGCGGCGGCCGGTCTCGGCGAGGTCGCGCTGTCCTCCCGCGAGGTGGCGAACCCGGAGTTCCCCGACGCGGTCGTGCGCACCCCGGTGATCGTGAAGCTCGACGCCGGGAAGCCGGACCCGGAGGCGGCCTACCTCTCCGAGTGCTTCGGCCCGGTCTCCTTCGCGGTGGCGGTGGACTCCACCGCGGACGCCCTCGACCTGCTGCGCCGTACGGTGCGGGAGAAGGGCGCCATGACCGTGGGGGCGTACACCACCTCCGCGGACACCGAGCGGGCCGTGGAGGAGGTCTGCCTGGAGGAGTCGGCGCAGCTGTCGCTGAACCTGACCGGCGGGGTCTTCGTCAACCAGACCGCGGCCTTCTCCGACTTCCACGGCTCCGGCGGGAACCCGGCGGCCAATGCCGCGCTGTGCGACGGGGCGTTCGTCGCCAACCGCTTCCGCGTGGTGGAGGTCCGCCGCCAGGCCTGATGGCGGCCGCCGGCCACCGTGTACGGGCCCGCCCGCCGGCCGGGCCCGTACGCGGTGCCGCGCCCCGCGCCGGGCCGGCCCCGCGGGGCCTCCTGTGCGCGGGCGGCCCGGCGCCCCGCTGTCAGCGCGCGGCGGCGGCCCGGCGCCCCGCTGTCAGCGCGCGGCGGGACCGCCCCAGTGGAAGAGGGTCATGGCCACGCTGGTGGCGAGGTTGTAACTGGACACCTGGGGCCGCATCGGCAGTGAGACCAGGTGGTCGGCGCGCGCCCGCAGCTCGGGCGAGATGCCGTGGCGTTCGGAGCCGAAGGCGAGCAGGGCGTCGTCCGGGAGCGTGAGGGCGCGGATGTCCTCGCCCTCCGGGTCGAGCGCGTACACCGGCCCGGCGGGCAGCTCCTCCAGCTCCATCCGGTCCACGGTGGTCGCGTAGTGCAGCCCGGCCCCGGCGCGGACCACGTTGGGGTGCCAGGGGTCCAGGTCGCCCCGGGTCACCACGCCGGTGGCCCCGAAGCCGGCGGCGAGGCGGACCACCGCGCCGACGTTGCCCAGGTTGCGCGGATGGTCCAGCAGCACGATGGGCGCCGGCCGGGGCGTCCTCGCCAGCGCGGCCCGTCCGGCCTCCCGGCCGGGGCGTACGGCGAGCGCGGCGACCCCGGTGGGGTGCACGCGGGGCAGCAGCTCCTTGAGCGGGGCCCGCCGTACGAGCCGGGCCACCTCCTGTTCCACGTCCGGGGCCAGTCCGGCGGCGAGCTCCCGTACGGCGCCGGGCTCGTCGGCGACCACCGCCAGCACCTCGGCGCCGAAGCGCAGGGCGTGCTTCAGCGCGTGGAACCCGTCGAGCAGCACCACGTCACCCCGGTCGGCGCACTCGCGCCACTCCCGCTGGACCTCACCGGAACCCTGCCGCTCACTCATGCCCCGACCCTACGACGCCCGCCGCCGGAGCCGCCGGGAAGGGGCCGGGAGCGGCCCGGCGCGGGCCCGGCGCGGGCCCGGCGCGGGAGCCTCAGCCGGACTCCCGGGGCGCGGTCCCGCCGGCCGGGCCGCGGGGCGCGGCCACCGGGGCCCGGGGCGGGACCCCGGGAAGCGGTGACGGGTCCGGGGCCAGAGCCGGGGCCGGGGCTCCGCGCAGCGGTGCGCCGGTCCCCCGTGCGGCCCGCGCCCGTGCCGCCGCCCGCGCCCCGGCCACCCGCGCCCCGGCCCACACGAGCAGCCCCGTGGGCAGGAACACCGCGTCGGCGGCGATCATCGCCAGCGAGAAGAACGGCAGCCCCAGCAGCACCGCGATCCCGGCGTGCTCCAGCATCATCACCGCCAGCAGAACGTTCTTGACCCGCCGGTTGAACAGCGCGAACGGGAAGGCCACCTGCACCGCGACGGTCCCGTACGTCAGCAGCATCACCACCAGCCCGCTGCCCGCCATCACGTCCGACAGCCAGGGCCAGGGGGTGAAGTAGTCCAGGCGGAGCGGGTAGTACAGGGCGGTCCCGTCCTGCCACCGCGAGCCCTGGATCTTGTACCAGCCGGCGGTCGCGTAGATCAGGCAGACCTCCGCCGCGATCACCAGCATCCCGGCGTTGTGCAGCAGGTTCGCGAGCACGTCGAGCGTCGCCCGCCGCTCGCCCTCCGGTTCGTGGCGGTCGGCCAGCCACCACAGCGCCGTTCCCGCCCACAGCACCGAGAAGGCGGTCAGCCAGAGCGCGCCGAGGTGTCCGGCGAGCGCCCCGTACGCGAACAGGGCGCCCAGCACCGTCCACAGCACGGGCCCCGCCGCCCCGGCCGTGGCCGAGCCCCGCAGCCGGGCCCGGCGCGCGTCCAGCGACCACACCCGCGCGCAGCGCGTCAGCACCAGGTAGACCGCCATCAGGTGGATGACGTTGTCCCCGCCGTCGCCCATGAAGACGCTGCGGTTCTGGAGCGACAGCACCCCGACCATGAAGAGGACCGACGTCGCCCGCGTCCGCCAGCCCAGCAGCAGCAGCGCGCTCGCGAGCAGGGAGAGCGCGTACACGGTCTCGAACCACAGCGCGGAGTCCGACCACATCAGCACCGTGAAGGCGCGGTTCGAGGCGATCAGCCGCTCGGCCAGCTGCCAGCTCCACGGTCCGTCGGGCCCGTACAGCTCGTGCCGGTTGGGGAACTCCCGCAGCAGGAAGAACAGCCAGGTCGCGGCGAAGCCGATCCGCACGACGGCGCTCTGGTACGGGCCCAGCGCCTGCCCGGTGGCCTTGGCGGCCGCCCGGGCGAGGGCGCCCGTCACACGTTCCACCACGGCAGCTCCCGGTAGTACGTCTGGGTGTCGGTCTTCTCCTCGCTCCAGGGCGGCGGGGCCACGGACCGCGTCGCCGAGCGCAGCTGGATCCGTACGATCCGCTCGCCGTCGGGCGTCTCGGGGGGCTTGACGGCCGGGGTCCCGGCGGTCAGCCGGGCGAGGGCGATCCGCTTCAGGTACTGCTCGGACAGCTCGCCGCGCTCGCCGTCGGGCTTGTTGTCCTCGTCGTGGGAGCCGGTGAAGAAGTCCCAGGCCCTGCGGAGCTCGTTCTGCTCGGTGTGGCTCGGCAGCAGGCCGTGCCGGATCGCCGCGCCGTCCTCGGCGGACAGGTCGCGCCAGTCGCGGGTGACGAGGCCGCCGTCGGCGGTGCGGACCTGGGCGCGGACCTCGACGGCGATGTTCTGCTGGAGCGGGTTGGGCGCGAACAGCTTCCAGTTCTGTTCGAACTCGGGATAGATCCATCCGTCCACGAGCCGCGCGTGCTGCTTGCTGACGGTGTTGGAGGGCGCGACGTGCAGGAAGACCAGCCCCAGGTGCAGGCAGGCGCCGACGCCCAGGGCCGCCGCGGCGAGGGCCGCCAGGACCCGGTACGGGGCGGACAGACCGGCCAGCCCGGGCGCGCGCGACGGGGCTGCGGGAACCGCCGCGGCGGCCGGCGGAAGTGCTCCTTCCGCAGGCTCGCGCTCGTTCGAATCCATCCCGCCCCGATCATCCGGCGTCCACAGGGTTGCCCACAGAGGTTGACACCCTACGGGCCGCCGTCTCACCATTGAAGAGGATGAACCGAACGATCGGTCGGTCGGGCGGACGGCACACTCTGACAGGGGACCGGGATGGTCGCAGTGACCCCGGAAACGGGCACGTCAGGCACGGTGGACGGCGCGGTGGACGGGCAGTCCGCGGACCTCGGCGCACAGCTCCGTGCCGACTTCGACGCCGCGGTGGCGGCGGACGAGCGCGTGGAGCCTCGGGACTGGATGCCCGAGGAGTACCGCGCCTCCCTGGTCCGGCAGATGGCGCAGCACGCCCACTCCGAGATCATCGGCATGCAGCCGGAGGCCAACTGGATCACCCGCGCGCCCTCCCTGCGCCGCAAGGCGATCCTGATGGCCAAGGTGCAGGACGAGGCGGGACACGGCCTCTACCTCTACAGCGCCGCCGAGACCCTCGGCACCAGTCGCGACGAGCTGCTCGACAAGCTGCACTCGGGCAAGCAGAAGTACTCCTCGATCTTCAACTACCCCACCCTCACCTGGGCCGACGTCGGCGCCATCGGCTGGCTCGTGGACGGCGCGGCGATCACCAACCAGGTGCCGATCTGCCGCTGCTCCTACGGCCCCTACGCCCGCGCCATGGTCCGGATCTGCAAGGAGGAGTCCTTCCACCAGCGCCAGGGCTACGAGCTGCTCCTCGCCCTCTCGCGGGGCACCGAGGCCCAGCACGCCATGGCGCAGGACGCGGTCGACCGCTGGTGGTGGCCCTCCCTGATGATGTTCGGCCCGCCGGACGACGAGTCGGCGCACTCGGCGCAGTCGATGGCCTGGCGGATCAAGCGGCACTCCAATGACGAACTGCGCCAGCGCTTCGTGGACATCGCCGTTCCGCAGGCCGAGTCGCTGGGCCTGACCCTGCCCGACCCGGACATCAAGTGGAACGAGGAGCGCGGGCACTACGACTTCGGCGCCATCGACTGGGCCGAGTTCTGGGACGTCCTCAAGGGCAACGGCCCCTGCAACGAACAGCGGATCAGCCAGCGGCGCAGGGCGCACGAGGAAGGCGCCTGGGTCCGCGAGGCCGCCTCCGCGTACGCCGCGAAGCACACCAGCACCGGACGAGAGGTACAGGCATGACGCAGAACTGGCCCCTGTGGGAGGTGTTCGTGCGCTCGCGCCGCGGCCTCTCGCACACGCACGCGGGAAGCCTGCACGCCCCCGACGCGGAGATGGCCCTGCGCAACGCACGCGACCTCTACACGCGGCGCAACGAGGGCGTCTCGATCTGGGTGGTGCCCTCCACCGAGATCACCGCCTCCTCGCCGGACGAGCGGGACCCGTTCTTCGCCCCGTCGGCCGACAAGCCCTACCGGCACCCCACCTTCTACGAGATCCCCGAGGGGGTGCGCCACCTGTGAGCGCCGGCACCGACACCCGTACCGCGGCCGCCCTCGCCCTCGGCGACGACGCGCTGATCCTCTCCCACCGCCTCGGCGAGTGGGCGGGCCACGCCCCCGTCCTGGAGGAGGAGGTCGCCCTGGCCAACATCGCCCTGGACCTGCTCGGGCAGGCCCGCCTCCTGCTGTCCATGGCGGGCGACGAGGACGAGCTGGCCTTCCTCCGCGAGGAGCGCTCCTTCCGCAACCTCCAGCTGGTCGAACAGCCCAACGGGGACTTCGCCCACACCATCGCCCGCCAGCTCTACTTCTCCTTCTACCAGCACGAGCTGTACACGGAGCTCGCCGCCGGGGACGGGCCGTTCGCCCCGCTCGCGGCCAAGGCCGTGAAGGAGACCGCCTACCACCGGGACCACGCCGAGCAGTGGACGCTGCGCCTCGGCGACGGCACCGAGGAGAGCCGGACCCGGATGCGCACGGCGCTCGACGCCCTGTGGAAGTTCACCGGGGAGATGTTCCAGCCGGTCGAAGGTCTCGGCCTGGACCGGGCCGCCATGGAGGCCCTGGAGGCCCGCTGGCTGGCCGCGCTGGGCGACGTACTGGACCGCGCGGGGCTGACGCGGCCCGAGGGGCCGCGTACGGGCGCCTGGGCGGCCGGAGCCGGCCGCGAGGGGCTGCACACGGAGCCGTTCGGGCGGCTGCTCGCCGAGATGCAGCACCTGCACCGCAGCCACCCCGGAGCGTCGTGGTGAGCGCCGGGGCCGGAACCACCCGCCTGGAGGCGGAGCTGGCCGAGCTGGCGGGTTCCGTCCCCGACCCCGAACTGCCCGTGCTGACCCTGGCCGAGCTGGGCGTCCTGCGCGGAGTGCGGATGCACGAGGACGGCCACGCCGAGGTGATCCTCACCCCCACCTACACCGGCTGCCCGGCCATCGAGGCGATGTCCGCCGACATCGAGCGGGCCCTCACCGCCCACGGCATACCCGAGGTGCGGGTCACCACGGTCCTGGCCCCCGCCTGGTCCACCGACGACATCAGCGCGGAAGGCCGCCGCAAGCTGGCCGAGTTCGGCATCGCCCCGCCCCGCCCGCACTCCGCCGACGGACCGGTGCCGCTCACGCTGTCGGTCCGCTGCCCCCACTGCGGCTCGACGGACACCGAGCTGCTCAGCCGCTTCTCCTCCACCGCGTGCAAGGCGCTGCGCCGCTGCGTCGCCTGCCGCGAACCGTTCGACCACTTCAAGGAGCTGTAGATGGCCGCACCCCGCCACGGCGCGTTCCACCCGCTGACGGTGGCGGAAGTCGACCGGCTCACCGACGACTCGGTGGCACTGACCCTCCGCGTCCCCGGGGAACTGCGCGAGGACTACCGCCACCTCCCCGGGCAGCACGTGACACTGCGCCGCCGCGCCGCCGAGGGCACCGAGGTCCGCCGCACCTACTCGATCTGCTCCGCCGCCCCGGCCCCCGACGGCCCCGGACCGGACCGGCTGCGGGTCGGCGTGCGCCTGGTGGAGGGCGGCGAGTTCTCCACGTTCGCGCACAAGGAGGTCGCCGCCGGGGACGTGCTGGACGTGATGGTCCCGGCCGGGCGGTTCGTGCTGGAGCCGGCCGCCGCCCCGCCGGCCGCGCGCTACGCGGCGATCGTCGGCGGCAGCGGCATCACCCCGGTGCTGTCGATCGCCGCCTCGCTGCTGGCGGCCCGGCCCGACGCCCGGTTCTGCCTGGTGCGCAGCGACCGCACGGCGGCCTCGACGATGTTCCTGGAGGAGGTGGCCGACCTCAAGGACCGCTACCCCGACCGTTTCCAGCTGGTCACCGTCCTGTCCCGCGAGGAGCAGGAGGCCGGACTGCCCTCGGGGCGGCTCGACGAGGCCCGGCTGGTGTCCCTGCTGCCCGCGCTGCTGCCGGTCGCGGAGGTGACGGGCTGGTTCCTGTGCGGGCCCTACGGACTGGTGACCGGCGCGGAGCGGGCCCTGGGCGCGCTGGGCGTCGTACGGACGCGGGTGCACGAGGAGATCTTCCACGTCGAGGACACCGCCCCGCAGGTCCCCGCCCGCACCGTCGCGGCTCCGGCCCACGGCCGGGTCACCGCCCGGCTCGACGGCCGCTCGGGCACCTGGCCCGTCCAGGACGGCGAGTCCCTGCTGGACACCGTGCTGCGCAACCGCGCGGACGCCCCGTACGCCTGCAAGGGCGGGGTCTGCGGCACCTGCCGGGCCTTCGTGGTCTCCGGTGAGGTGCGGATGGACCGCAACTTCGCGCTGGAGGCGGAGGAGACCGAGGCGGGGTTCGTGCTGGCCTGCCAGTCCCACGCCATGACGGAGGAAGTGGAGATCGACTTCGACCGGTAGGCCCCTGCCCCGCGGCACCCCCCAGGGCGCCGTGGGCCTGTCCAATTGCCGCCCTCTGCTCTATCTTGACGCCCCGTCAGATGAGCAGCGGGCGCACGCAGGAGGACAGGCAGTGGACTTCGCCTTCACCGAGGAACAGCAGGCCGCCGTCGAGGCCGCCAGGGCCGTCTTCGCCGACGTCGCCCCCGACGGCGTCCCCAGCCCGGCCCTCACGTCCGGCGCCGTCGCGGACGAGTTCGACCGGCCGCTGTGGAACAGGCTCGCCGCCTCCGATCTGCTGAGCCTCGTCCTCGCGGAGGAACACGGCGGTGCGGGCCTCGACACCATCGCCCTGTGCCTCGTACTGCGCGAAGCCGCGAAGGTGCTGGCCCGGGTACCGCTGCTGGAGCACTGCGCCACCGCCATGGCCGTCCAGGCCCATGGCAGCCCCGAGCTGGCGGCCGCCCTGCTGCCCGGCGCCGGAAGCGGCACCCTCGTCCTCACCGCCGCCGCGCACGGCCGCACCGGCCACGACCCCGCCGAGCTCGCCGTCACCGCGCGCCGCGAGGGCCCCGACTGGCTCCTGGACGGAGTACAGACCGCCGTGGCCTGGGCCCACGGCTGCGACTGGATCGCCGTACCCGCCCACAGCGGCGGGGGCGAGGCCGTCCTCGCCCTCCTGCCCCGCGTCACCCCGGGGCTCACGCTCGCCGACCAGTACTCCACCAGCGGCGAGCGGCTCGCCGAACTCACCCTGGACGGGGTCCGGGCACCGGCCGCCCACGTGATCGACGCCCCGGGTGCCTGGGACCGGCTCCACCAGCTCCTGGCCACCGGCACCTGCGCCCTCGCCCTGGGCCTCGGCGAGGCCGTCCTCACCATGACCAGCCAGTACACCGGCAAGCGGGAGCAGTTCGGCTTCCCCATCGCCACTTTCCAGACCGTCGCGGTACAGGCCGCCGACCGCTACATCGACCTGCGCGCCATGGAAGCCACCCTCTGGCAGGCCGCCTGGCGGCTCGACGCCGCGACCGGAGGGGCGGGCGGGCCGCTGCCCAGCGCCGGGGACGTCGCCGTCGCCAAGATCTGGGCCTCCGAGGGCGTACGCCGGGTCGTGCAGACCGCCCAGCACCTGCACGGCGGCTTCGGCGCCGACACCGACTACCCGCTGCACCGCTACCACGCCTGGGCCAAGCAGCTGGAGCTCCAGCTCGGCCCGGCCGCCGCGCACGAGGAGGCCCTGGGCGACCTGCTGGCCGCCCACCCCCTCGGCTGACACCCCTCAGGACACGGAGGGCGGTCAGAGCACGAAGGCCGGGTTCCCGCCGTCCGCCACCATCGGGCGCCCGGCGCGCTCCCACGCCTGCATCCCGCCGTCCACGTTCACGGCCTCGATGCCCTGGCGCACCAGGTACTGGGTGACCTGGGCGCTACGGCCGCCCACCCGGCACATCACGTACGCCGTGCGGCCGTCCGCGACCGCCTCCGTGACCTCGCCGAAGCGCGCCACGAAGTCGCTCATCGGGACGTGGAGCGCACCCTCGACGTGCCCGGCCGCCCATTCGTCGTCCTCACGGACGTCGAGGACGAAGCCATCGGCGGGCACCGACGCGGCGTCCACCGAGGGAAGCGGTCCGAGGTTCATAACAGTCGCCTTCTCTCTTCACGGATCTGGTCTGCCAACCTATCCGACGCCCCGGCCGGGCCGGGCTCATCCGGCGCTGTACGACGCCAGCTCCGCCTCGCGCTCCGAGACCTGCGCCAGCAGCTGCTCCGCGATCTCCTCCAGCAGCCGGTCCGGGTCGTCCGGAGCCATCCGCAGCATGGCGCCGATCGCGCTGTCCTCCAGCTCCTTGGCCACCAGCGAGAGCAGCTCCTTGCGCTGGGCCAGCCACTCCAGCCGGGCGTAGAGCTCCTCGCTCTCGCCCGGGCGGGCCTCCTCGGGCGCCGGGCCGGCCTCCCACTCCTCGGCCAGCTCGCGCAGCAGCCGCTCCTCACCGCGCCCGTAGGCGGCGTTGACCCGGGCGATGAACGCGTCACGGCGGGTCCGCTCGGCCTCGTCCTGCGCCAGGTCCGGGTGGGCCCTGCGGACCAGCTCCCGGTACAGGCGGCGCACCTCCTCGGTGGGCCGTACCCGCTGCGGCGGCCGCACCGGCCGGTCGGTGAGCATCGCGGCAGCGTCGTCGGAGAGCCCGTCCGAGCCCAGCCAGTCGTGGAACAGCTCCTCCACCCCCGGCATCGGCATGACCAGCGAGCGGGCCTCCTGGGCCCGCCGCAGGTCCTCGGGATCGCCGCTGCGGGCCGCCTTCGCCTCCGCGATCAGCGCGTCCAGCTCGTCGAGGCGCGAGTACATCGGCCCGAGCTTCTGGTGGTGCAGCCGGGAGAAGTTCTCGACCTCCACCCGGAAGGTCTCCACCGCGATCTCGAACTCGATCAGTGCCTGCTCGGCGGCGCGCACGGCGCGTTCCAGCCGCGCCTCGGGCCGCTCGTCAGCGGGGACGGCGGGCTCTTCGGGCGCGGTGTGTTCGGTCTGCTCGCTCACCCGGCCAGCCTACGGCCCGCCCCGGCGCGTGTTTCACGTGAAACACACCCCGGACCGCCGCCCCGCCCGCCACAGCACCCACCGCCGCCCCGCCGGAGCGGACGGTTCAGACCCCGAACTCCGCCGCGATCCGTCCCGAGCGCACCGCCGCCACCAGGTGCGCGTGGTCGGCCTCGCTCCGGTCGGCGTAGGCCACGGCGAAGCCGGCGATCGCCTCGTCCAGCTCCTCGTTCTTGCCGCAGTACCCCGCCAGCAGCCGCGGATCGGCGCTGTGCGCGTGCGCCCGGGCCAGCAGGGCACCGGTCATCCTGCCGTAGTCGTCGAACTGGTCCACGGCCAGCGCCGCCGGATCCACGCTGCCCTTGCGGTTGCGGAACTGCCGGACCTGGTACGGACGCCCCTGGACGGTGGTCCAGCCCAGCAGGATGTCGGAGACCACCTGCATCCGCCGCTGCCCGGCCACCACCCGACGGCCCTCGTGCTCCTCCGGCGCCGCGTGGAAGCCGAGCCCGGGCAGGTACGGCAGCAGCACCGAGGGCCGCGCCTCCTTCACCTGGAGGACCAGCGGCTCGCCCCGGTGGTCCAGCAGCAGCACCACGTACGAGCGGGTGCCCACACTGCCCGTGCCGACCACCCGGAAGGCCACGTCGTGGATCGCGTACCGGGCCAGCAGCGGCAGCCGGTCCCCCGACAGGGTCGCCAGGTACGGGCCCAGCGAGGCGGCCACCGCGGCGGCCTCCTCGTCCCCGACCCGGCGCAGCACCGGCAGCGCGTCCACGAAGCGTCGCCCGCCGTCGGCCAGGACCTCCGTCGACCGCGCCGCGAACCGGGCGGAGGTGTTGTTGCGGGCCTTCTCCGAGACCCGCTCCAGCGTGCCCACGAGGTCCCGGGCGTCGGTGTGCGAGACCAGCTCCTCGTCGGCGATGGCGTTCCACGCGTCGAGCGCCGGCAGCTTCGCCAGCAGCCGCATGGTGCGCCGGTACGCGCCCACCGCGTCCCGCGCCGCCGCCAGGCAGGTGTCCTCGTCGGCCCCCGCCACGCGCCCGGCCAGCACGAGGGAGGTCGCCAGCCGCTTCACGTCCCACTCCCACGGGCCGAAGACGGTCTCGTCGAAGTCGTTCAGGTCGATCACGAGCCGGCCGCGCGCGTCCCCGTACAGGCCGAAGTTGGCCCCGTGGGCGTCGCCGCAGATCTGCGCGCCCACCCCCGTCACCGGGCCGCCGGACAGGTCGAACGCCATCAGGCCGGCCGCCCCGCGCAGGAAGGCGAAGGGGTTCGCGGCCATCCGGCCCACCCGTATCGGGGTCAGCTCGGCGACCCGCCCCACGTTGGACTCCTCCACCGCGCGCACGGCGTCCGGGCGCCCGGCGGGGGGCTCGAACCGCGCGTGCGCCGCGCGCGGTACGCGCAGCCGCAGCGCCCTCCCGGCCTCCTTGGGCGAGCCCGCCACGCTCCGCGGCGCGAAGCCCTCGACGCGCGGGATCCGCCCGCCGGACCGCCCGGCCTCCAGGCCCGCCGGACCACCCGCCTCCGCGCCCGCCGCTTCAGCCGCCGCGTACTGCCCCGGTACCGCCACCATCCGCGCTGCCCCGCCCTGTTCGCGCCACGCCGGCCACCGCGTGGCCGATCAAGTCCGGGCAGACCGTACCTACAGCCCGGCGTCCCTGGCCAGCAGGGCGGCCTGAACCCGGTTCTCGCACGCCAGCTTCGCCAGGATGCGGCTCACGTACGTCTTCACCGTCGCCTCGCTCATATGGAGCCTGCGCCCGGCGTCCGCGTTGGACAGGCCTTCCCCCAGCAGCGCCAGCACGCCGCGCTCCCGCTCGCTCAGCTCCGCGACCCGCCGCCGGGCCTCCTCGCCGCGTCCCGCGGCCGGACCGGCCGCCAGCTGGTCCACCACGTGCCGGGTCGCGCCGGGCGAGAGGTACGCGTCCCCGGCCGCGGCCGCCCGCACCGCGCCGATCAGCTCACCCGGCGCCGAGTCCTTCAGCAGGAACCCGGCACCGCCCTGGCTCAGCGCCCGCAGGACGTTCTCCTTCTCCCCGAAGGTGGTCAGGACCAGCACCCGTACCGCCGGGGCGGCCCGCACCACCTCGGCCAGCGCCGTCAGCCCGTCCAACACCGGCATCTGGATGTCCAGCAGCAGCACGTCCGGGGCATGGGACAGCGCCAGCTCGACCGCCTCCCGGCCGTTGGACCCCTCGGCGACCACCTCGATGTCCGGAGCCGAGGTCAGGATCATCCTGATCCCGGCCCGGATCAGCGGCTCGTCGTCAGCGATCACCACTCTGATCACCTTGGCTGTCACCCGCGCGCTCCTACTGCTTGACGTCGTACGTCTGCTTGTCCACGAGCTTGCCGTCCCGGAAGCAGAACCGGAAAACGGTGTCCTCGGTCAGCTTCGAGGAATCGCTGGAGAGCAGCGCCAGGCAGTCCGCCCCCTCCGGCCGCGGCGGACCCTTGCGGTCCATCCCCGACGTCAGCACGCTGTCCCCGTCCGGCAGCCGCGACCGCACCGCCTGCTCGGACTCGCCCACGTGGACCGCGTCATACTCCTCACCGCTGATCATCGCCTTGTCCGCCGAACCCACCAGCATCACCACCGCGGCCCCCATCACGATGATCAGCAGCACCACGGCCGCCACGGCGATCCCGCAGCCCATCGCCACCCCGCCGGCCCGGGTCCGCACCGGCACCGTCAGCTCGCGGTCCAGCGCGGCCCAGTCCATCGGCGGCGCGTCCTTCAGCGCCAGCGCCCGGGCCTGCGACCGCTGGCCGAAGTCGTCGGCCACGTCCTCGACGAGCCCGGCCGGCTCCGTCCCGTACGGCAGCACTCCCGCCACCCGGAACCCGCCGCCGTCGGTCGCCCCCGCGTGCACCATGCCGCCGACCAGCCGGGCCCGCTCCCGCAGCCCCGTCAGCCCCTGTCCGCCCGAGACGACCTCGCCGCCCGAACCCCGGCCGGCCGCCGGACCGTTGGCGATCTCCACCACCAGCGAGTCGTCCTCGTACCGGAGTTCCACGGTGATCGCCGACCCCGGAGCGTGCTTGTAGGCGTTGGTCAGCGCCTCCTGCACGATCCGGTACGCCGCGTGGTCGCAGGCCGCGACCAGCGGCCGGGGCTTCCCCGCCGTGCCCAGCCGTACGTCGGTCCCAGCGGCCCGCGCCGCCTCCACGATGCCCGCGATGCCGGCCACCCCCCGTGCGGCCGGCTGCGCCTCCTCCACCGGCGCCGGCGCCTCCACGCCGTCACGCAGGATCCCCACGACCTCCCGCAGCTCGTGCATGGCCGCCACCGAGGCCTGCCGCAGCACTCCCACCGCCTCGCGCTGGCGGTCGGTGAGCGCGGGGTCCACCTCCAGCGCCCCGGTGTGCACCGAGATCAGCGCCAGCTGGTGGCCCAGGCTGTCGTGCATGTCCTGGGCGATCCGCTGCCGCTCCCGCAGCCTGGCCTGCCCGGCGACCATGGTCCGCTCGCGCAGCAGCTGGTCGTTGCGCTCCTGGAGCGCGCTCAGCAGGGTCCGGCGCTGGTGCCAGTAACGGCTGGCCAGACCCGGCATGACCGTCGCCGCGAGGAACAGCAGGGTGGAGAAGACGACCACCAGCAACGGCTGCGTATGCACCCCCTGGTCCACGAGGGTCAGGCAGACCGCGGCGAGGAAGGCCAGCAGGAACGCGCCGAGCGCCCGGCCCACGCCGATGATGCGCCGGCCCGCGGACCAGCCCAGCAGCACCGTCACGAGGAACACCCCGGGCAGCAGCCCGCTCGCGGCGGAGCCCACCACCAGCGTGACCGCCGGCAGCCGCCGCCGCAGCAGCGTCAGCGACACCACGGTCACGACGCCGAGGACCGTCTTCAGTCCCGAGCTGTTGCTGAGTTCGTCGACACCGATGCCGAGCAGCGCCATCACGGCGGCGATCGTGAGGTCCGCGGCCAGCGTGCGCCGGGTCCAGGGCTCCGGCCCCTTCAGCCAGTCCCGGCCCGCACGTGTCCTCGCCTTGGCATCCACACGCCCGACCCTAGACAGCGGCCCTCGCCGCTGGCCGCCTTCTTTCGTCGCGCGCGGCACGACGAAAGTCGCGGGGGAGGCCGGACGATGGAGCCGGACATGCGAGAAGCCCCGATCCGGATTCCGGATCGGGGCTTCCCCGATGTGGGCGAGGGGGGATTTGAACCCCCACGTCCCGAAGGACACTGGCACCTGAAGCCAGCGCGTCTGCCGTTCCGCCACTCGCCCGAGCGGCGCCCCAGTGGTTCTTCCCTTTCGGGCCGTTCCCCTGGCGACGTCGAAACATTAGCACGTCAGACGGGGCGGATTGAAATCGCTTTCCCCGCCCCTCCGCACGACGACCGGGACGGCCACTCCCGCTGTCCGCTCCCGGTGCGGGACACTGTCCCCGGAGCACCCCTACGATCCCTTGTGAGCACCAACACTCCTGCGCGCAGGACCGAAGGGGAACCACCCGAATCCGCCACGCGTGGATACGATCAGTAAGCAGTACAGGGCGACAACGACGGAGGAGGTGCCCCATGGGAGTCCTGAAGCGTTTCGAGCAGCGACTCGAAGGTCTGGTGAACGGCACCTTCGCCAAGGTGTTCAAGTCCGAGGTCCAGCCGGTGGAGATCGCCGGCGCCCTCCAGCGGGAGTGCGACAACAACGCCACCATCTGGAACCGCGAGCGGACCGTCGTACCCAATGACTTCATCGTGGAGCTCAGCGCCGGCGACTACGAGCGCCTGAGCCCCTACTCCGGCCAGCTCGGCGACGAACTCGCGGGCCTCGTCCGCGACTACGCCAAGCAGCAGCGCTACAGCTTCATGGGCCCCATCAAGGTGCACCTGGAGAAGGCGGACGACCTGGACACCGGCCTCTACCGGGTCCGCAGCCGTACCCTCGCCTCCAGCACCTCCCAGGACTCCCCGCAGCCCGCCCAGGGCCGGCCGGGCGGGTACGGCTACCCGCCGGCCGGTGCCCCGCCCATGCCTCCGGGCCCGCCCCCGGGCGGCCCCGGTGCCCGCACCGGCGGCGCGCCCGCGGCTCCCGGTGCCCCTGGCGCCGTACGCCGCTGGATCGAGATCAACGGCACCCGCCACCAGATCTCGCGCCCCACGCTCGTACTCGGCCGAAGCACCGAGGCCGATGTGCGGATCGACGACCCCGGCGTTTCCCGCCGGCACTGTGAGATCCGGACCGGAACACCCCCGACGATCCAGGATCTCGGGTCCACCAACGGCATCGTGGTGGACGGGCAGCACACCACCCGCGCTACGCTCCGCGACGGCTCGCGGATCGTCGTGGGCAGTACCACCATCATTTACCGGCAAGCCGAAGGGTGAAGCGGGGGCAATGTCAGAGCTGACCCTGACGGTCATGCGGTTGGGTTTCCTGGCCGTTCTGTGGCTGTTCGTCATCGTGGCCGTTCAGGTCATCCGCAGCGACCTCTTCGGTACGCGCGTCACCCAGCGCGGCTCCCGCCGCGGCGGGGCCGCCGCGGGCGCACCGCAGCAGACGGGGCGGCAGTCCGCGCCGCCCCAGCAGCGCCAGCGCAGGGGCGCGCCGACCAAGCTCGTCGTGTCCGAGGGCACCCTCACGGGCACCACGGTGGCCCTCGCCGGCCAGACGATCACGCTGGGCCGTGCCCACGACTCCACGATCGTGCTGGACGACGACTACGCCTCCAGCAGGCATGCCAGGATCTACCCCGACCGTGACGGCCAGTGGATCGTCGAGGATCTCGGGTCCACGAACGGCACGTATCTCGACCGGACCCGGCTGACCACCCCGACGCCCATTCCGCCGGGCGCCCCGATCCGCATCGGCAAGACCGTCATCGAGCTGCGGAAGTAGTACGAGAATGAGCGAGCGGAGCGAGCGAGCCGCGGCGGTCCGTCCCACCGGGGACACGGACCCGAGCGCGCTCCCGACCGGAGGGTGGGCAGTGTGGCTCGAGACCGGTTGTACCCCGAGGCGTCGACAGGGCAGGTGCGCATGAGTCTGTCCCTGCGGTTCGCCGCCGGATCGCACAAGGGGATGATCCGCGAGGGCAACGAGGACTCCGGCTACGCCGGTCCCCGGCTCCTCGCCGTCGCCGACGGCATGGGCGGCCAGGCAGCCGGCGAGGTCGCCAGCTCCGAGGTCATCTCCTCGCTCGTCCAGCTCGACGACGACGTCCCGGGCTCCGACATCCTCACCGCCCTCGGCATCGCCGTGCAGCGCGCCAACGACCAGCTGCGCGTGATGGTCGAGGACGACGCCCAGCTGGAGGGCATGGGCACCACGCTCACCGCCCTGCTGTGGACCGGCCAGCGCCTCGGCCTGGTCCACGTCGGCGACTCCCGCGCCTACCTGCTGCGCGACGGCGTCCTCACCCAGATCACCCAGGACCACACCTGGGTGCAGCGCCTGGTCGACGAGGGACGGATCACCGAGGAGGAGGCGACCACCCACCCGCAGCGCTCCCTGCTGATGCGGGCGCTCGGCAGCGGCGACGTCGTGGAGCCCGACCTCTCCATCCGCGAGGTCCGGGCCGGCGACCGCTACCTGATCTGCTCCGACGGCCTGTCCGGCGTGGTCTCCCACCAGACCCTGGAAGAGACCCTCGCCGACTACCACGGCCCGCAGGAGACCGTGCAGTCCCTGATCCAGCTCGCCCTGCGCGGCGGCGGTCCGGACAACATCACCTGCATCGTCGCGGACGTCCTCGACACCGACAGCGGCGACACCATGGCCGCCCAGCTCAACGACACCCCGGTCGTCGTCGGCGCGGTGGCCGAGAACCAGCACCAGCTCTTCGACGGCAACGCCATGCAGACCCCGGCCGGCCGCGCCTCGGGCCTCGGCCGCCAGGCCCCGCCGCCCTCCGGTGCCTTCGGCCCTCCCGGCAGCGGCGAAGCCCCCGGCTACGGATACCCCGACCAGAGCCAGGGCGGCGCGCTGGGCAGCTTCGGCGAAGCCGAGGCCTACGACGCCGACGGCTCGTACGAGGACACGTACGACCACCCGCGCAAGCGGCGCGGCAAAGGGCGCAAGTGGACCACGCGCACGCTGATCCTGCTGCTCGTGGCCGGTGTCGTCGGCGGCGGCCTGTACGCGGCGCACCGCTGGACGCAGACGCAGTACTACGTCGGCGTCAAGGGTGACCACGTCGCGCTGTACCGCGGCATCAGCCAGAATCTCGCCTGGATCCACCTCTCGCAGGTGGAGACGGACCACCCCGAGATCGAACTGAAGTACCTGCCGCCCTTCAAGCGCAAGCAGGTCGAGGCCACCATCAGCGAGGACAGCCTCGAGGGCGCGCGCAAGAAGATCGAAGAGCTCGGAACCCAGGTCTCCGCCTGCAAGCAGGACGAGGCCCGCCGCGCTTCCGAAGCCCAGGGCAACCAGACGCCCGGCCCCAGCCTGACTCCCGCGGAGCAAGCTGTCGTCGGTCAGTGCGAAAAGCAGTAGACATACGCGGGCACAGGGGGCCTGCCACACCATGAGCGTTGTCACCAACACGACCACCATCGGCGCCATCGAGGCGCCGAGCCGACGGAACACCGAGCTCCTGCTGCTCGCCTTCGCCGTGGTCATCCCGATCTTCGCCTACGCCAACGTGGGCCTGTCGATCCACGGCGAGCTGCCCCCGGGCATGCTGCTCTACGGACTCGGCTTCGCCGTCCTCGCCGGGATCTCCCACCTCGTCGTACGCCGCTACGCCAAGTACGCCGACCCGCTGCTGCTGCCCATCGCGACGCTGCTCAACGGGCTCGGCGTCGTCCTGATCTGGCGCCTCGACCAGTCGGAGCGGCTGCAGAACCTCGCCAAGCGCAGCTACGGCACCTTCTCGGAGTCCGCGCCGCGCCAGATGATGTACACGGGGCTCGCCATCGCCCTGTTCTCCGTCGTGCTGCTGGTCCTCAAGGACCACCGCGTGCTCCAGCGGTTCACGTACATCTCGATGGCCGGGGCCCTGGTCCTGCTGATCCTGCCGGTCATCCCGGGTCTCGGCGCGGACGTCTTCGGCGCCAAGATCTGGATCAGCGTCGGCGGTTTCTCGATCCAGCCCGGTGAGTTCGCCAAGATCGTCATCGCGATCTTCTTCGCCGGCTACCTGATGGTCAAGCGCGACGCCCTGGCCCTGGCCAGCCGCCGCTTCATGGGCCTCTACCTGCCGCGCGGCCGCGACCTCGGCCCGATCCTGATGATCTGGGCGATGAGCCTGCTCGTCCTCGTCTTCGAGAACGACCTCGGCACCTCGCTGCTCTTCTTCGGCATGTTCGTGATCATGCTGTACGTGGCCACCGAGCGGACCAGCTGGATCGTCATCGGCCTGCTCATGTCGGTCGGCGGCGCCACCGTCGTCGGCGCCACGGCCAGCCACGTCAAGGCCCGCGTCACCGCCTGGCTGGACCCCTTCGCCTGCTACAGCACGTCCGGCGCCTGCGAGCAGGTCGGCCAGTCGATCATGAGCTTCGGTTCCGGCGGGGTGCTCGGCACCGGCTGGGGCCAGGGCAACTCGGACCTGATCGGCTTCGCCGCCAACTCCGACTTCATCTTCTCGACCGTCGGCGAGGAACTCGGCCTCACCGGCGTCATGGCCTTCCTCCTGCTCTACGGCCTGATCATCGAGCGGGGCGTGCGCACCGCCCTCGCCGCCCGCGACCCCTTCGGCAAGCTGTTCGCCATCGGGCTCTCCGGTGCCTTCGCCCTCCAGATCTTCGTCGTCGCGGGCGGTGTCATGGGCCTCATCCCCCTCACCGGCATGACCATGCCCTTCCTCGCCTCCGGCGGTTCCTCCGTCCTCGCGAACTGGGTGCTCATCGCCATCCTCATCCGGATCAGTGACACCGCGCGCCGACCTGCCCCGGCCCCCGCCCCGTCCCCCGACTCCGAGATGACCCAGGTGGTCCGCCCGTCATGAACAAGCCCCTGCGCCGCATCTCGCTGTTCTGCGGGCTGCTCGTCCTCGCGCTGCTGATCCGGACCAACTGGCTGCAGTACGTCCAGGCCGAGGAACTCAGCACGCGCAAGGAGAACCGCCGGGTCCAGATCGCCCAGTACGCCACCGAACGCGGCAACATCATCGTCCAGGGCCAGCCGATCACCGGTTCCGCCGTCACCGACGGCAGCGACTACAAGTTCAAGCGGACCTACACCGACGGCCCGCTGTGGGCGCCCGTCACCGGCTACGCCTCGCAGGCCTTCGGCTCCACGCAGCTGGAGTCGCTGGACGACGGCATCCTCACCGGCAACGACGACCGGCTCTTCTTCGACCGCACCATCGGCATGTTCACGGGTGAGAAGAAGCAGGGCGGCAACGTCATCACCACCCTGAACGCCGCCGCTCAGAAGGCCGCCTTCGACCAGCTCGGCAGCAAGAAGGGGGCCGTCGCCGCCATCGACCCGCGCACCGGCGCAATCCTGGCCCTGGTCAGCACCCCCTCGTACGACCCGTCCAGCTTCGCCGGGAACTCCAAGGCCGACGAGAAGGCCTGGGTCGAGCTGAAGGACTCCGAGGACAAGAAGCTCGTCAACCGCGCCCTGCGCGAGACGTACCCGCCGGGATCCACCTTCAAGGTGGTCACGGCCGCCGCCGCGCTGGAGCACGGCGTGGTCACCGACATCAACGCCCCCACGGACACCCCCGAGCCGTACATCCTGCCCGGCACGCGGACCCCGATGGTCAACCACGCGAGCGGCTGCGAGAAGGCGACGCTGAACTTCGCCCTCCAGGTCTCCTGCAACTCGGTCTTCGCGAACCTGGGCGACAAGGTCGGCCGCGACAAGATGGTCGACACGGCGCAGAAGTTCGGCTTCAACAACGACAAGATCGACACCCCGGTCCGCGCCTTCGCCAGCGTCTACGACAAGACCATGGGCCGGGACGGCAACGCGCAGAGCTCCATCGGCCAGTTCAACACCGCGGCCACCCCGCTCCAGATGGCCATGGTCACCGCCGCGATCGCCAACGACGGCAAGCTGATGAAGCCGTACATGGTGGACGAGCTGACCGCGCCCAACCTCGACACGATCGAGAAGCACGAGCCGTCGGAGATGAGCCGGCCCCTCAGCGCCGCGACCGCGCAGAAGGTCCAGCAGATGATGGTCAACGTCGTGGAGAACGGCACCGGAACCAAGGCGCAGATCAAGAACGTCAAGGTGGGCGGGAAGACCGGTACCGCCCAGCACGGAGAGAAGAACGCCAAGCGCCCCTACGCCTGGTTCATCTCCTACGCCGAGCTCCCCGACGGCACCTCGCCGGTGGCCGTGGCCGTCGTGATCGAGGACAGCAGCGCCGACCGTGAGGACATCAGCGGCGGCGGCCTGGCCGCGCCGGTCGCCAGGGCCGTCATGGAAGCCGTCCTGAAGAGCAAGGGATGAGAAGCCGAGACAGGATCCGAGCGCTCGGTACCGGTCCGATATCAGCCTGTGGTCACGAACCGATCACCGACGATCGGCCGGTAGCCTTGCCGCGAACAGCACACCGCCGGACCACACGCCGGTGCGGTCGGGACTGACGGAGAGGGCTGCAACGTTATGGAAGAGCCGCGTCGCCTCGGCGGCCGGTACGAGCTGAGCCACGTGCTCGGCCGCGGTGGCATGGCCGAGGTCTACCTCGGTCACGACACCCGGCTCGGCCGTACCGTAGCCGTCAAGACCCTGCGTGCCGACCTCGCCCGCGACCCGTCCTTCCAGGCCCGGTTCCGCCGCGAGGCCCAGTCGGCCGCGTCGCTGAACCACCCCGCGATCGTCGCCGTCTACGACACGGGCGAGGACTACGTCGACAACATCTCCATCCCGTACATCGTGATGGAGTACGTCGACGGCTCGACCCTGCGCGAGCTGCTGCACTCCGGCCGCAAGCTGCTCCCCGAGCGCACCCTCGAGATGTGCATCGGCATCCTCCAGGCCCTCGAGTACTCGCACCGCGCCGGCATCGTCCACCGCGACATCAAGCCCGCCAACGTGATGCTCACGCGGACGGGCCAGGTCAAGGTCATGGACTTCGGCATCGCCCGGGCCATGGGTGACTCCGGCATGACCATGACGCAGACGGCCGCGGTCATCGGCACCGCCCAGTACCTCTCCCCGGAGCAGGCCAAGGGCGAGCAGGTCGACGCGCGCTCCGACCTCTACTCCGCCGGCTGCCTGCTCTACGAGCTGCTGTGCGTCCGGCCCCCGTTCGTCGGCGACTCCCCGGTGGCCGTCGCGTACCAGCACGTACGCGAGGAGCCCCAGCCGCCGTCGAACTTCGACCCCGAGATCACGCCGGTGATGGACGCCATCGTCCTCAAGGCCCTGGTCAAGGACCCCGACTACCGTTACCAGTCCGCGGACGAGATGCGGGCCGACATCGAGGCCTGCCTCGAGGGCCAGCCCGTCGCCGCGACCGCCGCCATGGGCGCCGCCGGCTACGGCTACCCGGACCAGGGCGGCTACGGGCACCAGGGCTACGACCAGCCCACCACCGCCCTGCGTTCCCCGGACGCCGGCCAGACCTCGATGATGCCGCCGATGCCCCCCGGGGGCGGCGACGGCGGCTACGGGTACGACAACCAGGGCCACGGCGGCTACGACCAGGGTCACGGCCGCCGTCAGCAGAAGAAGAGCCGCGCCTCGACGATCCTGCTGGCCGTGGCCGCCGTGCTCGTCCTGGTCGGCGCCATCCTGATCGGCCGGACCCTCTTCAGCGAGACCGCCGACAACCGCCCGGCCGTGCCCAAGCTCGTCGGCCAGACCTTCGAGCAGGCGCAGGGCAGTGGCAGGAACATGGGCCTCCCGGTGGAGAAGGAGGGCGAGGAGCCCTGCGCGGACCAGCCCAAGGGCCATGTCTGCTCGCAGAGCCCGGCCCCCGACACCAAGGTCGACAAGGGCACCACGATCAAGGTGAAGGTGTCCACGGGCGCCCCCAAGGTCGCGGTCCCCGACGTCCTGCGCCTGAAGTTCGAGGATGCCGAGTCCACGCTCAAGGGCAAGAAGTTCCAGGTCGAGAAGAAGCTCGTCGAGAACGACAACGCTTCCCCCGGCACCGTGGTGGAGCAGAACCCCAAGAGCGGCAGCCAGGCGGAGCAGGGTTCGGTGATCACCCTCCAGGTCGCCAAGGAAGTCGCCAAGGGCGTCGTCCCCGACCTCAAGGGCATGAACAAGGCGGCCGCGGCCAAGGCGCTCTCGGACGCCAAGCTGAAGCTCGGCAGCACCACTGAGGTGGACTCCCCGGGAGCCCCGCCCCAGACGGTCGTCGCGCAGCAGTACCAGCCCGGCATCGAGCTCGCCAAGGACACCCCGGTCAACGTCAGCATCTCCAAGGCAGCCTCGGCGGCGCCGACGGTGGTGCCCCCGCTCACGGGGCAGACGGTGGCCCAGGCCAAGCTGACGCTCCAGGCGAGCAACCTGGTCTTCGGCGCGGTCCTGGCGGGCTCGACCGACGACAACGCGGTGGTCATCGACTCCAACCCGCCCGTCGGCAGCCAGGTGCCGGGCGGCACGGTGATCAACGTCCGCACCGCCAAGTCGCAGGACGGCGGCCAGCAGGACGGCGGAGGCCTCTTCGGAGGCCTGACCGGCGGCAACCGCCGCTAGGACACCGGTTACCGGCCGGCCACCGCGACAGGCTGTTTCACGTGAAACAGCCTGGTGGATCAGCGCAGTTCGGCCGGCTTGGTGCGCTTCTCGTCGACCTTCTCCGCCCGCACGAATTCGCCCCAGACGATGTACCGGTACTTCGAGGTGTAGACCGGCGTGCAGGTCGTCAGGGTGATGTAACGGCCCGGGGAGGTCTTGCCCGACTCCTTCGGGACCGGGTTGATCACGCCCGTGTTGTACTTCGAGGTCTGGGCCAGCTCGGCGAAGACCTTGTAGACGTACCAGGTGTCCTTGGTCTCGAAGACGATCGAGTCGCCGTTCTTCACCTTGTGGATGTTGTGGAACTTCGCCCCGTGCCCGTCGCGGTGCGCGGCCAGCGCGAAATTGCCCTCGGCGTCCCAGGGCAGTCCGGACTTCACCGGCTCCGTGTAGTACCCGGCCACGCCGTCGTTCAGGACGTCCGGCGCCGTGCCCTCCTTGACCAGCACCTCGCCGTTCTTCATCGCCGGTACGTGCAGGAAGCCGACCCCGTCCTCGGTGTCCAGGGCACCCGGCCGCGCGGGGGCACTCGCCGAGGGCGCGGGACTCTGCCAGCGCTGTCGGATCTCGTCGCCGCGCGCGGAGGCCTGCCGGTCGGCGAGGACGTTGGTCCACCAGAGCGAGTACGCCACGAACAGGCCCAGGACCAGGCCTCCCGTGATCAGGAGCTCTCCCAGCAGGCTCAGGGCCCCGGCGACCACACTGCGGTCGGCGGGCTGCTTTGCGGAGCGGCGACGGGCACGAGACACTGCGGGTTCGTCCTTACGGGCTGGTCAGCGCGGGCGGGGCGCCCTGGTTTCGGGGGCGTTCATCGGCCATCCTGCCCCATACGATCATCCGGTAGGTGCTGGTGAACTCCGGGGTGCAGGTCGTCAGCGTGATGTACCGGCCGGGTTCGGTGAATCCGGAGCCCTCCGGCACCGGCTTGATCACCGCCACGTTGGCCGGGGAGGTCTGCGGCAGCGCGGAGGTCACCTGGTACGTGTAGTAGGCGTCCCGGGTCTCCACGACGATCGCGTCCCCCGGAACCAGCTGGTTGATGTAGCGGAACGGCTCCCCGTGGGTGTTGCGGTGTCCCGCCACCGCGAAGTTGCCCTGCCGGTCGGAGGGCATCGCCGTCTTCAGCGCACCCTCGCCGTAGTGGCCGACCATCCCCTTGTCGAGGACCTTCGCCTTGCTGATCCCCTCGGCCACCGGCACCTTGAGGTCCAGCTTCGGGATGTGCATGATCGCGAAGCCCTGGCCGGGCTCGAAGGCCGTCACCGGGGGCGGCGCGCCCGTCCCGGGCGGGCGCTCCCAGGTCTGCTCGAGCGAGCCGGCGGCGCCGTCCGCCGCCCGCTCCGCCAGGACGTTCGTGTACCAGAGCTGGTAGGTGACGAAGAGCAGCATCACCACCCCGGCGGTGATGAACAGCTCGCCGGCGGCCCTGCTGAGCACCACCACCGGCCCGCCGGAGCGCGGGCGGGCGCGCCTGCGGCCCCGGCCGCCCCCGCCGCGCCTGCGGGCGCGTGCGTGCGAGCGCTTCGCGGCCTCCTGCGCTGCCTTGCGCCGCGCGGCCCGGCCCTCGTTGGGCACGGACGGCGCGACGGCCGTCACGCGACGGCCTTGCCCACCACCGGGGCCAGTCCCACCGACCGCTCGACGGCGCCGGCGTCACCGCAGCGCACCAGCCAGTTCGCGAGCATCCGGTGCCCCCACTCGGTCAGCACCGACTCGGGGTGGAACTGGACGCCCTCCACGTCGTGCTCCCGGTGCCGCAGGCCCATGATGATCCCGTCCTCGGTGCGCGCCGTCACCTCCAGCACGTCGGGCAGGGTCCCCGGCTCGGCCGCGAGGGAGTGGTAGCGGGTCGCGGTGAAGGGCGACGGCAGCCCGGCGAAGACGCCGAGTCCCTCGTGGACCACGGGCGAGGTCTTGCCGTGGAGCAGCTCGGGCGCGCGGTCCACCACGCCCCCGTAGGCGACCGCCATGGACTGCATGCCGAGGCAGACGCCGAAGACGGGGACGCCCGTGTCGGCGCAGTGCCGGACCATGTCCACGCAGACGCCCGCCTCTTCCGGCGTACCCGGCCCGGGCGAGAGGAGGACGCCGTCGAAGCCGTCCTGGGCGTGCGCGAGCTCCACCTCGTCGTTGCGCAGCACCTCGCATTCGGCGCCGAGCTGGTAGAGGTACTGGACCAGATTGAAGACAAAGCTGTCGTAGTTGTCGACAACCAGAATGCGCGCGCTCACGGAGTGGCTCCCGATCCCTCGTCCACCGTCACGTCGTTGAACGGAAGGAGCGGCTCGGCCCACGGGAACACGTACTGGAACAGCACGAACACCACCGCCAGGACCAGTACGAGAGAGATCAGCGCGCGCACCCACGCGTTGCCCGGCAGATGCCGCCAGATCCAGCCGTACATTCCGTCTGTTTCCTTCGTCGTCCACGTTGGTTCCTCGTACCGCGGGGGCGGTACCGCAACAGCCTAAGGGCCCGGGGCCCCGCGGCGGGGGTCAGCGGGACAATCACCCCTTTCCGGCGGGGGCGGCGGGCCGGGTACCGGTGAGCTCCGCCCAGACGACGAGCCGGTGGCTGTGGCCCCACTCGGGTTCGCAGGTGGTCAGGGTGAGGTACTTGCCGGGGGTGGCGAAGGGGGAGCGGCGCGGCACCGGGGCGACCACCCCGGTCTCGGTGGGCAGGACGCGCAGCGGTGCGGCCCGGACGGTGTACGTGTACCAGCCGGTGGCGTCCCGGACGGTCACGGTGTCCCCGGGGCGCAGCTCGGGGACGTCCTTGAAGGGGTCGCCGTAGGTGCGCCGGTGCCCGGCCACCGCGAAGTTGCCGTCGCCGCCGGGGCGGGCCGAGCCGGTGTAGTGGCCCAGGCCCTTCTTCAGCGGTTCGGGGTCCGTGCCCTCCAGGACGGGCCTGCTCCAGTCCTTGCCGAAGCGGGGGACGTACAGCTCGGCGAAGGCGCGCCCGGGCGGGTAGGGCGCCGGCTCCTGCCGTGCCGGGGCCGCCGCCGGAGCCGGGGCGGGGGCGGCGGCCGGGGCGGACGCCGCCCAGCGGTCGTGCAGCCGGTCCCGCTCGGCCGCCGCGGCGCGGTCGGCCTTGACGCCGGTCCACAGCAGGACGTACGCCACGAACAGCACGATCAGCGTCCCGGCCGTCAGGCACACCTCGCTGAACGTCCGTACCACCAGGCGCAGTACGACGTCAGGACGCGGCGGACTCCAGCGGCTTCGCATAGTGGAGGTCCACTGTGCCCGAGTAGCCGGGCAGTGTCAGCCTCTTCTCCTCGTCCACCTTCCAGCCGAGCCCGTACGCGTTGACGTACAGCTGGTAGTTCTGGATGGCGGGGGAGGCGGCGAGGGCCTTGCGCAGCGCGCCCGGGTCGCCGACGGCGGAGATCTTGTAGGGGGGCGAGTACACGCGGCCCTGGAGGATCAGGGTGTTGCCGACGCAGCGGACCGCGCTGGTGGCGATCAGCCGCTGGCCCATCACCTCGATGCCGCCGGCGCCGCCCAGCCACAGGGCGTTCACCACGGCCTGGAGGTCCTGCTGGTGGATCACCAGGTCGTTGGGCTGCGGTTCGGGGACCCCGGGGACGCGCGCGGTGGCGTTGGGCGGCGCGTCGTTGAGGGTGACGGTCAGGCCCTTGCCGGTGAGCTCCTCGGTGCCCGAGGCGGCGCGCAGGGCGGCGAGCCTGGCCTCCTCGGCCTGGGTGCTGCCGTTGTCGCGCTCGGCGAGGGCGTCCACCTGGGCGCGGGCTCCGGCGGCGCTCTTCTCCAGCTCGGCGTTCTTGGCGCTGCGCTCGTGGATGAGGTCGGACAGCTTCAGGAGGGAGGCATCCGTGCGGATGTTCGTACCCTTGGAAGTGTTGAAGCTGGTGACGAAGATGAGCCCGGCGAGGGCGAAGACGGCGGCCGTCAGCAGCCGGGCGGGCCTGGCCCGGCGGCGGGGGGCACCCGTGGAGGAGTCGTCGGAATCGCGCAACGTACCCTTCTCCTTCAACGCCAGAGGTCCACTACGCTAACGGACGCCCGGGGCAGGCAAGGTCCCCCAGCGCATCGACAGGAGAGCCCCTCGTGCCGAAGTCACGTATCCGCAAGAAGGACGACTACACGCCGCCGCCGGCGAAGCAGGCGCAGGCGATCAGGCTGACCAACCGCAGCTGGGTCGCCCCGGTCATGCTGGCCTTCTTCCTCATCGGTCTCGCGTGGATCGTGGTCTTCTACGTGACCGACACCCAGCTGCCGGTGGAGGCGCTGGGCAACTGGAACATCGTGGTCGGCTTCGGTTTCATCGCGGCCGGTTTCGGTGTCTCCACCCAGTGGAAGTAGCGCCACGCACGATACCGGCGCAGCCGTTCGGCGCAAGCTCTCCCCATGAGTTATCCACAGCGTCATCCACACCTGAGGAAAAGACAGAAGATCTGTGGATAACTCTGTGGAGAGTTGACGCCGGTGTGATCAGGTGAGTGCGGCCGTCCGGACGAACACCAGCGCCACCGCCAGCAGGAACACCGCCGCACAGGTCACCGTCTGGACGAGTGCCCGCCCGCGCCCCGTGACGGGCACGAGCAGCCCCAGGGCGACCAGTGCGCCGGTCACCAGGCCGCCGATGTGCGCCTGCCACGACACGGACAGGCCGATGGGCGCGAAGGTCACGAACAGCATGAGCCCGAGCGTCACCAGCACCGGCCGCAGCTCGTAGCGGAGCCGGCGGGCGAGCACCACGGTGGCGCCGAGCAGGCCGCAGACGGCGCCGGAGGCCCCGAGGGTGGGGGTGTTCGGCGCGGTCAGCAGATAGACGAGGGCGCTGCCGCCCAGCCCCGACAGCAGGTAGAGCGCGAGGTAGCGGGCGCGGCCCAGGGCCGCCTCCAGCGGCCCGCCGATCACCCACAGGGCGAGCATGTTGCCGAAGATGTGCCACCACTCGACGTGCAGGAACACCGAGGTCAGCAGCCGGTGGTACTGCCCTGTGGAGATCCCCTCGACGGGCGCCCCGAAGTACTCGACGTAACGGCCGAGCAGCTCCAGCCGCACGGCCAGCCCCGGCACCGCCAGGACGGCGAGGAACACCGCCGCGTTGATCCCGATGAGGATCTTGGTGACGAGCTGGGGATCGGCGGTCACCAGCCCGCCAGCGACCGTGCGCGGGGCGTTGGCCGCGGGGGAGTGCCCGGTGCCGGAGCCGCCCCTGACGCACTCGGGGCACTGGAAGCCCACCGAGGCGCTGATCATGCACTCCGGGCAGATGGGCCGCTCGCAGCGGGCGCAGCTGATGCCCGTGTCGCGGTCCGGGTGGCGGTAGCAGCCCGGCAGACGGTCGGTGTCCATCGGTCCCCTCGGTCGGCGGCGGGCGGGGCGGCCTGCGCCCCGCCGGTCCGGTACACATCGAGTACGGACGGGCGGGGCCCAAAGGTTCCCGCCCCGCCGCCCCGCGGTCAGCGGCGCTCGACGGAGACCGACTGGATGATCACGTCGTCGAGCGGCCGCTCGGTGCGCGGGTTGGTGGCGCCGGAGGCGATCGCGTCCACGACCTTGCGGCTGGCCGCGTCGGTGACCTCGCCGAAGATGGTGTGCTTGCGGGTCAGCCAGGCCGTGGGGGCGACCGTGATGAAGAACTGCGAGCCGTTCGTGCCCGGGCCGGCGTTGGCCATGGCCAGCAGGTAGGGCTTGGTGAAGGCCAGGTCGGGGTGGAACTCGTCGGCGAACTGGTAGCCGGGACCGCCCGTGCCGTTGCCGAGCGGGTCACCGCCCTGGATCATGAAGCCGCTGATGACGCGGTGGAAGACGGTGCCGTCGTAGAGCGGGGCGGTGGTCTTCTGACCGTCGGTGGGACGGGTCCACTCACGCGCGCCCGTGGCGAGCTCCACGAAGTTCCGGACCGTCTTGGGAGCGAAGTTCTCCAGCAGCTCGATCTCGATGTCGCCGTGGTTGGTCTTCAGGGTGGCGTAGAGCTTCTCGGCCACGGGTCTGCCTTCCCTAGTCATCACTGTCGGCCCCGATCCTCCCACGGAGGGCAGAACGCGAGGGAAATCCTCCACCCGTATGCCCTGTCACGCACGCGTCGGCAGCGCGGTGACAGGCATGATCCGACAAAGGGTGGAAAGGTGAACTGTGTCCGCCACCGAGGAGGAGGATCCCGTGACCCGCAAGGACAGCGTGCGCCTGGCCGCCGAGAACGCCAGGGACGCCGTGAAGCACGCAGCGGAAGTGGTGGCGCCGTACGCGGGAACCGCCATGGACGCGGCCGCGCACTACGCCCACGAAGCGAACGAGCGGCTGGCGCCGAAGGTCTCGCACGCGGCCGGCCAGGCCTCGACGCACGCGCGCGCGGCGTACGACAGCCACCTCCATCCGAGGATGCGGGCGGCGCGCACGCACGTACCCCCGAACGTGGACCGGGCCGCGGTGAAGGCCGTCCACCACACGCGTCGCGCCGCGCGCCAGGCGGCCGACTACACGGGTCCCCGGCTCGAGAGCGCCATCGCGGCGAGCCGGCCGGTGGCCGAGGAGGCCGCGTCCCGCTCGACGGCGGCGCTGGCGGCGCTGCGCGGGCAGGTGTCGGCTAAGGAGGTGCGGCGCCTGGTGCGGCGGCACGAGCGCCGGGCGCGGTGCGGCCGGTGGGTCAAGGGCGCCGCGCTGGTCGGGCTGCTGGCGGGCGGCGCCTACGCGGCGTGGAAGTGGTGGGACCAGCAGTCGAACCCGGACTGGCTGGTGGAGCCCCCGGCGGCCACCGAGCTGTCGGCGCAGGACGCGGCGCCGGTCGGCCTCGACGAGGAGCTGGCGGAGAAGGAGCTGGCGGAGAAGGAGCACGAGGCGGACGGCGGCAAGAACGCCTGACGTCCACCCCCGCGCGCCAGGGGCCCGGATCCGTTCGACGGATCCGGGCCCCTTCGTTTCGTGGCGGCCGCTGTGACGCCACGGCCTAACCGGGCAGGGTCAGCACCATCCCGGGGCGGATGAGGTCCGGGTTCGAGCCGACCACGCCGCGGTTCATGGTGTACAGCTCGCGCCAGCGGGCCTCGTTGCCGAGCTCGTGGCGGGCGATCGCGGAGAGGGAGTCGCCCGGCTTGACGGTGTACGTGCGCTTCTTGGCGGCCGGAGCGGGCTTGGCGGGCACGGACTTCGGCGGCACCGGCGCCGGCGTCACCGACTTCGGGGGAACCGGCACGGCCTTGTGCGCGGCCGAGGCGGGGCTCGGCGTGGCGGGCGCCGTCGGCTTGGACGCCGCGGGCGGCGTCTTGGGCGGAGCGGCGGCGGCCATCCGCTCGGCGGCCGCCCTGGTGGCGGACGCGGCGTCCGCGTAGGAGTCCGCGTACTTGGAGCCCGCGTCGGAGCCGGTCTTCGGCCCCTGCCGCTCCGTCTGCCGTTCCGCCTTCTCGGCGGCCTCTTGTTCCTTCTTCTTGTCCGACTTCAGGAAATCGAAGAGTCCCATTGCGTGCGCCTCCGGCGTGCTGTTGCCCCCTGGCCTCATGGCCTCACCCCACTGTCGGTCACCCTCGGCCGTTCGGCCCCGCGACCGGTCCGTACGGGGGACCCCGCCCCGGCGGCTACCGCTGCCGGGCCCGGCGGGCCGGGCGGGGGCTCTCGGCGGGCACGCCCAGCGGCCCCTGCGCGAGGCGGCCGAGGACCCGCAGCAGGCACGCGCGGTCCTCGTCCGTGAGGTCGGCGAGGGCGTCGGCGTGGACCTGGTCGACGATCCGCCGGCTCTCCACGGAGAGGGCGGCCCCCTTCTCGGTGACCGCGATGACGCGGGCCCGCCGGTCCTTGGTGGAGGGCCGGCGCTCGGCCAGTCCGGCCTTCTCCAGGGCGTCGACCGTCACGACCATCGTCGTCTTGTCCATGTCGCCGATCTCGGCGAGCTGGGCCTGCGTGCGCTCCTCCTCCTGCGCGTGCACCAGGACGCAGTGCATCCGGGCGGTCAGTCCGATCCCGCCGAGGGCGGCGGCCATGCGGGTGCGCAGGACATGGCTGGTGCGGTCCAGGAGGAAGGACAGGTCGGGCTCGGTCCGGGTGGATCCCATCGCGGTCATGGGACCAGCCTAACAACTCGATCCGAAGAAAATAGTCTACAACAAAACTATCTGCTACGGTCACACCAGTTGCCCGCCGATGGCTCACCGAGGCCCGCCGACGACCGGAGAGACCCATGACCACCGCCGTTACGCAAACCCCCGCCCCGACCGCCCGGGACGGCCGGCCGCGCCGGCCGCGCTCGCGCCGGACCGCCCTCGCCGTGCTCTCCACCGGCATGCTGATGACCGTCCTCGACGGCAGCATCGTCACCGTGGCCATGCCGGCCATCCAGGACGACCTCGGCTTCACCCCCGCGGGCCTCAGCTGGGTCGTCAACGCCTACCTGATCGCCTTCGGCAGCCTGCTCCTGCTCGCCGGCCGGCTCGGCGACCTCATCGGCCGCAAGCGGATGTTCCTCGCGGGCACCGCCGTCTTCACGGCCGCCTCGCTGCTCGCCGGATTCGCCGGCTCCCCCGCCCTGCTCATAGCGGCCCGCTTCCTCCAGGGCGTGGGCAGCGCCATGGCCTCCGCCGTCGGCCTCGGGATCCTGGTCACCCTCTTCGACCAGCCCCGCGAACGCGCCAGGGCCATCGCCGTCTTCTCCTTCACCGGAGCCGCCGGAGCCTCCCTCGGACAGGTGCTGGGCGGCGTCCTCACCGATGCCCTCGACTGGCACTGGATCTTCTTCATCAACCTGCCCATCGGGCTCGCCGCCCTGCTGGCCGCCCTGCCCGCGCTCCCCGCCGACCGGGGTCTGGGACTGCGCGCGGGTGCCGACGTACCGGGTGCGGTACTCGTCACCGCCGGCCTCATGACGGGCATCTACGCCGTCGTACGCGTCGAGGAGCACGGCTGGGCCTCCGCGCACACCCTCGGCCTCGGGGCGCTCTCCCTGGTCCTGATCGCCGCCTTCCTGCTGCGCCAGACCAAGGCCCGCACCCCGCTGATGCCGCTGCGGATCCTCCGCTCGCGCACCGTGGCCGCCGCGAACCTGGTCCAGATGCTGATGGTGGCCGCGCTGTTCTCCTTCCAGGTCCTCGTCGCCCTCTACCTCCAGCAGGTCCAGGGCTACGGCGCGGCGGCGACCGGCCTCGCGATGCTGCCCGCCGCGCTGGCCATCGGCGGCATCTCCCTCGGCGGGGCGGCGAAGCTGATCGCCCGCTTCGGCGAGCGGGGCGTCCTGCTCACCGGCCTCGCCCTGCTGGTCGCCGGTCTCGCCCTGCTGACCCGCCTCCCCGTGCGCGCCGACTACGTCACCGACCTGCTGCCCGTGATGCTGCTGGCCTCGGGCTTCGGACTGGCCCTGCCCGCGCTCACCGGCCTGGGGATGTCGGGGGCCGACGAGCGCGACGCCGGGCTGGCCTCGGGCCTGTTCAACACCACCCAGCAGATCGGCATGGCCCTCGGCGTGGCCGTCCTCTCCACCCTCGCCGCCTCGCGCACCGAGGCCCTGACGGCCGCCGGCCGTGCCCGGCCCGAGGCCCTCACCTCCGGCTACCACCTGGCCTTCGCCGTCGGCGCCGCCCTCCTGCTGGCCGCCACCGCCCTCGCGGCCACCCTCCCGCGCCCCGCGCGCACGCGCTGACATCGCGCCCGGAGCCGGACCGCGCGTACGCAAAAGACCCCCTGACCGGCATTCACGCTGGTCAGGGGGTCTTCTTGAAGTGGAGCCTAGGAGATTCGAACTCCTGACATCTGCCTTGCAAAGGCAGCGCTCTACCAACTGAGCTAAGGCCCCGAGCAACCGGACGCGGACCTCCCCGGGAAGAGAGTGTCCGTTCCGCAGGACAGAGTACCCGGTGCACCCCCGCATCCCGCAAAATGATGGGGACTCCCGCCCCGCGACCACGCTCCGTAAGATGCTCGCGAGGTTCGCACCAGCGAAGGGGAGTAGGAAGAGTGGACGCAGTACAGCAGGAGGCCACGGCCAGAGCCCGGGAACTCCAGCGCAGTTGGTACGGGGAGCCGCTCGGCGCGCTGTTCCGGCGGCTCATAGATGACCTCGGTCTCAACCAGGCCCGCCTCGCTGCCGTGCTCGGGCTTTCGGCGCCGATGCTGTCCCAGCTGATGAGCGGGCAGCGCGCCAAGATCGGCAACCCGGCCGTGGTCCAGCGGGTCCAGGCCCTCCAGGACCTCGCGGGCCAGGTGGCCGACGGCAGCGTCAGCGCCGCCGAGGCCACCGACCGGATGGACGAGATCAAGCACACGCAGGGCGGCTCCGTCCTCAGCAACAGCGGGCAGACCAGCACGGGTTCGGGGGCCCCCACCGTCAAGCGGGTCGTCCGCGAGATCCAGTCGCTGCTGCGCTCGGTCGCTGCGGCCGGCGACATCATCGAGGCGGCGGACGCGCTCGCCCCCACCCACCCCGAACTGGCAGAGTTCCTCCGGGTCTACGGGGCGGGCCGCACCTCCGAGGCGGTGTCCCACTACGAGGCCCACCAGAACTGACACACGCGGATTGACGGGGGACGGGCGCAGCGATGGGTGAGGTCTTCGCCGGCCGGTACGAGCTGGTCGATCCGATCGGGCGCGGCGGCGCGGGCGCCGTCTGGCGCGCCTGGGACCGGCGCCGCCGCCGGTACGTCGCCGCCAAGGTCCTCCTCCAGGGCGACGCGCACATGCTCCTGCGGTTCGTGCGCGAGCAGGCCCTGCGCATCGACCACCCCCACGTCCTCGCCCCGGCCAGCTGGGCGGCGGACGACGACAAGGTCCTGTTCACCATGGACCTCGTCGCGGGCGGCTCCCTCGCCCACGTGATCGGGGACTACGGGCCGCTGCCGCCGCGATTCGTGTGCGTACTGCTCGACCAGCTCCTGTCGGGGCTGGCGGCGGTGCACGCGGAGGGCGTCGTCCACCGCGACATCAAACCGGCCAACATCCTGATGGAGGCCACCGGAACCGGACGGCCGCACCTGCGGCTGTCCGACTTCGGCATCGCCATGCGCAAGGGCGAGCCCCGCCTCACGGAGACGGACTACGTCGTCGGCACGCCCGGCTATTTCGCGCCGGAGCAACTGCGGGGCGCCGAGCCCGATTTCCCCGCCGACCTCTTCGCCGTCGGCCTGGTCGCCCTGTACCTGCTGCGGGGCCGCAAGCCCGACTCGCAGGCGCTGGTGGAGCATTGGTGGGCGCACGGCACCCCCGACGCCCCCGAAGGCGTCCCCGCGCCGCTGTGGGGCGTGATCTCGAACCTCCTGCACCCCGACCCCGGCAGCCGCTTCCGGACCGCCACGGGGGCGCGCAAGGCCCTTGCCGAGGCCGCCCAGCTGCTGTCCGAGCCCGCCGCCGAGGAGGACCCGGTGGAGGTGTTCGACCAACTCGGGCCGCTTCCGGCCGGTTTCGGCCCCCAGGGGCCCGAAACGGCCGCTCCCGCGGCCCCGGCGGGTTTCGGACCACCGCCGGCCGCGTACGGGGCGGAGGGAGCCGAGGGTACGAGCGGTTTCCACCTGGCGCCACCCGCCGCGACCCCGGCCACCGCGCCCCCGCCGTCCGCGACCGCGACCCCGGCCGCCGCTCCGCCCGCGTCCTCCCCGGCCCGCTCCGGCGGGATCGCCCCGCCCCCGGCGAAGGTCACCGCCGGTCTCCTCACGGCGGCCCTGCTGTGCTTCGCGGTCGGCGTCTGGGCGCTGACGCAGCTTTAGGCGGCGCGGCCTCCGCCGCGCCGGGCCAGCAGGATCCAGCCCCCGAGCACGAGCAGCAGCACCGTCCCCGTGCCGAAACCGGCCCCGGCCACGGCCCGCATCGCCGAGGCGGTGTCCCGCGCGGCGGCCGCCTCGGGGGCGGTGAGCCCCTCCTTCGCGGCGGCCCGTTCGGCCCGGCCGACCCCGAACCCGGCGGCCGTCAGGCTCTCCCTGTACGCCGGCGCCTCGGCCGGGCCGCCGGTCACGGCCAGCCGCAGCGTGAGCGGCACCGGGGTCGCGTCCTCGGTGAACTCCGCGACCTTCCCGCCCAGGGTGACGGCGACGTAGTACCACCCGGCGAGCCCCACGGGCCGTACCGCGGCCACGTCGGAGAAGCGGTTGGCGTACGCCACCGGCGCCGTCTTCGGCAGCGTCACGGCCGCCTGCCTGCCGTCGTACGAGGTGTCACCGGACTCCACGAGCCCCCGGTACGGGCTGTACAGCGAGACGGTGAGCCCGTTGGAGGCGGAGCCGTAGTCCTTGGTCATCCGCGCCTTGGCGATCTCGGCGCCGACCCCCAGCTGCTGCCCCCAGTCCAGCGGCACCCGGTAGAACCGGGTCTGCCCCGGGCGCAGGTCGTCGCGCCAGACCCCGGAGTCCAGGGCGCGCGCGTCGTTGAAGCCGGTGCCTCCGGTACGGGGCACCGGGTCCGCGCCCGGCAGGGCAGGGGAGGCCGAGGGCCGGACGCTGGGCGCGGCGGTGGGGGCGGTGCCGGCGGCCGGGGCCGGCTCGCGCATGACGAGGAGCTCCACCGGCCATCCCGCCCGGTCGGAGTCCTTGCCCGCGCTCCGGGTGACCTTCGCGTAGTACGTGCCCGCGCCCTGGCACTCGGCGTCCTCCGCGAGGCGCCGCTGGCCGACCGCGCCGAGCGGGACCGCGTCGTAGCCGAAGGAGGCCCGGCCGGGGCCGGGCGGGCAGGCCCGGCCGGCGCTGGTCATGATCTCGACCTCGAGGTCGTCGCCGTAGCCGGCCTTCGCGCCGACGGGCGGGCGCAGCACGGCGGAGACGTACACGGTGGAGGCGTCGTCCAGGCCGAGCCGGTAGAAGCGCTCGCCCGGGGCGAGGGTGTCCTCGTAGAACGTGCCGCCGTCCAGGAGCGGGGCGTCCGCCGTCGAGGGCGTGCCCCGGACCGGCTTGGCGCCCGCGGCGGACCGGTACTCCGGCCATGCCCGCCCGGACCCGGAAGGCCCGGAGGAAGGCCCGCCTGACGGTCCGGCAGCCGGCACCGCGTACGCCGTCCCCGGCAGCCACACCAGCCAGGCCGCCAGCCCCAGGGCCGCCGCCCCGGCCAGCGGCGCCCGCCGCGTCCGCCGTACCCGAACCATCACACCCACCCCGAATTTGCTACAGCAAGTCAAATCTTTGCGTAATCGAACTTCTCCCGGGGGGCGGATCCGCAGGACGCCCCCGGAACAGCATGAAGCCCCGGCAGCAGCGGCGGCCGGGGCTTCATGGAATCAATCGTGGGGCTCACACACCGGAACCAGAAGGCACGGAGTCAGTTGCCTCCGTCCACAGGTCCTGCTCGGCGCGGTCCGCCTGGATCTGGCGGTACACGAGGAGCCCGCCGATGGCGGCCAGTGCGACCAGGAGCAGCTTCTTCACGGCGCGACCTCGTCTTTCGTAGACGTTGGGGACTTCTGGCGGCCAACAATACACACCGACCGATACCGATCGGTTACCTGGGACTCCCCCGAACGACCCAACGACGAAGACCCCCAGGCCTTGGCCTGGGGGTCTTCGACACTGTGGGGCTAACAGGATTTGAACCTGTGGCCTCATCCTTATCAGGGATGCGCTCTAACCAACTGAGCTATAGCCCCATCCGCGCTGCGCGCTGACTCCTGAAGATTAGCGCACAGACGCGGTCGAGCCAAAATCCGCTCCCCGCGGCCTTCGCCGCAGGTCAGTCAGCGGGTCATTCGTCCTCGGCCAGCGTGAGCTCCACGCCGCCCACGAAGCCCGCCGACAGGTTGTAGATGAAGGAACCCAGCGTCGCGAGCGCCGTCATCAGCACCACGTCGATCACCGCGATCACCGACGTGAAGATCAGCACGCGCGGCAGCGACAGGAACGACTGGAGGTCGAACCCGTTGCCCTCGTTCGAGCCGGTCGCCTCGCTGATGGTGCCGCCGACGGTCGAGAAGATGCCCATCGCGTCCATGACCATCCACAGCACCGCCGCCGCGACGACGGTGCACAGGCCCAGGGCGATGGAGAGCAGGAAGCTGACCTTCATCACCGACCACGGGTCGGCCTTCGCCACCCGCAGCCGCGCCTTGCGGGTCCTGGGGACCGTACGGACCGCCTGGGCGGCCCCGCGCTGCGCACCGGGGCCCGAGGGCGCCGCGTACGCCTGCGGGGCCTTCTGGGGCTGCTGCTGCTTCGCCTGGTCCTGAGCCTTGTCCTTGGCTTGGTCCTTGGCTTGGTCCTTGGCTTGGTCCTTGGCCTTGTCCTGCGCCTTCGGCTTGGGTTCCGGTTCTCGGGTGTCCGTCACGGTTCCCCCCTGGGAGTCCGCGGCGGGGCCACGGGCACCGTTCGCTCCAGTCTTGGCCGGTCCGGCGCCCGTGGCTCCACTCACGACTTACTCCTCGTGCTCCCCGGCCGAGGGCTCCGTGCCCTCGGCCTCCCCGGCGGCCGGTGCGTCGGCCGCCGCGGCGTCGATCTCCGACTCGGTCTCCGACTCGATCCCGTCGACCTCGTCAGCTTCCTGACCGGCCTCGGCGTTGCGGGCGATGCCCACCACGGCATCGCGCTTGCCCAGATTGATCAGCTGGACGCCCATGGTGTCACGGCCGGTCTCCCTGACTTCGTTGACGCGCGTACGGATCACACCACCGCCGAGCGTGATGGCGAGGATCTCATCCGTCTCGTCGACCACCAGCGCGCCGACCAGCGAACCGCGGTCCTCGACGATCTTCGCCGCCTTGATGCCCAGACCGCCACGGCCCTGGACCCGGTACTCGTCCACCGCCGTCCGCTTCGCGTAGCCGCCGTCGGTGGCGGTGAAGACGAACGTACCCGGCCGGACAACGCTCATGGAGAGCAGTTCGTCACCCTCGCGGAAGCTCATGCCCTTCACGCCCGAGGTGGCGCGGCCCATCGGACGCAGCGCCTCGTCGGTCGCGGTGAAGCGGATCGACTGCGCCTTCTTGCTGATGAGCAGCAGGTCGTCCTCGGCGGACACCAGCTCCGCGCCGATCAGCTCGTCGGCGGTGCCGTCGGTGCCGTCGGCACCGGTCTCCCGGAGGTTGATGGCGATGACGCCGCCCGAGCGGGGGGAGTCGTAGTCCTTGAGCGCCGTCTTCTTCACCAGGCCGCCCTTGGTGGCCAGGATCAGGTAGGGCGCAGCCTCGTAGTCGCGGATCGCGAGCACCTGGGCGATCTTCTCGTCCGGCTGGAAGGCCATCAGGTTCGCCACGTGCTGCCCGCGGGCGTCACGGCCGGCGTCCGGGAGCTCGTACGCCTTGGACCGGTAGACGCGGCCCTTGTTCGTGAAGAACAGCAGCCAGTGGTGCGTGGTGGAGACGAAGAAGTGGTCGACCAGGTCGTCCTGCTTCAGCTTCGTGCCGCGCACGCCCTTGCCGCCGCGCTTCTGCGAGCGGTAGTCCTCGGTCTTGGTGCGCTTGACGTAGCCGCCGTGCGTGATGGTGACGACGATGTCCTCTTCGGCGATCAGGTCCTCGATGGACATGTCCCCGTCGAAGGGCACCAGCTTGGAACGCCGGTCGTCGCCGTACTTCTCGACGATCGCCGCGAGCTCCTCGCTCACGATCGAGCGCTGCTTCTCCGGCGAGGCCAGGATCGCGTTGTACTCGTTGATCTTCGCCTGGAGCTCGTCGTGCTCGGCGACGATCTTCTGCCGCTCCAGGGCCGCCAGGCGGCGCAGCTGCATCTCGAGGATCGCGTTGGCCTGGATCTCGTCGATCTCCAGGAGGCCCATCAGGCCCTCGCGCGCGATCTCGACGGTGTTGCTGCGCCGGATGAGGGCGATGACCTCGTCGATCGCGTCCAGCGCCTTGAGCAGGCCGCGCAGGATGTGGGCCCGCTCCTCCGCCTTGCGCAGACGGAAGCGCGTGCGCCGGACGACGACCTCGACCTGGTGCTGCACCCAGTGGCGGATGAACGCGTCGATCGACAGGGTGCGCGGCACCCCGTCCACCAGCGCCAGCATGTTCGCGCCGAAGTTCGTCTGCAGGTCGGTGTGCTTGTACAGGTTGTTCAGCACGACCTTGGCGACGGCGTCGCGCTTGAGGACGATCACCAGGCGCTGCCCGGTGCGCGACGAGGTCTCGTCACGGACGTCGGCGATGCCGCCGATCTTCCCGTCCTTCACCAGGTCCGCGATCTTCTGCGCGAGGTTGTCGGGGTTGGTCTGGTACGGCAGCTCCGTCACCACCAGGCACTGGCGGTTCTGGATCTCCTCGACCTCGACCACCGCGCGCATCGTGATGGAACCGCGACCGGTCCGGTACGCCTCTTCGATGCCCTTGCGGCCCACGACCAGCGCACCGGAGGGGAAGTCCGGGCCCTTGATCCGCTCCAGGAGCGCGTCGAGCAGCTCCTCGTGCGTGGCCTCCGGGTGCTCCAGCGCCCACTGCGCGCCGGCCGCGACCTCGCGCAGGTTGTGCGGCGGGATGTTGGTGGCCATGCCGACCGCGATACCGGCGCTGCCGTTGACCAGCAGGTTCGGGAAGCGCGCCGGCAGGACCGTCGGCTCCTGGTTGCGGCCGTCGTAGTTGTCCGTGAAGTCGACGGTCTCCTCGTCGATGTCCCGGAGCATCTCCATGGCCAGCGGCATCAGCTTGCACTCGGTGTAGCGCATCGCGGCCGCCGGGTCGTTGCCCGGGGAGCCGAAGTTGCCGTTGCTGTCCACCAGCGGCATGCGCATCGACCACGGCTGGGCCAGGCGGACCAGGGCGTCGTAGATCGAGGAGTCGCCGTGCGGGTGGTACGTGCCCATGACGTCACCGACGACGCGGGCGCACTTGTAGAAGCCCTTCTCGGGCCGGTAGCCGCCGTCGTACATCGCGTACAGCACACGGCGGTGCACCGGCTTGAGGCCGTCCCGCACGTCGGGCAGGGCACGCGAGACGATGACGGACATCGCGTAGTCGAGGTAGGAGCGCTGCATCTCCGTCTCGAGCCCGACGGGCTCGATGCGCAGCACGGGCTGCTCCTCCGCGGGATTCTCGGCGGTGGGGGTGGTTTCGTCGGCCATTGCTGGTCAGAAATCCTTTCAGGCGGTCAGCTGAGCCGACTCAGATGTCGAGGAAGCGAACGTCCTTGGCGTTGCGCTGGATGAAGGAGCGCCGGGCCTCGACGTCCTCACCCATCAGCACCGAGAACAGGTCGTCGGCCTGCGCCGCGTCGTCCAGGGTGACCTGGCCGAGCACGCGGTGGTCCACGTCCATGGTGGTGACGCGCAGTTCCTCGGCGTTCATCTCGCCCAGACCCTTGAAGCGCTGGATCGAGTCTTCCCGGATCCGCTTGCCGTTCTGCTTGCCGAGCTCGACCAGGGCGTCGCGCTCACGGTCCGAGTACGCGTACTCGAAGTCGTCGCGACCCCACTTGATCTTGTACAGCGGCGGACGGGACAGGTACACGTGACCCGCCTCGACCAGCGGCCGCATGAAGCGGAACAGGAAGGTCAGCAGCAGGGTGTTGATGTGCTGGCCGTCGACGTCGGCGTCCGCCATCAGAATGATCTTGTGATAGCGGAGCTTCTCGATGTCGAAGTCCTCGTGCACACCCGTGCCGAAGGCACTGATCAGCGCCTGGACCTCGGTGTTCTGGAGGATCTTGTCGATCCGGGCCTTCTCGACGTTCAGGATCTTGCCGCGGATGGGCAGGATCGCCTGGTACATCGGGTTGCGACCGGACTTCGCGCTGCCACCGGCGGAGTCGCCCTCGACGATGAAGATCTCGCACTTGGTCGGGTCGTTCGACTGGCAGTCGGACAGCTTGCCCGGCAGCGAGGCGCTCTCCAGCAGCCCCTTGCGGCGCGTCAGATCGCGGGCCTTGCGGGCCGCGACGCGCGCGGTGGCCGCCTGGATCGACTTGCGGACGATGTCCGCGGCCTCGACCGGGTTGCGGTCGAACCAGTCGTTCAGGTGCTCGTGGACGACCTTCTGCACGAAGGTCTTGGCCTCCGTGTTGCCCAGCTTGGTCTTCGTCTGACCCTCGAACTGGGGCTCGCCCAGCTTGACCGAGATGATCGCCGTCAGACCCTCGCGGATGTCCTCGCCGGCGAGGTTGTCGTCCTTCTCGCGCAGCAGCTTCTTGTCGCGCGCGTACCGGTTGACCAGGCCCGTCAGCGCCGCACGGAAGCCCTCCTCGTGCGTACCGCCCTCGTGCGTGTGGATCGTGTTCGCGAAGGAGTACACGCCCTCCGTGTACTGCGAGTTCCACTGCATCGCGATCTCGACCGAGAGCATCCGCTCCTTGTCCTCGGCCTCGATGTCGATGACGGTCGGGTGGATCAGCTCGCCCTTGCGCGAGTTGAGGTACTTCACGAAGTCGACGATGCCGCCCTCGTAGTGGTACTTCACCGTGCGCGCCTGGGGCTCGGCCGCGTCCGCGTCCGGGTCGTCGGCGCCCGCCGTCGCCTTCGCCGACTCGCGCTCGTCGGTCAGCGTCAGGGTCAGGCCCTTGTTGAGGAAGGCCATCTCCTGGAAGCGCCGCGACAGCGTCTCGAAGGAGTACTCGGTGGTCTCGAAGATGTCGCCGTCGGCCCAGAACGTCACCGACGTGCCGTGCTCGTCGGTCTCCTCGTTCCTGGCCAGCGGGGCCGTCGGCACGCCCAGCTTGTAGTCCTGGGTCCAGCGGTAGCCGTCCGTCTTGACCTCGACCGCGACCTTGGTCGACAGGGCGTTCACGACGGACACGCCGACGCCGTGCAGACCGCCGGAGACGGCGTAGCCGCCGCCGCCGAACTTGCCGCCCGCGTGCAGGACCGTCAGGACGACCTCGACGGCCGGCTTGCCCTCGGACGGCACGATGCCGACCGGGATGCCGCGGCCGTTGTCGATGACGCGCACCCCGCCGTCGGCGAGGATCGTCACGTCGATGGTGTCCGCGTGGCCTGCCAGCGCCTCGTCGACCGAGTTGTCGACGACCTCGTAGACGAGGTGGTGCAGACCGCGCTCACCGGTCGAGCCGATGTACATACCCGGCCGCTTGCGGACCGCGTCCAGGCCCTCGAGGACCTGGATCGCACTGGCGTCGTAATTCTTCTCGTTGGAGTCGCCGGAATCGGCCACGAAGCGCCCTTTCTGGCACAGCGCAGCCCGTACTCCGGACCAGCTGGTGCACCGGCGGAGCGGCCGCGTCGATCTGCGTTGTATGCGTGATCCCGCGAACGGGCGGGATTCACTCCAGTCTACCGGTACCACTGACATGAATGGGGGTTTGCCGGTACCTGAGTCCGCATGTGCCGCCCTGAACCTCCACCTTCCGACTCCCCATATCCGGGCAGGGGCTCAAAGAGGCTCACACGGGCATCCAGCGCTTCGGGCTGTCAACCTTCCACTACCGTGAGGGACACCACCCGCGCCGCCCCCGCCGGGAGGCTCCGCCGGGGCCGTCGCACAGGGCTCCGCCAGGTCGCCGAGAGGGTTGCGCGGGGCCCCGCGCAAGCCCCCGGCAAGCCAGACGTACGGGCGTACGCGGGCCCGGCGGCGCCGGCCGGAACCGCCTCGGGCCCGTACCGCCCGGCCGCGGCGGCCGGGCGGTACGGGCGGCGGCAGGGCGCGGGCCCGCTCAGCCGTAGGTGTCGCCCGGCCCGCTGCTGCCCGGGGCGCGCCACGGCCCGTACCGCTTGGGACGGCCGCCGGGGCCCTGCACCTTGATCAGCCGGACCGTCCCCTGGCCGAGGTCCGCGTTCAGCCGCGCCACCAGCTGCGGGGCCAGCAGCTTCAGCTGCGCGGCCCAGGCCGAGGAATCGCACCGTACGAGGAGTTCACGCTCCTCGTAGCGCTCCGGTTCACAGTGCGCGGCGATCTCCGGGCCGACGATCTCCGACCAGCGCTCCATCACCCCGGCCACGGCGATGGGCATCTCCCAGCCCCGCTCCGTGCGCAGCCGGTCCAGCGCCGCCATCAGCGGCATCGGGTCCCGGCCGTCGGCCCGAGCGCCCGAGCGCAGCCCCGGCTGCTGCCGGCGTCCCCGCCCGCTCACCGCGTTGCCCCGCGCGCGGGCCTGCTCGCGCGCGGCCGCGAGGGCCTGGCGGGCCAGGTCCACCCCGGACGGCTCCGGGTTCTTGCGCTCGTGCCGCTCCGCCTCGTTCACAGCCGGGTCACCTCACCGCCGGACACCCCGAAGCGCATCCCCGTCAGCACGCCCGGAACGTCATCGTCCACCGCCGCCGTCACCAGCACCTGTTCGCCGCCCGCCACCAGCTCCGCGAGCCTCTCGCGGCGGCGCGCGTCCAGCTCCGCGAAGACGTCGTCCAGGATCAGCACCGGCTCCGCCCCCTCCGAGCGCAGCAGCTCGTACGAGGCCAGGCGCAGGGCCAGGGCGTACGACCAGGACTCGCCGTGGCTGGCGTACCCCTTCGCGGGCAGTTCGCCCAGGCGCAGCAGGAGGTCGTCGCGGTGCGGGCCGGCCAGGGTCACTCCGCGCTCGATCTCCTGCTTGCGGACCTCGGACAGGGTGCCGAGCAGCACCTCGTAGAGCTCCTCGCGGGTCCGCGCCGCGCCGGTGTCGACCGGCTCGCCGGCCGAGGACCTGTACGCGAGCCCGAGCGGGCCGCCGCCGGGCGCGAGCTGCTCGTACGCCTTGTCGGCGAGCGGCAGCAGGGTGGCGATCAGGTCGAGGCGCTGGGCGAGCAGCTCGGCACCCGCGCGTGCGAGGTGCTGGTCCCAGACGTCGAGGGTGGAGAGGTCCATGGAGCGGCCGCCGTGCCGGCGGGCCATCGCGGCGGACTTCAGGAGGGTGTTGCGCTGTTTGAGCACCCGCTCGTAGTCGGAGCGGACCGCCGCCATTCGGGGCGAGCGGGCCGTCACGAGCTCGTCGAGGAAGCGGCGCCGCTCCCCTGGGTCGCCCTTGACGAGGGCGAGGTCCTCCGGGGCGAACAGCACGGTGCGCACGATGCCCAGCACGTCGCGGGGCCTGACCTGCGAGGAGCGGTTGACGCGGGCGCGGTTGGCGCGGCCGGGGTTCAGTTCGAGCTCGACCAGCTGCTGGCGTTCGCCCTGGGTGACGGCGGCCCGGATGATCGCCCGGTCGGCGCCCATCCGCACGAGCGGGGCGTCGGAGGAGACCCGGTGGCTGCCCAGGGTGGCGAGGTAGCCGATGGCCTCGACCAGGTTCGTCTTGCCCTGGCCGTTGGGGCCCACGAAAGCCGTGACGCCCGGGGCGAGGGGTACCTCGGCCCGGGCGTACGAGCGGAAGTCGGCCAATGAGAGATGCGAAACATGCATACGGCGCCGACCTCCCCCGGCTTCCTGCTGCTGTGCTCTGTGGTGCTGGGTGCTGCTACTTCTTCTCGACCGCGTGGCCGCCGAACTGGTTGCGCAGCGCGGCGATCATCTTCATCTGCGGCGAGTCGTCCTGGCGGGACGCGAACCGGGCGAACAGCGAGGCGGTGATCGCCGGCAGCGGGACCGCGTTGTCGATGGCCGCCTCGACGGTCCAGCGGCCCTCGCCCGAGTCCTGGGCGAAGCCCTTGAGCCCGTCCAGGTGCTCGTCCTCGTCCAGCGCGTTGACGGCGAGGTCCAGCAGCCAGGAGCGGATGACCGTGCCCTCCTGCCAGGACCGGAACACCTCGCGGACGTCGGTGACCGAGTCGACCTTCTCCAGGAGCTCCCAGCCCTCGGCGTAGGCCTGCATCATGGCGTACTCGATGCCGTTGTGGACCATCTTCGCGAAGTGGCCGGCGCCGACCTTGCCGGCGTGCACGGCGCCGAAGTCACCCTCGGGCTTGAGGGCGTCGAAGATCGGCTGGACCGCGGCGACATGCTTCTCGTCGCCGCCGTACATCAGCGCGTAGCCGTTCTCCAGGCCCCAGACGCCACCGGAGACGCCGCAGTCGACGAAGCCGATGCCCTTGGCCTTCAGCTCCTCGGCGTGCTTCTCGTCGTCGGTCCAGCGCGAGTTGCCGCCGTCCACGACGATGTCGCCGGGGGAGAGCAGCTCGGCCAGCTCGTCGACGGTGGACTGCGTCGCCGCTCCTGCCGGGACCATCACCCACACGACGCGGGGGGCCTGCAGGCCGTCCACAAGCTCCCGCAGGCTGTGGACATCGGCGAGGTCCGGGTTGCGGTCGTATCCGATGACGGTGTGGCCTGCGCGGCGAATGCGCTCGCGCATGTTGCCGCCCATCTTGCCGAGACCGACGAGACCGAGCTCCATCAGGTGGGTTCCTTAAGCGTTGGGGCCGTCTGTACAGGGGCTTCCCCGGCACCGGTGGTCTCCGGTGGCCTTTCCGGGCCGCCCGCCGGATCCGAGCCTACGCCGGGCCGTGGCGACGGGCCGCTCCGGACGGCACCGGGCCCGGCACTCGCGGCTGCGAGACCGGGCCCGGTGCCGGCGTACGGCGGAGCGGTCAGCCGGAGAGACGGACCGGCATGATCAGGTACTTGTAGGCCTCGTCGGCCTCCGCGTCCACCGCGGGCCGGCCGCTGAGCAGGGCGGGCTTGGTCGACGTGGTGAAGCTGAGCTGGGCGGCGGGCGAGTCGATCGCGCTCAGGCCGTCCAGCAGGAAGGTCGGGTTGAAGGCGATCGAGATGTCGTCGCCCTCGAGGTTCGCGTCGACGCGCTCCACAGCCTGTGCATCGTCGCTGGAACCGGCCTCCAGGATCAGCACGCCCTGCTCGAAGCTGAGGCGGACCGGGGTGTTGCGCTCGGCGACCAGGGCCACGCGCTTGACGGCCTCGACGAAGGGCGCGGTCTCGATCACGGCGACGGAGTTGAACTCCGTCGGGAAGAGGGTGCGGTACTTCGGCAGGTCGCCCTCGAGCAGGCGGGTCGTGGTGCGGCGGCCAGCGCCCTCGAAGCCGATGAGGCCCTCGCCCTGGCCGGAGCCGGAGAGCGCCAGGGTGACGGTGTCACCGCTGGTGAGGGACTTGGCGGTGTCGAGGAGGGTCTTGGCGGGGACCAGGGCCACGGCCGAGGCGTCCGGGTTCTCCGGCTTCCACAGGAACTCGCGGACCGCGAAGCGGTAGCGGTCGGTGGAGGCCAGGGTGACGCGGTCGCCCTCGATCTCGATGCGGACACCGGTGAGCACGGGCAGCGTGTCGTCGCGGCCGGCGGCGATGGCCACCTGGGCGGCGGCGGAGGCGAAGACCTCGCCGGGCACGGTGCCGGTCGCGGTCGGCATCTGCGGCAGCGCCGGGTACTCCTCCACAGGCAGGGTGTGGAGTGTGAACCGGGAGGAGCCGCAGACCACGGTCGCCCGTACACCGTCTGTGGAAATCTCCACCGGGCGGTTGGGGAGGGCGCGGCAGATGTCGGCGAGCAGCCGGCCGGAGACGAGGACGGTGCCGTCCTCCTCCACGTCCGCCTCGACGGAGACGCGGGCCGAGACCTCGTAGTCGAAGCCGGAGAGGGACAGGGTGCCGTCCTCGGCCTTCAGCAGCAGGCCCGCGAGTACGGGCACCGGCGGCCGGGCCGGGAGGCTGCGTGCAGCCCAGGCCACCGCCTCCGCGAGTACGTCGCGCTCCACCCGGATCTTCACCGGAACCGCCTCCTGCTGTTGCTCGCTCGTCTTGCCGGCCTTCGTCGTCGGCTCGTCGATGCCTCGACCGATGCCGGGGACCAGTCTGACGTACGGCGCCGACAGTCGTCGCGGCTGGCGGTCAAGTCGGGAGCGAGGAGGCGGGGCGGCCGACCGGCGAGTTGTGCACAGGCCCTGCTTGAAAACCGAAACCGGCCTAACTCTCCATGGGGGTAGTAGTAGGGCCTGTGGAAACGGTGGATAAGCCCGTTCTCGCAGGTCAACCCGGGTTTTTTATCCCCACACCCTGTGGGTGGGACCGGTGGACAACCCGGTGTCTCTGTGGAGAACAGAAAGTTCTGCACAGGCCGTCCCCAGGAGACCCCCACTACTCCACAGGTGTGTCCCCAGCTTTTCCCCAGAAGTCCACAGAGCAAACGTCGACATCCGTGTGACCGCTTTCACTCGGGGCGGTGAGCTGGGGTGTGGCGTTGCCGAACAGTGGACAACGGTGTGGAGAACCGCCGGGAACCTGTGCACAGGATGCGGGAACCTGTGGGTCGGCGGTGGACGGAGGAGTGGATGAGCCTGTGGACGGTTTTTCTGTCCACAGGCTGTGGATGACGCTTGCTCACAATTCCACAGGCATCTGACCTGCCCTGATGGGGTCTCAAGCCGCAGCCCTGTGGACAGATTGTGGGTGACGGTGGCTGTCCTCAGGCTGTGGACGGAAGAAAACCGGGGAATCTGTGGATGACGGTCCCTCCTGGGGGCGCATTCGAACAGAGCAAGGGCGCACGGACGAAGAAGGGCGCCCCGGTTCGAGCCGGAAGCGCCCTGTCTTGAGGTGTGAGGGGCCGCCAGCAGGCCCCCGGGGGGCCCGCGTCAGCCGTTCTTGATGCGGTTCGTGAGCTCCGTGACCTGGTTGTAGATGGAGCGCCGTTCCGCCATCAGGGCGCGGATCTTGCGGTCCGCGTGCATGACGGTGGTGTGGTCCCTGCCGCCGAACTGGGCCCCGATCTTGGGCAGCGACAGGTCGGTCAGCTCCCTGCACAGGTACATGGCGATCTGCCGGGCGGTGACCAGGACGCGGCTGCGCGAGGACCCGCACAGGTCGTCCACGGTCAGCCCGAAGTAGTCGGCGGTGGCCGCCATGATGTCGGAGGCGGTGATCTCCGGTGCGCTGTCCTCGCCGCCCGGGATCAGGTTCTTGAGGACGTCCTCCGTGAGCCCGAGGTCCACCGGCTGCCGGTTGAGGCTCGCGAAGGCGGTGACGCGGATCAGCGCCCCCTCCAGCTCGCGGATGTTGCGCGAGATGCGGGAGGCGATGAACTCCAGTACCTCCGGCGGGGCGTTGAGCTGCTCCTGGACGGCCTTCTTGCGCAGGATCGCGATCCGGGTCTCCAGCTCGGGCGGCTGGACGTCCGTGATCAGGCCCCACTCGAAGCGGTTGCGGAGCCTGTCCTCCAGGGTGACGAGCTGCTTGGGCGGCCGGTCCGAGGACAGGACGATCTGCTTGTTGGCGTTGTGGAGCGTGTTGAAGGTGTGGAAGAACTCCTCCTGGGTCGACTCCTTGCTCGCGAGGAACTGGATGTCGTCGACGAGCAGGATGTCCATCTCGCGGTACCGCTTGCGGAAGGCGTCGCCCTTGCCGTCGCGGATGGAGTTGATGAACTCGTTGGTGAACTCCTCCGAACTCACGTACCGCACGCGGGTGCCGGGGTAGAGGCTCCGCGCGTAGTGCCCGATGGCGTGCAGCAGGTGCGTCTTGCCGAGGCCCGACTCCCCGTAGATGAAGAGCGGGTTGTACGCCTTGGCCGGCGCCTCGGCGACGGCCACCGCGGCGGCGTGCGCGAAGCGGTTGGAGGCGCCGATGACGAAGGTGTCGAAGAGGTACTTCGGGTTCAGCCGGGCGGTCGGCTCCAGCGGGCCCGAGGTGGAGCCGCCGGAGGGCGCCGACGGCGGCGGCGCGGGGGTGGGGCGGCCGGGCGCGGAGCGCGGGGGAGACTGCTCGTACTGCTGCTCGTAGCCCTGGGGCTCGTACTTCTGTGATTCGTACTTCTGCCCCTCGTAGCCGCCCTGGTCGTAGCCGCCCTGGTCGGGCTGCTGGAGGTAGCCGGGCTGCGGGGAGGCGTACGGGTCGCGCTCGGGGAAGCCGCCCAGGCGCTGCTGCTGCCAGCCGTACTCGTCCTGGCCGCCGCGGGGCCAGGAGCCGGGCTCCTGGCGCGGCTGCTGGTAGTCCGGGTAGGCGGGGCGGGCGGCGGGCAGCTGGTCCTCGCCGGGGCCGGCGCCGGGGCGCTGGCCGCCGTACGGCTCGTAGCCCTCGCGCGGGGAGGAGGCGGGCGGGGCGGGCTCGCCCGCGGAGTCGTCGACCGTGATGGCGATGCGGATCGGGCGGCCGCACTCGCGGCTCAGGGCGTCGCTGATGAGGGGGGCGAGCCGGCCCTCGAGGACGCGCTTGCCCCATTCGTTGGGGACGGCGAGCAGGGCGGTGTCGGCGACCAGGGCCAGCGGCTGGCATCGTTCCACCCACTGCTTGTCCTTGGGCTCGATCCCCTGCTGGCCCTCCCCGAGCAGCTTCTCGAGCACGCGTGGCCACACTGCGGCAAGATCGGCAGGTACGTCAGCCACAGGGCACGCTCTCTCACAGGTCCCGTCCCACGAATGTGTGGTTCTTTGGGACGGTCGGGACAAAAAATCCGGGATCAGTCAACGGTAGTCAGGCCGGTGGCTAGGGTTCAAGTCGTTGTCCACAGCCTGTGCACAGTGTGGGGCAGGGCCGCTCGGTTTGACCGGATGGCGTAGCCGCGCGTACCGTAACGAGGTCGAGTTGTCGATGGCTGCTGCCGCCTGCCTACCGATGGGCGAAGATCACGCTTTGTGATCGTTTAGCGGTGTCCACTCGGGCGAACACGCGAGTTCCTCGTGGGCGCACGGTGACAGCCAGGCGATGTACCGCCACAACGATTCATTCTCTGGAGCCCCCGAGTGAGCAAGCGCACCTTCCAGCCGAACAACCGCCGTCGTGCCAAGACCCACGGCTTCCGCCTGCGGATGCGTACCCGTGCCGGTCGCGCGATCCTCGCGAACCGTCGCAGCAAGGGCCGCGCCGCCCTTTCCGCGTAACAACGCGCAGGTCGTGACGTCGTGCTGTCTCCCGAAAATCGGCTGAGGCGGCGCGAGGACTTCGCGAGCGCGGTGCGTCGAGGACGCCGGGCCGGTCGCCCGTTCCTCGTCGTCCACCTACGTACAAGCGGTGCCACGGACCCGCACGAGCCGGGGGATGCAGATCCCTCGCCGCGTGCGGGTTTCGTCGTCAGCAAGGCTGTCGGCATCGCCGTCGTCCGCAACCGGGTCAAGCGCCGGCTCCGCCATCTCATGCGTGATCGGCTGGCTCAGCTGCCCGCCGGTAGCCTGGTGGTGGTGCGGGCCCTGCCCGGAGCCGCTGACGCCGGCGTCGACGAGCTGGCCCGCGACCTGGACGCCGCCTTGGCGCGGCTGCTGGGAGGCGTGGCTCGATGAAGTACCCGCTGCTCGCTTTGATCAAGCTGTACCAGTGGACGATCAGTCCGCTGCTCGGGCCGGTGTGCCGCTATTACCCGTCGTGTTCGCACTACGGGTTCACGGCCATCGACCGGCATGGTGCGGTGAAGGGGACGGCTCTGACCGCCTGGCGGATCCTGCGGTGCAATCCGTGGTCCCCGGGCGGTGTGGATCATGTCCCACCCCGGAAACGCCCGCGTTGGCACGAGCAGCTGCGCAGTGCGTTGCGTAGATCTCGCAATGCTCAAGGAGCCTGATTAGTGGACACGATTGCCAGTCTGTTCAGCTTTATCACCACACCCGTGTCGTGGATCATCGTCCAGTTCCACAAGCTGTACGGGGCGGTCTTCGGTGCGGACAGTGGATGGGCCTGGGGCCTGTCCATCGTGTCCCTGGTGGTCCTGATCCGTATCTGCCTGATCCCGCTCTTCGTGAAGCAGATCAAGGCGACGCGTGGCATGCAGGCGCTCCAGCCGAAGATGAAGGCGATCCAGGATCGCTACAAGAACGACAAGCAGCGTCAGTCCGAAGAGATGATGAAGCTGTACAAGGAGACGGGTACCAACCCGCTCTCCTCGTGCCTTCCCATCCTGGCGCAGTCCCCGTTCTTCTTCGCGCTCTACCACGTGCTCGCGAGCATCGCGAACGGCAAGACCGTCGGTGTCATCAACCAGTCGCTGCTGGAGAGCGCGCGGCAGGCCCACATCTTCGGTGCCCCGCTGGCCGCGAAGTTCACGGACTCCGCCGACAAGGTCGCGGGCCTGGACGCCTCGATCACCGACGTGCGCATCGTGACCGCCATCATGATCATCCTGATGTCGCTGTCGCAGTTCTACACGCAGCGCCAGCTGATGCAGAAGAACGTCGACCTCTCGGTCAAGACGCCCTTCATGCAGCAGCAGAAGATGCTCATGTACATCTTCCCGGTGATCTTCGCCGTGATGGGCATCAACTTCCCCGTCGGTGTCCTCGTCTACTGGCTGACCACCAACGTGTGGACCATGGGCCAGCAGATGTACGTGATCAACCAGAACCCGACGCCGGGCAGCAAGGCCCAGGACCAGTACCTGACCCGTCTGCTGAAGCACGTCAGCACCCACGGCAACGTCAAGGGCCGGGGCAAGAAGAAGGTCGTGGCGGCGATCGTGGCCAAGGGACCGGACCGCAACGACAACGAGCGGAAGTTCATCACCGCGCTGACGAAGCAGGGCATGGCCGCGCAGCCGGACGGTTCCGTCATCAAGAGTTCTGAGGCCACGGCCGACTCGGACGCGGCGAGCGGCGGTGTCGCCACCAAGCGGCAGCAGCCGAAGCGGCAGTCGAAGTCGAAGCGTCAGACGCCCCCCAGCAAGCCCTCCAAGAAGTAGAAGGAGTCCCTCCCGTGACGGAAGGCACCACCACCGCCGCCGCTGAGAGTGGCGACACCCTGACCCGCCTCGAGCAGGAGGGCGAGATCGCGGCCGACTACCTTGAGGGTCTGCTGGACATCGCCGACCTGGACGGCGACATCGACATGGACGTCGAGGCCGACCGCGCCGCGGTGTCGATCGTCAGCGACTCCTCCAGCCGTGACCTGCTGAAGCTCGTGGGCCGCGAGGGCGAGGTCCTGGAGGCCCTCCAGGAGCTGACCCGCCTCGCCGTGCACCGGGAGACCGGCGACCGCAGCCGGCTGATGCTGGACATCGCGGGCTTCCGGGCGAAGAAGCGCGAGGAGCTGGCGGCGCTGGGCGCCCAGGCCGCCGCGGACGTGAAGGCCTCGGGCGAGCCGCTGAAGCTGGCCCCGATGACCCCCTTCGAACGCAAGGTCGTCCACGACGCCGTGGCGGCCGCCGGTCTGAAGAGCGAGTCCGAGGGCGAGGAGCCGCAGCGCTTCGTCGTTGTGCTCCCGGCCTGACCGGAATGTTGTGCGTCGGCCCCGCCTGTGTCGCAGGCGGGGCCGAAGTTTGTAAGCCTGGCAGTTGAACGACACGGTTGAACGACACGGTTCTGGCGTGAGCGGTTCTGTACGGAAGGACGGTCCCCGTGACGGAGGCAGCGGAGCTTCCCGCAGCGCCTGAAGAGGCGCCCCCGGCGCCCGAACAGGCGCGCGCGGTGTTCGGTGAGTTTTTCCCGGAAGCTGTGCGGTACGCGGAGCTGCTGGCGGACGCGGGGGTCAAGCGGGGCCTGATCGGGCCGCGTGAGGTTCCCCGGCTGTGGGAGCGGCACCTGCTGAACTGCGCGGTGCTGTCCGAGGTGGTGCCCGAGGGCGTCACGGTGTGCGACGTGGGCTCGGGTGCCGGCCTGCCCGGTATCCCGCTCGCCCTGGTGCGGCGGGACCTGAAGATCACTCTGCTGGAACCCCTGCTGCGCCGGACGACCTTCCTCCAGGAGGTCGTGGAGCTGCTCGGGCTGGATCACGTCACCGTGGTGCGCGGCCGGGCCGAGGAAATGCTCGGCAAGCTCCAGCCGGTGCACGTGGTGACGGCCCGTGCCGTGGCCCCGCTGGACCGGCTCGCGGGATGGGGCGTGCCCCTGCTGCGTCCCTACGGGGAGATGCTGGCGCTTAAGGGCGACACCGCCGAGGAGGAGCTGGTCGCGGCGAAGGTCGCGCTGACCAAGCTCGGTGTGGTGAAGACCTCGGTGCTCCACGTGGGCGAGGGCGTCGTCGACCCCCTGTCCACGGTGGTCCGGGTGGAGGTCGGAGAAAGCCCCGGAGGAGTGAGGTTCGCGGCCAAGCGGGCTAAGGCCGCGCGGGTGGGGCGGACGCGCAGGCGTCGGTGACCCGCGCCGCCGATGGTGTCGTTCGGGGCGGGTTGGGCCCTATAGGTATGGATTTCGGAGTGTCGTAGCGGGCTGAAGACTCCGTCCGGGCATCGTGTTTCACGTGAAACGTCGCTCTCTGCTGCACGGAATCATCAGCCGCGGCCGTGCTGCTGCGGCCCCCCGCGACCGTAAGGACGCGGGGGTGACGGAGTTGTCCACAACGGTGGATTCATCCACAGGAGAACGGGCCCCGCTGGTTCGCGACCCGGGTGGCATGGCAGGCTCTGTTCATCGCGAGCCCGCTGCCGAGGAGAGTGACACCGTGCGGTCCGACGCCAACCTCGCGGGGCCGATGGCCGATCCGGTCCCCGGTCCCCGCTCTGAATCGCCCGGTGAGGGCGTTCCAATGGGAGCACCCCCAGCGGTAGCCGGGGGAGACACGTCCTCCCCGTCCCTCGTGGACAACGACGACATCGAGGACACCCCGATCGGCCGTGCCGCCCAGCAGGCGATCGAGGCCATCGGGCGCACCGGTGCCGCCCTCCCGCGGCCGGCGCAGACCCGGATCATGGTCGTGGCCAACCAGAAGGGCGGCGTCGGCAAGACCACGACGACCGTGAACCTGGCGGCCTCGCTGGCCCTGCACGGTGCCCGGGTCCTGGTCATCGACCTCGACCCGCAGGGGAACGCCTCCACGGCCCTGGGCATCGACCACCACGCGGAGGTGCCGTCCATCTACGACGTGCTCGTGGACAGCCGGCCCCTGCTGGAGGTCGTCCAGCCGGTGGTGGACGTGGAGGGGCTGTTCTGTGCCCCCGCCACGATCGACCTCGCGGGCGCGGAGATCGAGCTGGTGTCTCTGGTGGCCCGTGAGAGCCGGCTCCAGCGGGCGATCCAGGCGTACGAGCAGCCCCTCGACTACATCCTCATCGACTGCCCGCCCTCCCTGGGCCTGCTGACGGTGAACGCCATGGTGGCCGGGGCGGAGGTGCTGATCCCGATCCAGTGCGAGTACTACGCGCTGGAGGGCCTGGGACAGCTGCTGCGCAATGTCGACCTGGTGAGGGCCCACCTGAACCCGGCCCTGCACGTGTCGACGATCCTGCTGACGATGTACGACGGCAGGACGCGACTGGCCTCGCAGGTGGCGGACGAGGTGCGCACCCACTTCGGCAAGGAGGTGCTGCGCACGAGCATCCCGCGGTCGGTGCGGATCTCGGAGGCTCCGAGCTACGGGCAGACGGTGCTCACGTACGACCCGGGTTCCAGCGGTGCCCTTTCCTACCTGGAGGCGGCGCGGGAGATCGCGCTGCGGGGAGCCGGAATCCATTACGACGCCCAGCACGCCCATGTGGGCGCGGGCATGAACAGCACGCAGAGTGTGGCGGAGGGGATCCAGTGAGCGAGCGACGTAGGGGCCTGGGGCGGGGGCTCGGCGCGCTGATCCCGGCCGCTCCTCAGGAGCCGGTGATGGGCGCGGGGTCGACGTCTCCGTCGGCGGTGCCGGTGCTGCCGTCGGAGCGGGGGATCGCCGCGGCGAAGCTCGCCGCGCTGGTGCAGGCGGATGTTTCACGTGAAACACCGCTCCCGGTCGAGGAGGAGGCTCCGCAGCCGACGGTCGAGGGAGTGCCGGGGGCGAGGTTCGCGGCGCTTCCGCTGGATGCGATCTCGCCGAACCCGTGCCAGCCGCGCAACATGGAGCAGCTGGACGAGGAGGCCATGGCGGATATGGTCTCCTCCATTCAGACCGTGGGCCTCCTCCAGCCCGTGGTGGTCCGGGAGACGGAGCCCGGGCGCTATGAGCTGATCATGGGCGAGCGGCGTTTCCGGGCATGCGGTCAGGCCGGATTGGATCGCATCCCCGCGATCATCCGGGCGACGGACGACGACAGGCTCCTGCTGGACGCCCTTCTGGAGAACCTGCACCGGGTGCAGCTGAACCCCTTGGAGGAGGCTGCCGCGTACGACCAGCTCCTCCGGGAGTTCAACTGCACGCACGACCAGCTGGCGGACCGGATCGGACGTTCGCGTCCGCAGGTCTCGAACACCCTGCGGCTGCTGAAGCTCTCGCCCAAGGTGCAGAGCCGGGTGGCCGTGGGTGTGCTGTCTGCCGGGCACGCGCGGGCGCTGCTGTCGGTGGAGGACTCGGAGGAGCAGGACCGTCTCGCCCAGCGGATCGTGGCCGAGGGCCTGTCGGTGCGTTCGGTCGAGGAGATCGTGCAGCTGATGGGTTCGGAGCCGTCGAGCGCCGTGAAGCCCAAGGGCCCGCGGGCCGGGACTCGGTTGTCTCCGGCGCTGAGCGAGCTGGCGACGCGTCTGTCAGACCGGTTCGAGACCCGCGTGAAGGTGGACCTCGGCCAGAAGAAGGGCAAGATCACCGTCGAGTTCGCCTCGATGGAGGATCTGGAGCGGATCCTGGGAACCCTGGCACCGGGTGAGGGCCGCGTCCTCGAACAGGGCCTCTCCGGGGAGTAGTACCCGGCTCGTGCCCCTCGCTGCCCCCTGCTTCTTCGAGATGTCCACACTCGAAGAAGCAGGGGGCAGTGCTTACGATGTGGTCATGGGTCGTCGGCTGGTACCGCTCACGCTGGACAACGTCCAGGACCTGCCCAGGCGTTGCCGGAGCTGCGTGTTCTGGGAGCTGGATCCCGTCACCGGCGAGGCCGCCGTGAAGGCGGGCACTCCGGAGCTGGAGAAGGAGGCCTGGATCTCCGCCGTCCTCCTGGACTGGGGATCCTGTGGCCGGGTGGTCTATGTGGACGAGGTCCCGGTGGGGTTCGTGCTGTACGCCCCGCCCGCCTATGTGCCGAGGGCCGCGTCCTTCCCGACGAGCCCGGTGTCCCCGGATGCCGTCCAGCTGATCACAGGCTGGATCATGCCGGGGTATCAGGGCCAGGGCCTGGGGCGGGTGATGGTCCAGACGGTCGCGAAGGATCTGCTGCGGCGGGGCTTCAAGGCGATCGAGGCGTTCGGAGAAGCACGCTGGGACCGGCCCGCCTGTCTGCTGCCGGCCGACCATCTGCTGTCGGTGGGATTCAAGACCGTACGCCCCCACCCGGCCCACCCCCGGCTGAGGTTGGAGCTGCGCACGACCCTGTCGTGGAAGGAAGACGTGGAGTTGGCCCTGGACCGGCTGTTGGGCGGAGCCCGGACCCGCAAGGAACCGGCACTGCGCCCGCTGTGAGCAGGCGGGGTGCGGACATGCGAACGGGGCCGCTCCCTGAAGGAGCGGCCCCGTTTCACGTGAAACCTCAGCTACCGCCGACGATCTTCTGGGCCGTCAGGCCTGGATGAAGTCCGCGAGGTCACGCAGGATGGCGGCCTTGGGCTTGGCGCCGACGATGGTCTTGGCGACCTCGCCGCCCTTGTAGACGTTCAGCGTCGGGATGGACATGACGCCGTACCGGGCAGCCGTGGCCGGGTTCTGGTCGATGTTGAGCTTGACGATCTCGATCTCCTCGCCGTGCTCGGCGGCGATGGCCTCCAGCGAAGGCGCGATCTGGCGGCACGGGCCGCACCATTCGGCCCAGAAGTCGACCAGCACGGGCTTGTCGCTGCGCAGGACGACTTCGTCGAAGTCCGCGTCGGTCACGTTCTTGAGGGTGCCGGCCACAGCGGCCTCCTTCTCTTCTACGGGGTGTGGGGTGTGGGGACGGAGCGGGCTCAGACGGTCGCGGTCGCCGGTTCGGCGTCCGCGAGGGCAGCGAGGAAGCGCTCCGCGTCGAGGGCGGCGGAGCAGCCGGTGCCGGCCGCGGTGATCGCCTGACGGTAGGTGTGGTCCACGACGTCGCCGGCGCCGAAGACTCCGGTGATGTTGGTGCGCGTCGAGGGGGCGTCGACCTTGAGGTAGCCCTCGTCGTCCAGGTCGAGCTGGCCGGTGAACAGCTCGGTGCGCGGGTCGTGTCCGACAGCGATGAACAGGCCGGTCACGGGCAGCTCGGACGTCTCACCGGTCTTGGTGTTGCGCAGGGTGAGGCCGGAGAGCTTCTGCTCGCCGTGGATCTCGGCGACCTCGCTGTCCCAGGCGAACCTGATCTTCGGGTCGGCGAAGGCACGGTCCTGCATGGTCTTGGAGGCGCGCAGGCTGTCACGGCGGTGGACGATCGTGACGGACTTGGCGAACCGGGAGAGGAAGGTGGCCTCCTCCATCGCGGTGTCACCGCCGCCGACGACGGCGATGTCCTGGTCCTTGAAGAAGAACCCGTCGCAGGTGGCGCACCAGGAGACACCGCGTCCGGAGAGGGCGTCCTCATTGGGCAGGCCGAGCTTGCGGTGCTGGGAACCGGTGGTGACGATGACGGCCTTGGCGCGGTGCACCGTGCCGGCGGTGTCCGTGACGGTCTTGATCTCACCGGTCAGGTCCACGGCGACGACGTCGTCCGGGACGAGTTCGGCACCGAAGCGCTCGGCCTGGTCGCGCATGTTGTCCATGAGGTCCGGACCCATGATTCCGTCCCGGAAGCCGGGGAAGTTCTCGACCTCGGTGGTGTTCATGAGTGCGCCGCCGGCGGTGACGGCACCTTCGAAGACCAGGGGGTTGAGCGAAGCGCGTGCGGTGTACAGGGCGGCCGTGTAACCGGCCGGCCCGGAGCCGATGATGATCACGTTTCGTACGTCGCTCACGGGTTCTTTCCTCGTCTCTGCGGACTTCGTGCTGCCTACCGGGGGCCGGTGCGGACTCTCACCCCACCCAACGGATCCTACGGCGCGCACATTCCCCGCTTGTCCCCTCCAGTCCCCCAACGCGCGGGTCACCACCCCGCGAGCCCGTCAGTTGCGGGGATAGGTGCTGGTCAGCAGGGGCTTGTCCGGGGTCGGCGCCGCATTGTCCGCGCAGCCCGCGGGCACGAGGTAGGCGTCCACCCGGGCGGGGTCGCCCGGGTGGGGCAGTACGACGAGGTAGACGGGAGTGCCCTGGTAACTGCCGCGTTCAGCGGCGACCGGGGCATCGGTTCGGCCGGTTCCCCGCTGGACGCAGGGCGGGACCGGTGTCCGGTCCGGCTCGGACTGCGGCGAGGCCAGCCGGTCGTCGGGGGCCAGGCCGGGGGAGGTGTCTTGCATCCCCAGGGACCTGTTGGTCTCGCCCGGCGCGGTCTTCGGGGCATTTGCCGCGGCTTCCCCGGCGAGAAGCTGCCGAACGCTCTGGCGGAGTCCCTGAGCCGTGTACTGACCGGGAGTGGAGGCGCCTGCGGAGGCCCTCGCGGTGTCGTTGCGCGTGGCGGTGTCGTGCGAGCCGGTACCGCCCAGGCCGGTGAACAGGAAGACGCCGAGCGCGCAGGCGGCCGCCCCGGCCAGGCCGCTGAGGACGGCGATGCGGCGCCGGGCGCGGCGACGGCCCGGACCGGTTGGGCCGGACGGGTGACCAGTGGGCCGGTGCGCCTCGGTCCGGCCGGAGCGGCCGGCGGCGGCCGACGCCGTTTCACGTGAAACATCGTCGACGGGGTGCGGGCCGGGGGTGGCCGCCTCGGGCCGGGAGGCCGTCGAGTCGAGGAGTGCCTCGGCGGCGAGGGCCGCGTCGATCCGGCCGGCGATGGCGGACGGCATGCGCGGCGGCCCCGGCAGGGTGCCGAGGAGGGACCGGATCTCCTCCAGGGAGGCGAGGACGTCGGCGCACAGGGCGCAGTCGCCGAGATGGCTGCGCACCTCGGCGGTGCGGGAGGGGGGCAGCAGCCCTTCGGTGAGGTCGGAGATCTCCGAGACCTCCGGGTGCCAGGTCGTGCCGGCAGTGCCGGTCGTGCCGGTCGTGGGGCTCACGGTCGTCCACCTCCGCCCTTCACAGCGTCTGGATCCGGTTGGGGATTCCTGGGGTCTGCCGCAGGTGGGACGGCTGTCCCCGGCGTCCGGTTCCTTCCCCGCTCCGAGGTGCTGTTATCCCCGGCATTCGCGCGCAGATGAGTGAGCATCGGGAGGAGTTTGGCCCGGCCGCGGGCGCACCGGCTCTTCACGGTGCCGGTGGGGACGTCGAGGACGCGGGCGGCTTCGGCGACGGGGTATCCCTGCATGTCGACCAGGACGAGGGCGGCCCGCTGCTCCGCGGGGAGGGTGGCCAGGGCGGCCAGGAGCTGGCGGTGGAGGTCCTGGCGCTCCGCGGGGGCCTCGGCGGACTCGTGGGGCTCCAGGAGCCGCTCCAGGCGGTCCGTGTCGTCGAGGGGCGCGGTCCGGCGGGAGGCGGCCTTGCGGGCCCGGTCGAGGCAGGCGTTGACGGTGATCCGGTGCAGCCAGGTGGTGACGGCGGAGTCGCCCCGGAAGGTGTGGGCGGCCCGGTAGGCGGAGACCAGGGCGTCCTGGACGGCGTCGGCGGCCTCCTCGCGGTCGCCGAGCGTGCGCAGCGCGACGGCCCAGAGCCGGTCGCGGTGGCGCCGTACGAGCTCGCCGAAGGCGTCGGGATCGCCCGCGACGTGCAGGGCCAGGAGATCCTGGTCGCTGCGCTCGCCGGTCGCGGAGTCGTCCAACGGTGAGCCCCCTCCCTGCCTCGCGTCAGCCCTTGAACTTCACGTCCGTGATGCCCTGCTTGTAGCCGGCCTTGCTGTAGTCCTCGTCGGGGGCGTAGGGCATGGCGGTGATCCACAGGAGGACGTAGCGCGTCTTGACCGGCTTCTCAGCGGTCAGCTTCACGTTGTTGCTCTTGGTGGTCGTGCCCGCGATCTTCTTCATCGAGCCGACCTTGCCCTGGGGGTTGAGGGCGTCGGTGGCGTACAGGGCCAGGGTGTTGCGATCGCCCTGGTACTTCAGCGCTATCGACGCCTCGCTCACGTCCTGCTCGGAACCCAGGTCGTAGACGATCCCGACGCCGTCCTTGATCTTGAACTCGGGGCCGTCGGAGAAGCTCTTGGTCCGCCAGTAGCTGGCACCGTCCCCGTCGTACGTCATGCCGACGCTGTTGGCGTTCTGCGGGGTGCCGTCCGGCGCGTACTCCTTGGCGCCCCTGATGGAGAGCGGAGCGGGCTCCTTCTTCTGCGCCGTGTCGTTGGGGCCCTGCTGCTGGGTCTGGGTGTTCTCACCGCCGTCCGGTTTGCCGCGGAGGAGGGTGTCGGCGAGCTGCCAGCTGCCGAGCCCCAGAGCGACGATCAGCAGGGCGGCGACGCCCCACTTCAGGGCACGGCCGGTGCGGCTCTGCAGCGGCGGCGGGGGGACGGAGGAGACCGCCTGTGTGGAGGGCAGGCCGGCGGAGACGGGCCTTCCGTAGGTGCCCTGCTGGTAGGTGGTGTGCTGGTACTCCGGGGGCGCGGTGAAGACGGGCTCGGGCGGGCGGATGCGGGGCATCGCGGCGACGGCCTTGGCCAGCTCCTCCGGGCTGGTGCAGGGGGGCTCCTGCCGGGAGGCGGTGGCCCCGTCGTTGGCGAGGGCGCGCATGGCGAGCTCGCCGAGGCCCCGGTGAACGCCGGCCCGGACCTGGTCGGGGGCGAGCAGGCCGACGCCCTTGGGCAGGCCGCGCAGGCCGTAGGCGTCGTTCTCGTACGGCCAGCGCTGGGTGAGGGCGGCGTACAGCAGGGCGCCGATGGCCTCGGTGTCGGCCCGCTGCGGGGTGTCGCTCGTGATGCCGCGCAGGGCGGCGTTCACGGCGAGGCCGCGGATGCGGTACTGGCCCGAGGAGGTGCGCAGTATCGCGCTGGGCGTCAGGCGCAGGTGGGCCAGGCCCTCGCGGTGGGCGGCGGCCATGGCCTGGGAGACCTGGCTGACCAGCTGGTACGCCTCGTGGGGTTCGAGGGTGCCGTCGGCGAGGACGGAGGTCAGTTCGGTGGCGTCGGGCAGCCACTCGTGGACGACGTAGACGAGGTCGTTCTCCTCCACGGCGTCGAGGACCTGGACGAAGCGGGGGTCACCGAGCAGGGCGGAGGAGCGGGCGGCGGCCAGGACGCTGCGGGCCCGGGGGTGGTCGGCGGGCAGCAGGTGGACGCCCACCGCGCGGCGCAGCTTCTCGTCCATGGCCCGCCAGCTGCTGAACCCGTCCAAACGGGTGACGCACTCCTCCAGCCGGTAGCGCCGCGCGAGCTTGTGCCCGCTGTGGAGTTCCGGCGCGGCCGTGGGCGCCGCGCTTCTGCGTTCGCCGTCCTTCTCGGGCATGGGTCCGTCCGAGGCTTTTCCGTTCTGGGCGTCCACCCCGTCGGCCGTGGCCTTGGCCGCATCTGCGGCCAGCGGCTGCTCGCCGCTGTTGTCGGCCACGTCGACGGCAGCCGTGCTACGTTCCGCCACCGTCGTCCCTGCCTCCCCATCCGTTGCGCGCTGTCGGCCAGTCTGCGAAGCCATGCCAATTGTGCCCACAGTCCGCCGCTATGCACGACACACGAAGGGGGGTGACGGTTGTGCGCATCAGCGCCCCAGACGTCCGCGGACCATTCCGACCATGGAGTTGAGCTCTTCGATCCGCATCCGCTTGGCGGCGAGGAGGAACACGGCGCCGAGGGCGATGACACCCGCGACCAGGGCGGCGAGGGAACCGAGGGCTCCGTTGCCCAGCCACCGGGTGACCCCGTAGGCGGCGGCGCCCGCCACGGCGGCGGCCGGGACGCACGCGCCGATCAGACGGGTGTACGTACGCATCACGTGGGCGCCGTCGAGGTCTCCGCCGAGGCGGGCCTTCAGGCGGCGCCAGGCCACGCCGACACCGACGGCATAGCCCAGGCCGTAGGCGGCGGCCATGCCGACGACGGCCCAGCGCGCCGGCAGGACGAAGAAGGCCAGGGCGGAGACGCCCGCGTTGACGGCGGCCACGATGACCGTGTTGTAGAAGGGGGTCCGGGTGTCCTCGTAGGCGTAGAAACCGCGCAGGACCACGTACTGGACGGAGTACGGGATCAGGCCGAGGCCGAAGGCCATGAGGATGAAACCGATGTTGGTGGCGTCGTCGGCGCCCGTGCTGGCGTAGAGCAGCGTCGCCATCGGCACGCCGAGTGCGAGGAAGGCGAAGGCGCAGGGCACGATCGCGACGGCCGAGGTGCGCAGGCCGTAGGAGATGTCGTCGCGGACGGCTGCGGCGTCGCCGTCGTGGGCCGAGCGCGAAATGCGGGGCAGCACGGCCGTCATGACGGAGACGGTGATGATGGCCTGCGGCATCTGCCAGAGCAGCAGGGCGTAGTTGTAGCCGGTGATGCCGGTACCGCCGTGGCCCTGCTTGTCGGCGATCTCACCGGCCCAGGTGGCGAGCTGGGTCACGACGACCAGGCCGAGCTGGTTGGCGAGGACGAAGAAGAACGTCCACTTGGCCAGACCCGCGGCCTTGCCCAGGCCGTGTCCCTTCCAGTCGAAGCGCAGCCGCATCTTGAAGCCGGCGTCGCGCAGGTAGGGCAGCATCGCCAAGGACTGGACGACGAGGCCCAGCAGGGTGCCGATGCCCAGCAGGCGGACGCCCTCGGGGGTGATCGTCGCCTCGGAGACCCCGGTGGCGGTGAAGCCGCCGAAGGCCCAGATGAAGGCGCCGAAGGTGGCGATGACCACGATGTTGTTGAGGACCGGGGTCCACATCATCGCGCCGAACCGGCCCCGGGCGTTGAGGATCTGACCGAGGACCACGTGCACGCCCATGAAGAACATGGTGGGCAGGCAGTACTGCGCGAAGGCCACCGCGATGTCCATGCGCTGCGGGTTGTCGGCGATCTTCTGCGACATCATGCCGATGAAGAGCGGGGCCGCGAACACGCAGAGGGTGGTGACCGCGCCCAGCAGGACCACCACGAGGGTCAGCAGGCGGTTGGCGTAGGCCTCGCCACCGTCGGCGTCGTTCTTCATGGCCCGGACGAGCTGAGGGATGAAGACCGCGTTGAGGGCGCCGCCGCCGACGAGGACGTAGATCATCGTCGGCAGGGTGTTGGCGACCTGGTAGGAGTCGTTGAGGGACGCGACGCCGATGGCGCCGGCGATCACCAGGGTGCGCGCGAAGCCGGTGATGCGGGAGACGATCGTGCCGGCCGCCATCAGGGCGCTCGACTTCAGGAGGCCGGCGGCCTTGCCCGCGGGCTTGCTCGGCGCGGGGGCCGCGACCGGGGCCTCCTCGACGGTGGCGCCGGGGACCGCCTGCTGGTCCCGGTAGAGGTGCGTGAAGGCGTCGGTCTCGGGGTCCTCCTCCGACGCGCTGGTCACGAGCGAGTCCACTCCGACGAACTGCGTCGTCGTCGCGTGGTCGCCGTAGGGCAGGTGGCGGGAGGGGCCGTCCGGCTCGGGCGGCGGGGTCTGGGCCCAGACGCGCGGGTCGGGGCCGTGCGAGGGTGCCTGCGGGGCCGCGTAGAGCGGACCGGGCTCCTGGTAGGTGCCCGGCGGCGGCGGGGGGTGCGAGGCCCGGTCGTAGAGGGCCTCGGCCACGGGGTCCTGGGCCGACAGGTCCTGCGACCGGTAGGGGTCGTAGTCGTAGGCGTCCTGAACGTACGGGTCGTGGTCCGGCGCGGGCGCGGGCGCCGGAACCTGTCCGGGCACCGGAGCGCCCGGGGCAGTGCCCTGGGAGGGCCTGGGCCCACCAGTGCCCTGCGCGCGGTCACCGTCGTACGGCGCGTTCATCGCAACCCCACCTCATCGTCCCCAGGCCGACCGGCCACGGCATCGCTCAACGGTCCACTGTCTCACCCGTGCCGGACCCCTCAGCGCTTTGCGGTCCGGTGTCCGTGGACTCGTCACTCGGCTGCGTGCTCTCCTCCGCGGCCGCGCGCGCGGCGACGCGCTTGCGGCTGGCGTACATCTTGATGCCCGCCAGAACGAGGAGGAGCACACCGCCGGCGATGACGAGCATGACGGTGGGAGTGATCTCGGTGGCCTCGACCGTGAACTTGCGTTCCTTGCCGTACGGCACGCCGTCCTTGGTGAAAAGGCGTGCTGTGACCTCGACCGGACCACTCGCGGTGGCGTTGGCGGTGAACTTTACCGTCTGGCTGTGTCCGCCCTGAACGGTGACTTCCTCTTCCGTTTCGCCACTGTCGCCGAACATCAGACGGGTGGGGTTGGCGGACTTCACCCGCAGCACGAGGTTCTGGACGTCCTGGACGAGGCTGTTCTGGACGCTGACCGGGATGGTCGCGCTGTGGCCGGACAGGGTGGCGTTGGACTTGGGGATGACCTTGACCTTGTCGGTCAGCCCGACCAGGTACGACTGGACCTGCTCGCGGTAGGCGGCGGCCTCCTCGGGGCGGCCGCGCCAGGAGGTGGACATCTCCCGGTTCATGGTGTTGCCGAAGGGGATCTCGACGCGGTCCGGCGCCGAGAGGATGACCTTGAAGTGGTCGAGCGTCGTCTGCGTGGTGCGGATCTTCTCGAAGGCGGACACCGGAAGCTCCTGCTGGCTCAGGGCTTCCGGGTACTGGCCCGCGCCCGGTACCTGGGTCGCGGCGCCCGGGTCGGGCTTGGCCGCGGCCGCCGCCTCCAGGTCGGAGGGCTGGGTCCAGCGGGCCGCCTGGAGCCCGCGCAGGGCGACGGCCATCGAATCCGCCTGGCTGGCGGTCGGCCGGCGCTGGGGCGCGACCACGTAGCTGCGCTGCTCGTCGCTGTTCGGCAGGTTCAGGGCGAGGCTGTGGGCCAGGAACCGCTGGACGGCGAGCGTGGAGTTCCCGGCGGTGGCCATATCGCCCTCGAAGGCGGTGGAGAGCTCCGCGTCGGCCACCACGGCGGTGGTGCCCGCCCCGATGGGACGGGCGGCCGACGGGGTGTAGCCGAGGGCGCCGGTCTCTTGGAGGCTGTCACTGCGGGCGAGGACGTGGTGCGCGCCGGCCGAGGTGGCGACGTTGACGATCGACGGGTCGATGGCACCGTCCACCGGCCAGGAGAAGTCGGTGGACGGGGTGACGTGCAGCACCGTCTCGACGGCCTGCTTCGCCTTGTCCGTGGCCGGCCGCAGCTGGCCCAGCGTGCCCGAGACGTCCTTGCCGCGGTGGGCGAGGGAGGCGATGTCGGGGTCGGCGAAGGGCAGCGCGACGACCTTCTTGCCCTGTACGGCCGTCTCGAGGGCGCTCAGCCACTGCTCGGCGACGGCCTTGTTCCGGCCCTGTACGGGCTTGCCGTTCGGGTCGGGGCTGCGGACGCGGTAGCCCTTGGTCATGGCGTCGACCGCGGTGAGCAGATCGGGGTCGATGACCCAGGTGACCGGCAGGTCCTTGCCGAGCGCGACCATCCGCTCCAGCCGGCCGCCCGGCCGCAGCTCGTCCGCGAGGGAATCGTCGAGGAAGACGGGGGTCTGGAGCTCGTCCGAGCCGGTCTCCGCCGTGACGTGCGTGGTGGAGATCAGCGGCCACACGTAGGTCAGGGAGGACCGCTTGGCGGCCGGGTCCGGCTGCCAGGGCAGGAAGGTCCGCTGGATGCCCAGAACCTGCTCGTAGGGGCGGCCGTCGGTCGACCCGGACAGGGACACGCCGAGCTGGTACACCCCGTCCGCGCCCAAGTCCAGCTTGTTGACCGGCACCTTGATCGTGAACTGCCGGCCCACCTTGGAGGTCAGCGAGTCGATCTTCACGGCGAAGGCCGAGTCGATCTCCCCGGGGTCCACACCGGGCCGGAAGCCCTTGCGGTCCGCCACCTCGCCGATCGCCGACCGGTCCCCCAGCCTCGGCCCGACCCGCAGTCCCACGTGGGCGTTCTTGATCGTCTCCGAGCCGTTGTTGACCACGGTGCCGGTGATCGTGAGCGTGTCGCTTTTGATCGGAGCGCTCGGCGACACCTCCGTGAGCTGGACGTCGACCGAGGCCTCGGCCGCCTGGGCGGGCGGTGCGGGGGCGTAGACCAGGGCGGCCAGCACCGGCGTCCCGCTGAGCAGGACGACTGCCCGCCGCAGCCAGCGGCGCCGGGCAGGGACGGAGGCCGTCCCCTGGATGTCTGCCGCCTCGGCCACGCGTTCGCCCGTCCCTCGAAGTGTCAGTGGTCGTCGGTTCTGCGTCCACGCATGGTAACGAGGAGCGCTGTGCGCGAGTGCCGCGCCTTGCTCCACATGATCGGTTCCGCTTCGGGGCGGCCCTCGGCGGGGTGCCGGTGAAACGGGGGAGCCCGCGCCGGGCGGGCCACGTACCCTTTTCTGTTGTGCCGAACGCCAATGAAGACAACCCCAGTGCCCTGAGTCAGGTGCAGCGCCGCGCGGTCAGTGAACTGCTGCGGGTCGCTCCTGTCGCCGACGAGCTCGGCCGCCGGTTCCAGGAGGCGGGTTTCCGCCTCGCCCTGGTCGGCGGGTCCGTCCGCGACGCGCTGCTCGGGCGTCTCGGCAACGACCTCGACTTCACCACCGACGCGCGTCCCGAAGCCGTCCTGAAGATCATGCGGCCCTGGGCGGACTCGCTCTGGGACGTCGGCATCGCCTTCGGCACCGTCGGGGCCCAGCGCGACGGGTTCCAGATCGAGGTGACGACCTACCGCTCCGAGGCGTACGACCGCACCTCGCGCAAGCCCGAGGTCTCCTACGGCGACTCGATCGAGGAAGACCTGGTCCGACGGGACTTCACCGTCAACGCCATGGCCCTCGCTCTTCCGGAGCAGGAGTTCGTCGACCCGCACGGCGGCCTGGAGGACCTGGCCGCCGGTGTGCTGCGGACGCCCGGCACGCCGGAGGACTCCTTCTCCGACGATCCGCTGCGCATGCTGCGCGCCGCCCGGTTCGCCGCGCAGCTGGACTTCGAGGTCGCTCCCGAGGTCGTGTCGGCCATGAAGGCGATGTCCGACCGGATCGAGATCGTCTCGGCCGAGCGCGTGCAGGGCGAGCTGAACAAGCTGCTGCTGTCCGCGCACCCCCGCAAGGGCCTGGGACTGCTGGTGGACACCGGCCTCGCCGACCGGATCCTGCCGGAGCTGCCGGCCCTGCGGCTGGAGCGCGACGAGCACCACCGGCACAAGGACGTCTACGACCACTCCCTGATCGTCCTGGAGCAGGCCATCGACCTCGAGGAGGACGGCCCGGACCTGGTGCTGCGTCTGGCGGCCCTGCTGCATGACATCGGCAAGCCCCGCACCCGGCGCTTCGAGAGCGACGGCCGCGTTTCCTTCCACCACCACGAGGTGGTGGGCGCGAAGATGACCAAGAAGCGCATGACGGCGCTGAAGTACTCCAACGACATGGTCAGGGACGTGTCCCGGCTGGTGGAGCTGCACCTGCGGTTCCACGGCTACGGCGACGGGGAGTGGACCGACTCGGCCGTCCGGCGCTACGTCCGTGACGCGGGTCCGCTGCTGGACCGGCTGCACAAGCTGACCCGGTCGGACTGCACCACGCGCAACAAGCGCAAGGCCAATGCGCTCTCCCGGACCTATGACGGCCTGGAGGAGCGGATCGCTCAGCTCCAGGAGCAGGAGGAGCTGGACGCGATCCGGCCCGACCTCAACGGGAACGAGATCCAGCAGATCCTGGAGATCGGCCCGGGCCCGATGGTCGGCAAGGCGTACGCCCACCTGCTGGAGCTGAGGCTGGAGAACGGGCCGATGGACCGCGAGGAGGCGGTCGCGGCCCTCAAGGAATGGTGGGCGGATCAGGCTCCGCAGGCCTGACGTGTGATCCACCGCAGCGGTGTTTCACGTGAAACACCGCTGCTTCGCGTGGACGCGGGCTCTCCCATGGCTGTCAGTGGGGTGGCGTTTCACGTGAAACACCACCCCGCCGCAGGATTCCGGCCGTGGCCGCGTAGATCAGGGCCACGCTGATGAGCAGGGCGACGGACCGGCCGTCGGCGGGCAGCATGAGGGACGCCACCGCGGCCGCCCCGACGAAGGCGACGTTGAAGAGCACGTCATAGACGGAGAAGACCCGGCCCCGGAAATCGTCGTCCACCCGGGACTGCAGGACGGTGTCCGTGGAGATCTTGGCCCCCTGGGTGGCGAGTCCGAGGACGAAGGCGGCGGCGAGCATGGGCTCGGGCGCGAAGAAGAGCCCGAGCGCGGGCACCAGCACGGCCGAGGCCGCCGAGCAGACGACGATCCAGCCCAGCGGTCCGAGCCGGTTCACCAGCCAGGGCGTGACGACGGCCGCCGCGAAGAACCCGGCCCCGGAGACCCCGACGGCGATTCCGAGGAGGGCCAGCCCGTCGGACTCGTTGTCCGACCAGGAATAGCGGCAGAGCATCAGCAGCATCACCGTCAGCGCGCCGTAGCAGAACCGCATCAGGGTCATCGCGGTCAGCGCCCGCGCGGCTTCCCGGCGGCCGGCCAGGTGCCGGAGGCCCTCGGCCATGCCGCGCACGGTCAGGGCGATCCCTTCGGCGAGCGAGGGATGGTCGGGCCCGCTCCGGTGGTCGGGCCCGAGGAGCCCGATGGCCAGGCGCAGCGCGACCAGGCCCGCGCACAGGTAGAGGGCGGCGCCGAGCAGGACGACGAGGGCGTTGGACCCCGAGGCCAGGATCCGGACGAGGAAGGCCAGGCCCCCGCCGGCGACCGCCGCGAGCGTTCCGGCGGTGGGCGAGAGCGCGTTGGCGGTGACCAGCTGGTCGGCGCGGACGACATGGGGCAGGGACGCGGCGAGCCCGGCCAGTACGAAGCGGTTGACCGCGGTCACGGACAGGGCCGAGGCGTAGAAGAGCCACTCGGGGACCTGGACGACTACCAGCAGCGCGGTCACACCGGCGAGCAGGGCCCGCAGCAGGTTGCCGTAGAGGAAGACCTGACGCCGGCGCCACCGGTCCAGCAGCACCCCGGCGAAGGGTCCGATCGCCGAATAGGGCAGCAGCAGTACCGCCATGGCCGAGGCGATGGCCGCGGGAGAGGTCTGCTTCTCGGGGGAGAAGACCACGTAGGTGGCGAGCGCGACCTGGTAGACGCCGTCGGCGGCCTGGGAGAACAGCCGTACGGCGAGCAGGTTCCGGAAGTCCCTCAGGCGCAGGAGTATGCGCAGATCACCTACGACGGGCATGAGGGCAAGGGTCACACACACCGAGGGTCCCCGGACACTTCGTCCGGGGACCCTCGGTGGAAGAGCGGTCGAAGACCAGGTGTCCGGAGGACCCTTGGGGCGACCCCTTGTGGCGACTAGCGCTCGACCTCGCCCTTGATGAACTTCTCGACGTTCGCGTAGGCCTCGTCGTCGAAGTACTGGACCGGCGGGGACTTCATGAAGTAGCTGGAGGCCGAGAGGATCGGGCCGCCGATGCCGCGGTCCTTGGCGATCTTCGCGGCGCGCAGGGCGTCGATGATGACACCGGCGGAGTTCGGGGAGTCCCACACCTCGAGCTTGTACTCGAGGTTCAGCGGGACGTCGCCGAAGGCACGACCCTCGAGGCGGACGTAGGCCCACTTGCGGTCGTCGAGCCACGCGACGTAGTCGGACGGGCCGATGTGGACGTTCTTCTCGCCGAGCTCACGGTCGGGGATCTGCGAGGTGACGGCCTGCGTCTTGGAGATCTTCTTCGACTCGAGGCGGTCACGCTCGAGCATGTTCTTGAAGTCCATGTTGCCGCCGACGTTGAGCTGCATGGTGCGCTCGAGACGGACACCGCGGTCCTCGAACAGCTTCGCCATCACACGGTGCGTGATGGTGGCGCCGACCTGGGACTTGATGTCGTCGCCGACGATCGGGACACCGGCCTCGGTGAACTTGTCGGCCCACTCCTTGGTACCGGCGATGAAGACCGGGAGGGCGTTGACGAAGGCGACCTTGGCGTCGATGGCGCACTGGGCGTAGAACTTCGCGGCCTCTTCGGAACCGACCGGGAGGTAGCAGATCAGGACGTCGACCTGGCGGTCCTTGAGGATCTGGACCACGTCGACCGGAGCCTCGGCGGACTCCTCGATGGTCTGGCGGTAGTACTTGCCCAGGCCGTCCAGGGTGTGGCCGCGCTGGACGGTCACGCCCGAGTTCGGGACGTCGCAGATCTTGATGGTGTTGTTCTCGCTGGCGCCGATGGCGTCCGAGAGGTCGAGGCCGACCTTCTTCGCGTCGACGTCGAACGCGGCGACGAACTCGATGTCACGCACGTGGTAGTCGCCGAACTGGACGTGCATCAGACCGGGGACCTTCGACGCCGGGTCGGCGTCCTTGTAGTACTCGACGCCCTGCACCAGCGAGGCGGCGCAGTTGCCCACGCCTACGATGGCTACGCGAACCGAACCCATTCCGGTTGCTCCCTGTTTGTTCTCGGAACGAGGCCTGCGAAATACAGGCCTCACTTTGCAGTTTCGTCGGGCGGTCCGGATCGTCGCCGATCCCGTCCCGCCCGCTCGCTCTCGATGAGCTCGTTGAGCCAGCGCACTTCACGCTCGACGGATTCCATTCCGTGCCGCTGCAGTTCGAGCGTGTAGTCGTCCAGGCGCTCCCGTGTACGGGCGAGCGAGGCGCGCATCTTCTCCAGGCGCTCCTCCAGCCGGCTGCGGCGGCCCTCCAGCACCCGCATGCGCACGTCTCGTTCGGTCTGGCCGAAGAAGGCGAAGCGGGCGGCGAAGGACTCGTCCTCCCAGGTGTCTGGGCCGGTGTGGGACAGGAGCTCTTCGAAGCGCTCCTTACCTGCTGCCGTCAACCGGTAGACGATCTTGGCGCGGCGCCCTGCGAGTGAAGCGGCGAGAGCGTCTTCCGGGGCGTTCCCCGGTTCTTCGATCAACCAGCCGTTTGCGACCAGAGTCTTGAGGCAGGGGTAGAGAGTCCCGTAGCTGAACGCCCTGAACACTCCCAGCGAGGTGTTGAGCCGCTTGCGGAGCTCGTAACCGTGCATGGGGGATTCACGGAGCAGGCCGAGGACGGCGAACTCGAGGATGCCTGAGCGCCTGCTCATCCGCCTGCCCCTCTCTGCCCCGGAGTTTATGTCGAGCTGATGTATCGGCTCGATACATCCAGACGATAGAACGGGTCGCTCCCAGCGACAAGCGGTGACGTGGTGACCGGCGTCACATCACTGATTCGTACGACGCAAGTTGCCTGATTTGGGGTGAACTTCGGCACTGGTTGGGTTTTGGCCGTGCGTAGGCTGTGCGGGAGGACCACCGGGGGGAACCGGAATCACCTGCCGCTTCCAGGCCACTCGCCTGCCCGAGGAGTAGTCGTTCGATGAGCGAGCACCGCCGTAAACCGCCGCAGCCCCAGGGCGGCGGCCGCGCCGCGTCCCGCAGAGCCGCACCACAGCGCCCCGGCAGGGGCGCCGGCCCCGGTCATGGCGCCCCCGCGTCACCGCCCGGCGGACCGTACGCGGAGCACGGTGCGCACGGAGGCCGTTCCGATGCCCGCCGAGCCGCCCAGCGGGGCGCCGCCGGACACGGACGCGCAGGTGGGAAGGGGGGCAGTGGCGGAAAGGGGCGCAGCCGGTTCATCGACTACCCGCGCGCGGGCAAGGTCGGCTGGAAGCGTTTCGTACCGTCCTGGAAGCTGGTCTCCGGGACCTTCCTGGGCTTCTTCGCAGTGATCTTCGCGGGCGCCGGCATCGGTATCGCCAGCGTGGGCACCCCGGACGCGAACAAGGCCGCGAAGGCGCAGAACAACGTCTTCCAGTGGGCGGACGGCACCCAGATGGTCGCCACCGGCGGTACCACGAACCGGCAGATCGTCCCGATCGACCAGATTCCCCTATCCATGCGGAATGCGGTGATCGCGGCGGAGAACGAGTCGTTCGAGACGGACAAGGGCGTCGACCCGATGGGTATCGCACGCGCCGTGGTGAACATGGCCACGGGCGGTTCCACCCAGGGCGGCTCGACCATCACCCAGCAGTACGTCAAGAACACGTACCTCGACTCCGAGCAGACGCTCAAGCGCAAGATCACCGAGCTCTTCATCGCGATCAAGCTGGGCGTCACCGAGGAGAAGGACGTCGTCCTCGCCGGCTACCTCAACACCGCCTACTACGGCCGCGACGCCTACGGCATCCAGGCCGCCGCCCGCGCCTACTTCGGCAAGGACGCCAAGGACCTCAACCCGTCCGAGAGCGCCTTCCTCGCCGCCATGCTCAAGGGCCCCAACCTCTACAACCCCGACGGCGGCATCGGCCCGGCCGCCACCCCGGAGGCCAACGAGAAGCGCGCCCGGCTCCGCTGGGCGTGGGTGCTCGACCGCGAGGTCGCGGTGGGGCGCATGGAGCAGTCCGAGCGGGACAAGTACCGGGAGTTCCCCGCCCGGGTGGACTCCGAGCAGGCCCGCGGCATGTCCGGCCAGACCGGCTACCTGGTCGAGGTGGCCAAGCAGTACGTCATGAAGACCACCGGCATCACCGCCGAGAAGATGGCGCTCGGCGGCTACACGATCACCACCACGTTCGAGAAGCCCAGGGTGGACGCCCTGGTCAAGGCGGTCGAGGACACGCGCAACGACTTCCTCGACGAGAAGAAGCGGCCCCAGTACGACACCTTCGTGCAGGTCGGAGCCGCCTCCGTGGACGTGAAGACCGGCGCGATCGTCGCCCTGTACGGCGGCCCCGGCTGGGACCACAAGTACTTCGCCAACAACGCCAACACCTCCGGCGTCCCCGTCGGCTCGACCTGGAAGCCGTACGTCCTCGCGGCCGCCATGCAGTACGGCACGCAGAACTCCAAGGGCTCGGGCATCTCGGTCGACAGCAAGTACAACGCCAACGACCTCACCGTGATCAACAACCGGGAAGGCAAGCCGCTGCTCGCCAACGACGGGACGCCGTTCCGGCAGAAGAACGAGAGCGAGTACCCCTACGGCTACGTGACCCTCAACGAGGCGATGGAGAAGTCCATCAACGTGCCGTTCGCCCAGCTCGTCTTCGACGTCGGCCACGGCAAGGTCCGCGAGGTCGCCAAGTCCACCGGCATCCTCGAGGAGTCGATGGACAAGAACAACAACGCCTCCTTCGCCCTTGGCACCTCGACTCCCAGCGCCATCCGCATGGCCGACTCCTACGCCACCTTCGCCGCCTCCGGCACCCACCGCGAGCCCTTCTCCGTGAAGAAGGTCGTCAAGGACGGCAAGGCGGTGCCCGGCTTCGAGCCGCCCAAGGAGTCCCGCGCCATGGACGACTCCATCGCGGACAACATCACCAAGGTGCTGCGCAACGTCGTCGAGAACGGCACCGGAACCAAGGCGAAGAAGCTGGGACGGCCCGCGGCCGGCAAGACGGGCACCACCGACCAGAACAAGTCGGCCTGGTTCGTCGGCTACACCCCCGAGCTGTCCACCTCGGTCACCCTCTTCCGCAACGACCCGACCTCCAAGAACAAGGAGCTCATGTCCATGAACCACGTGGGCGGGGTCGACTCCATCCACGGTGGTGACATTCCGGCGGCCATCTGGACCGAGTACATGCGCGAGGCGCTCAAGGGCACCCCGGTCAAGGACTTCCCCGAGGCCGAGGACACCGGCGTCATCGCGGACGCGGCCGGAGCCCCGCAGCCCACGCCCTCGGCCGTACCGTCGCCCTCCGTCTCGGTGTCGCCCTCGCCCAGCCCCTCTCCGTCGGTGTCCCCGTCGCCGTCCGGCCACGGCAAGCCGTCCTGCAAGCCGAGGCCCTGGAACCTGAACTGCGACCCGACGGTCACCGGCGGTCAGAACGCCGGAACCGACGGCGGAACCACCTCCGGCGGCTTCCCGGACGGCGGCACCAGCACGATGCCGTCCCCGACCACCCCCCGCCCCGGCCGGCCGGGCGGGTCGAGCAACTGGGGAAGCATCATGGGCGCCTCCGGCTGATCCCGCAGCCGTCCCACCCGGAGGGCCGTCGCACACCGTGCGGCGGCCCTCCCCCGTGCGCGGCGCGGTACGGCAGGATGGGCGCCATGACCAAGGTGCACGAGGACCGGCCCGTACCGCCCACGCAGCAGGACGAGGTCGCCACCGCCGGCAGCGAGTTCATCGGGGGACCGGCCGGCCGCCACGCCCGGCTGGGCGGGCACTGGCTGAACCCGGTCCGCGTCGTGGTCCTCGTGGCCCTCGGCATGTTCGCACTGGGCATGGTGCAGAAGGTGCCCTGCTACGACTGGGCCTGGTTCCGGGGAGCGGCCTCGCAGTACACCCACGCCTGCTACTCCGACATCCCGCACCTGTACTCCGCCCGCGGCTTCGCCGAGGGCATGGTGCCGTACCGCGACAAGTTCCCCGACATCGTGACCGACCCGAAGTACGGCGGCATGCAGTACCTCGAGTACCCGGTGCTCACCGGGGCCTTCATGCAGGTCGCGTCCTGGATGACGCCCACCTCCGGCTCCATCCAGCACCGCGAGCAGATGTACTGGATGGTCAACGCGGGCATGCTCATGGCCTGCGCCGCCGTCATCGCCGTCTGTGTCGCCCGCACCCATCGCCGCAGGCCGTGGGACGCCCTGCTCCTCGCCCTCGCACCGGCCTTCGCGCTCACGGCCACCATCAACTGGGACCTGCCGGCCGTGGCCCTCACCGCCGCGGCGATCCTGATGTGGTCGCGCAGCCGGCCCCTGCTCGCCGGCGTGCTCATCGGCCTGGCGACCGCGGCCAAGCTCTACCCGGTCCTGCTGCTCGGGGTGCTCTTCGTGCTCTGCTGGCGGGCCGGGAAGTGGCGGGCGTACGGCGCCGCCGTCCTCGGCGCGGCCGTCTCCTGGCTCCTCGTGAACGGCCCGGTCATGTACGTCGCCTGGGACGGCTGGAAGCGGTTCTACCAGTTCAGCCAGGAGCGGCCCATCGACTTCGGCTCCGTCTGGCTGCTGATCTCCCAGCGCACCGGCAATCCCCTCGAAGGGGCCAACACCTACGCGACCGGGCTGACCCTGCTGCTCTGCCTCGCCATCGGACTGCTCACGCTGACGGCCCCCAGGCGCCCGCGCTTCGCCCAGCTCGCCTTCCTGGTCGTCGCCGCCTTCATCCTGGCCAACAAGGTGTACTCACCCCAGTACGTGCTGTGGCTCATCCCGCTCGCCGCCCTGGCCCGGCCCCGCTGGCGTGACTTCCTGATCTGGCAGGCGGGCGAGGTCGCGTACTTCCTGGGGATCTGGTTCTACCTCGCCTACACGAGCAGCGGGGACAAGCACCAGGGCCTGCCCGTGGAGGGCTACCAGCTGGCCATCGCCGCCCACCTGCTGGCCACCCTGTACCTCTGCGCCGTCGTCGTACGGGACGTCCTGCTGCCCGAGCGCGACGTCGTCCGCCGCGACGGCTCCGACGATCCCTCCGGCGGTGTCCTGGACGGGGCCGAGGACGTCTTCACCCTCTCGGACAAGGCGAAGGCGCCGCGGTACGCGGCGCCTTCGGAAGGACAGCGGGTCGCCTGGGGCGTGGACGTCAAGGAGTGACCGGGCCGCCGGCCCGGTCACTCCCCGCCGGCTCAGGCGTCGAGCACCCGGTCGAACTGCGTCGTGGTGTGGCGCAGGTGGGCCACCAGCTCGTCGCCCACCCTCGGCTCGGTCGCGTCCGAGGGCACGAACAGGATCGACACCTGCATGTGCGGCGGCTCCGCGAACCAGCGCTGCTTGCCGGCCCAGACGAAGGGCGACAGGTTCCGGTTGACGGTGGCCAGACCGGCCCGTGCGACGCCCTTGGCGCGCGGCATGACCCCGTGGAGGGCCTTGGGGGCCTCCAGGCCCACTCCGTGCGAGGTGCCGCCCGCGACCACGACCAGCCAGCCGTCGGAGGCGGCCTTCTGCTGGCGGTAGCCGAAGCGGTCGCCCTTGGCGACCCGGGTGACGTCCAGGACCGAGCCCCGGTACTGGGTGGCGTCGTGGTCGCCCAGCCACAGCCGGGTGCCGATGCGCGCCCGGAACCGGGTCTGCGGGAACTGCTGCTGGAGCCGTGCCAGCTCCTCGGCCCGCAGGTGGCTGACGAACATGGTGTGCAGCGGCAGCCGGGCCGCGCGCAGCCGGTCCATCCAGCCGATGACCTCCTCGACGGCGTCCGAGCCGTCGGGGCGGTCCAGCGGCAGGTGCAGGGCGAAGCCCTCCAGCCGGACGTCCTCGATCGCCGACTGGAGCAGGCCCAGGTCCTGCTCGGAGATGCCGTGGCGGCGCATCGAGCTCATGCACTCGATGACCACGCGGGCCCCGACCAGTCCGCGGACCCCGTCCACCGAGGACACCGAGCGGATCACCCGGTCCGGAAGCGGCACCGGCTCCTCACCCCGCCGGAAGGGGGTGAGGACGAGCAGGTCGCCACCGAAGTGGTCCTTGATGCTCGCGGCCTCGTACGTCGTCCCGACGGCCAGGATGTCGGCGCCCATCCGGGTCGCCTCCTCACACAGCCGCTCGTGGCCGAAGCCGTAGCCGTTGCCCTTGCAGACCGGGATCAGACCGGGGAACTGGTCCGTGATCTGCTTCTGGTGCGCACGCCAGCGCGCGGTGTCGACGTAGAGCGTGAGCGCCATGCCCGTCCGGAACCTCTCTCGAAAAACAGCTGGGTCAGCGGCGCGACATGTAGATGTCGAGCGCCTTGTGGAGCACCTTGTTGAGCGGGAAGTCCCACTCGCCGACGTACTCGACGGCCTCGCCGCCCGTACCGACCTTGAACTGGATCAGGCCGAACAGGTGGTCGTTCTCGTCCAGCGTGTCAGAGATGCCGCGCAGGTCGTAGACGCTGGCACCCAGCGCGTACGAATCGCGCAGCATGCGCCACTGCATCGCGTTCGAGGGACGGACCTCGCGCTTGTGGTTGGCGGAGGCGCCGTACGAGTACCAGACGTGCTGGCCGACGGTGAGCATCGTGGCGGCGGCCAGCGGCTCCCCCTCGTGCTTGGCGATGTACAGCCGCATGCGGTTGGGGTCCTCGGAGTTGAGGGCCGTCCACTGGCGCTGGAAGTAACTGAGCGGGCGCGGACGGAACTTGTCGCGCTCGGCCGTGATCTCGTAGAGGTACTGCCAGGTCGGCAGGTCCTCGTAGCCGCCCTGGACGACCTCGACGCCGGCCTTCTCGGCCTTCTTGATGTTGCGGCGCCACAGCTGGTTGAAGCCCTTGAGGACGTCGTCCAGGGAGCGGTTGGCCAGCGGGACCTGGAACACGTAGCGGGGCTGCACGTCGCCGAAACCGGCGCCGCCGTCCTCGCCCTGCTGCCAGCCCATGCGGCGCAGCTTGTCGGACACCTCGAAGGCGCGGGGCTCGATGTACGAGGCCTCGACATCGCGCAGGCGCTTGACCTCGGGGTCCTGGATGCCGGCCTTGATGGCGGCCGAGTTCCAGCGGCGGATGACGACGGGCGGGCCCATCTTCACGGTGAAGGCGCCCTGCTGCTTGAGGTGGGCCAGCATCGGCTGGAGCCACTCCTCGAGGTTGGGGGCGTACCAGTTGATGACGGGGCCCTCGGGGAGGTACGCGAGGTAGCGCTTCACCTTGGGCAGCTGGCGGTACAACACGAGCGCGGCGCCGACGAGTTCGCCGTTCTTGTCGAACCAGCCGAGGTTCTCCGAACGCCACTCGTTCTTGACGTCGGCCCATGCCGGGACCTGGCAGTGGCTAGCCGAAGGCAGGCTCTGGAGGTACGCCAGATGCTGCTCGCGGCTGATGGTGCTCAGGGACAGGCTCATGCGGGGTGTCTCCTCCGGCGGCTTCGCTGCTATGGCGCGAAGCCTACTGCGACGGTGGCGCCACCCATCTGGGGGACAGGCCGGTACGGGCCGGTGCCTGGGCCGGAGGAAGGACGGCGCCCCGTCGCGGAGGTCCCCCGGTCAGCCCAGCCAGCCGCCGAAGAGGCCGCCGTGCGCCATTCCGAGCATGAAGCCGATGGCAGACGCGCCTAGGCCGATGATCAGCACGAAGCGCTCGCGGGTGGTGGCGGAGATGAACTGTCCGTACAGCCCGGTCCCGATCCCGATCAGCCCGGCCCAGGAGCTGAGCAGGTGCAGATCGTGGAAGAACGCAGTGACGAACGCCACGGCGCCGAGGACCAGGGTGACCACCATCAGGGTGTCCTGGACCGGATGGGACTTGCCGTCGGTGGAGAAGAGCGAGATCGGCGGGGGCGAGGACTGGCGATGCATGGCCTGTGCCATCGGAAGGCACCTCCTGGCTGACGCAGAGCGGTGCGCGGCGCGCCTCCGACCTGGGGCGGGGGCGTGGCACCGAGCACACCCGACGCATACAGAGTGTGGCCTCCTCCGGCCGGATTTCAACCGGAAGGAAGCGAGCAGGTAGTCTGTACGGTCTGCGCGGTGTCTGCTCTCGGACGCCGTGCGGCACGCATCACGACCCTCCTGCCACGGAACGACCGTGGCCGCTGAGTCCAAAGGAGGTGGGTTCCACATGCGTCACTACGAAGTGATGGTCATCCTCGACCCCGATCTCGAGGAGCGCGCTGTCTCCCCGCTGATCGAGAACTTCCTCTCCGTCGTCCGTGAGGGCAACGGAAAGGTCGAGAAGGTCGACACCTGGGGCCGTCGTCGTCTCGCTTACGAGATCAAGAAGAAGCCCGAGGGCATCTACTCGGTCATCGACCTGCAGGCCGAGCCTGCGGTCGTCAAGGAGCTCGACCGCCAGATGAACCTGAACGAGTCGGTTCTCCGGACCAAGGTCCTTCGCCCCGAGACCCACTGAACTCAGGTTCAGCGGTAATCGGGCCGAGTAGCACAGCAGCCCAGCAGCAATCCCCGCCGAGAGGTTTCCATCCATGGCAGGCGAGACCGTCATCACGGTCGTCGGCAATCTCGTCGACGACCCCGAGCTGCGCTTCACCCCCTCGGGTGCGGCGGTCGCGAAGTTCCGTGTCGCGTCCACTCCCCGCATCTTCGACAAGCAGACCAATGAGTGGAAGGACGGCGAAGGCCTGTTCCTGACCTGCTCGGTCTGGCGTCAGGCGGCGGAGAACGTCGCCGAGTCCCTTCAGCGGGGCATGCGCGTCATCGTGCAGGGCCGGCTGAAGCAGCGGTCCTACGAGGACCGTGAGGGTGTCAAGCGCACGGTCTACGAGCTGGACGTCGAGGAAGTCGGCCCCAGCCTCAAGAACGCCACGGCCAAGGTCGCCAAGACCACCGGTCGCGGTGGCCAGGGTGGATACGGCGGCGGCGGTCAGCAGCAGGGCGGCGGCAGCTGGGGCGGAGCCCCCAGCGCTGGTCCCCAGGGCGGCGGAGCTCCCTCCGACGACCCGTGGGCGTCCAGTGCGCCGGCCGGCGGCCAGCAGGGCGGCGGCGGGGGCGGCTGGGGCGGAAGCTCCGGCGGCTCCGGCGGTGGCTACTCGGACGAGCCGCCCTTCTAGGGCAGCTCCTTCCAAACTTCTTGATCACACAGGAGAGACACAATGGCGAAGCCGCCTGTGCGCAAGCCTAAGAAGAAGGTCTGCGCGTTCTGCAAGGACAAGACCGCGTACGTGGACTACAAGGACACGAACATGCTGCGGAAGTTCATTTCCGACCGTGGCAAGATCCGTGCCCGCCGCGTTACCGGCAACTGCACGCAGCACCAGCGTGACGTCGCCACGGCCGTCAAGAACAGCCGTGAGATGGCGCTGCTGCCCTACACGTCCACCGCGCGATAAGGAAAGGGTGACCGACTAATGAAGATCATCCTGACCCACGAGGTCTCTGGCCTCGGCACCGCCGGCGATGTCGTCGACGTCAAGGACGGTTACGCTCGCAACTACCTGGTCCCGCGTGGTTTCGCGATCCGCTGGACCAAGGGTGGCGAGAAGGACGTGGCGCAGATCCGCCGCGCCCGCAAGATCCACGAGATCGCGACCATCGAGCAGGCCAACGAGGTCAAGGCCAAGCTCGAGGGCGTGAAGGTCCGTCTGGCCACCCGCGCGGGTGACGCCGGTCGCCTCTTCGGTTCCGTCACCCCGGCCGACATCGCTTCCGCGGTCGAGGCGTCCGGTGGCCCGAAGGTCGACAAGCGTCGCGTGGAGCTGGGCTCCCCGATCAAGACCCTCGGTTCGTACCAGGTCTCCGTGCGTCTGCACGCCGAGGTCGTCGCGAACGTGGGCATCGAGGTCGTCGCCGCCTAAGGGCAGCGCATGAAGGGCCGCACCCTCCGGGGTGCGGCCCTTCGTCGTTCCCGGGAAGCGCTGTTTCACGTGAAACGGCCTGCTGTCCACTGTGAAAAGGCCCCCTGTTTCACGTGAAACATCCCTCGGCCGTCATCGGGTCGCTCCCGCGACCAGCCAGCGGCCCGAACGCGCACGGAGCTGGAGGGTGACCATCCGGACCAGCATCATCAGGGTCATCGCCCACCAGAGCGCGGTCAGACCGCCGCCGAGGGCCGGGACCAGGAGCGCGGCCGGCGCGAAGACGGCCAGGGTCAGCAGCATCGCCCATGCCAGGTACCGACCGTCACCGGCCCCCATCAGCACTCCGTCGAGGACGAAGACGACTCCGCAGACGGGCTGGCTCAGGGCCACGACCAGCAGGGCGGGCAGCAGGGTGTCCTCCACCACGGGGTCGCTGGTGAACAGCGGGATGAACACCGGACGGGCCACGACGACCAGCAGGCCCAGCACGACGCCGGTGACGACGCCCCACATCAGCATCCGGCGGCACACGGCCCGGGCCCCCTCGGTGTCACCGGCACCCAGGTGGCGGCCGATGATGGCCTGGCCGGCGATGGCGATCGCGTCCAGAGCGAAGGCGAGCAGGCTCCAGAGGGACAGCAGGATCTGGTGGGCGGCGATGTCGGCGTCTCCCAGCCGGGCCGCCACGGCGGTCGCGATCATCAGAATGGCGCGCAGGGACAGGGTGCGGACCAGCAGCGGCACTCCCGCCTGGGCGCAGGCGCGGATACCCGCCGCGTCGGGCCGCAGGGAGGCGCCGTGGTGCCGGGCGCCCCGGACGACCACGAAGAGGTACGCGCCGGCCATGGCCCACTGGGCGATGACCGTGCCCCAGGCGGATCCCGCGATGCCGAAACCCGCGCCGTAGACCAGGGCCACGTTGAGGGCGCCGTTGAGGGCGAAGCCGCCGATGGCCACGTAGAGCGGGGTGCGGGTGTCCTGGAGGCCGCGGATGACGCCGGTGGCGGCCAGGACCACGAGCATCGCGGGGATGCCGAGCGCCGAGATCCGCAGGTATGTGACGGCGTAGGGGGCGGCGGTGTCCGAAGCCCCGAAGAGGGAGACCAGACCGTGGGCCGTGGGCAGAACGGCGATGAGGACGGCGGTGCCGAGCAGCAGGGCGAGCCAGATGCCGTCCATGCCCTGCCGGATGGCTGCCGGGAGGTCGCCCGCGCCGACGCGCCGGGCCACGGCGGCGGTGGTGGCGTAGGCGAGGAAGACGAAGACGCTCACGGCGGTGGTGAGCAGTGCCGCCGCGATGCCGAGGCCGGCCAGCTGGGGGGTCCCGAGGTGCCCCACGATGGCGCTGTCGGCCATCACGAAGAGCGGCTCGGCCACGAGTGCGCCGAAGGCCGGCACGGCGAGCGCGAGGATCTCTCGGTCGTACCGTTTCCTGGTCGTCTTCGTGGTGGTGGGGGCCTGTGTCATGTGCTCAATCTAATCTTCCACAGGTAATGGATGCAAGGATGCTAGGACCCTTACTAAGCCGCTGACTTGGGCGTTCCTTCCGGCCCGTTGGTGGCGATCTTGAGACAGTGGCCAAGAATTTTCTCTCCCGTCCTCTACCGACCGGGAAAGTGCAGGTCAAACGGGGTGCGAGGGTAGGTCAGGTGATTTTGTCCACAGCGTCGTCCCCCGGTCTGTGCACAGCTTCGGGCGACTTACCCACAGCATTGGCTCCGTCGTCCACATCTCATCCACACAGCCTGTGGATAACAAGATTGGCTGACGCCGCTCGCGGCCCTACCGTTGTGCGTTGCCCGACGCGGCCAGAGCCGCTTCGGGTGTCCCAAATGTCAGAGCCGTGGCGTAGAAAGAGTGCCACGGCGAAGGTCCGCGTTCGCGGACGGAGGAGGCGGCCCGGTGAGCATGCCCGAGCCCATGGACGACCCCTGGGCCGACAGTGGTCCTAGTGACCGTCTGCCCGCCCGTCCGCGCCGCAGCGGCGACGGCCGCGGCCGGGGGGACGACCAGCAGGACCGGGGCCGCGAAAGCGGCTCCTGGGACGGCGGAGGGGGCGGCTTCGAGCGCGTCCCGCCGCAGGACCTGGACGCCGAGCAGTCGGTGCTCGGCGGCATGCTGCTGTCCAAGGACGCGATCGCCGACGTGGTCGAGGTCCTCAAGGGGCACGACTTCTACCGGCCCTCGCACGAGACGATCTACCAGGCCATTCTCGACCTGTACGCGAAGGGCGAGCCCGCCGACCCGATCACGGTCGGCGCCGAGCTGACCCGCCGTGGCGAGATCAGCAAGGTCGGCGGCGCCTCGTACCTGCACACCCTGGTGCAGTCCGTACCGACCGCTGCGAACGCCGAGTACTACGCGGAGATCGTCCACGAGCGGGCCGTCCTGCGCCGCCTCGTCGCGGCCGGTACGAAGATCACTCAGATGGGCTACGCGGCGGACGGAGACGTCGACGAGATCGTCAACAGCGCCCAGGCCGAGATCTACGCCGTCACCGAGCAGCGGACCTCCGAGGACTACCTGCCGCTCGGCGACATCATGGAGGGCGCGCTCGACGAGATCGAGGCGATCGGCTCGCGCTCCGGCCAGATGTCGGGCGTCCCGACCGGGTTCACCGACCTGGACTCCCTGACCAACGGCCTGCACCCCGGCCAGATGATCGTCATCGCCGCCCGACCCGCCATGGGCAAGTCGACGCTCGCGCTGGACTTCGCCCGCGCCTGCTCCATCAAGAGCAACCTGCCGAGCGTCATCTTCTCCCTCGAAATGGGCCGCAACGAGATCGCCATGCGTCTGCTCTCGGCGGAGGCCAGGGTGGCGCTCCACCACATGCGCTCGGGCACCATGACCGACGACGACTGGACGCGGCTCGCCCGCCGGATGCCGGACGTCTCGGCCGCCCCGCTGTACATCGACGACTCCCCCAACCTGTCGATGATGGAGATCCGGGCCAAGTGCCGTCGGCTCAAGCAGCGCAACGACCTCTCGCTCGTCGTCATCGACTACCTGCAGCTCATGCAGTCGGGCGGCTCGCGCCGTCCCGAGAGCCGCCAGCAGGAGGTCTCCGACATGTCCCGAAACCTCAAGCTGCTGGCCAAGGAGCTCGAGGTGCCGGTGATCGCGCTCTCCCAGCTGAACCGTGGTCCCGAGCAGCGCACCGACAAGAAGCCGATGGTCTCCGACCTGCGTGAATCCGGCTCGATCGAACAGGACGCCGACATGGTGATCCTGCTGCACCGCGAGGACGCGTACGAGAAGGAATCGCCCCGTGCCGGCGAGGCGGACCTGATCGTCGCCAAGCACCGAAACGGTCCGACGGCCACCATCACGGTCGCCTTCCAGGGCCATTATTCGCGGTTCGTGGACATGGCCAACACGTAGCATCCGATCATGGACGCGCTCTCTGAAGACCTGGAACTGCTCCCCGCGACCCGGCGTGCCCTCCGGCACCGGATCGCCGTCGCCCAGCGCGAGGGTCGGACCCCTTCGCTGGTGGCGACCGTCGTACGCGGCGGGGAGGTGGTCTGGGAGGGCTCCCGGACTTCCGTCGAGGGCCACGGGCCGGACGGGAACGTGCAGTACCGGATCGGATCGATCACCAAGACCTTCACCGCCGTCCTGGTGATGCGGCTGCGGGACGAAGGCCTGCTGGACCTGTCGGACCCGCTGGGCAAGCACCTCCCCGGCAGCGGTGCGGACGAGGTGACCATCGGCCAGCTGCTGGCGCACACCTCCGGTCTCGGGGCGGAGACTCCGGGTGAGTGGTGGGAGCGCTCGTCGGCCGCATTGCGGCCGGAGCTCGCCGACGTGCTCGGGGCCGAGCCGTTCAAGCACGTGCCGGGGACCCGCCACCACTACTCCAACCCCGGTTACACCCTGCTCGGTTCGCTCGTCGAGGCGCTCCGCGGGAAGCCGTGGGAGGAGGTGCTGCGCGCCGAGGTGCTGGAGCCGCTGGGCCTGAACCGTACGAGCGCGCTGCCGCAGGCCCCGCACGCGGGCGGCTGGGCGGTGCACCCGTGGGCGGACGTGATGATGCCTGAGCCGTCCGAGGACCTGGGGCTGATGGCCGCGGCCGGTCAGCTGTGGTCCACCACCGGTGACCTGGCCAGGTTCGCGCAGCTGCTGATGCGGGGCGACGACCGGGTGCTGAGCGCGGAGAGCGCACGGGAAATGCGCGCCCCTGCGGCTCCTCCGGAGCCCGGCTCGGCCGAACTCGGATACGGGCTCGGCCTCCAGACGGCGGACCAGGGCGGGCGCCGGCTCGCCGGGCACGGCGGTTCGCTGCCCGGGTTCGTCGCGGGACTCTGGTTCAGCGAGGCGGACGACGTGGCCGCGGTCGTACTGTCGAACTGCACGTCGGGCCTGCCGGCCTCGGCGGTGGCCACCGATCTGATCGCGATCGTCGCGGAGGCGGAGCCGCGCATCCCCGAGCCGTGGCGTCCGTTCAAGGAGGACGACCAGGTTCCGCTGGAACTGTGCGGCCCCTGGTACTGGGGTACTTCGGCACAGGTCCTCCGGCTGAACGCGGACGGGTCCCTGGAACTGAGCCCGGTCGGGTCCACCGGCCGGCCTGCCCGTTTCCGCGCCGGACCGGACGGCACCTGGACCGGTCTGACGGGGTATTACGCGGGCGAGACGCTGCGGGCGGTCAGGCGTGAGGACGGCTCCGTGAGCCACCTCGACCTCGCCTCGTTCGTCTTCACCCGCGAGCCCTACGACCCCGGCGCCCCGGTGCCCGGCGGAGTGGACCCGCGGGGCTGGCGGGGCATCGGCTGACGCCTCCCGGGCCGTGCCCCTTCGGCCGCGGCGTTCAGGCGGCCAGTTCGCGCTCCAGCGGGGTGCGGAAGCGGGGGGTGACACGGGCGTCGCCCACCCAGTCGGCGAGCCGGGCGGCCTCCGTCGCGACCGCCTCCTCGGCGGCCCCGCCGGGGTTGCCCAGCAGCCGCCAGACGATCTCCCCGCCAGGACGCTGGGCCCAGCCACCGACGATCTCGCCGTTCCACCACACGGTCGGCCCGATGTTGCCCGCGTAGTCGAACAGGGCGGGACGGTGGGCGGGGTCGAGGTGGAAGCCCCGGTCGGCCCAGCCCATAGCGCTGGGGTCGAGGCCGGGCAGTAGTGCGGCCCACGGTTCAGGGGCCGGCTCGGGCCCGGTGTCACCCGGGCAGACGAGCCCCGTTCCGCCGTTGTCGAGGCGGACCTGCTCGGGGCCCACGGCGGCCAGCGCCGCGCGTACGTCGGTGAGGCTCCAGCCGGTCCACCACTTGAGGTCCGCCTCGGTGGCCGGGCCGTAGGCGTGGAGCCAGCGGCGGGCGACCTCCGCGCGGGCCTCGGCGGCGGGCACGGAGGGCCAGGGCTGGGTGTGGACCCAGCGGAACTGGCTGGAGGTCCAGGTTCCGCGCGGCCGGTCCCGTCGGATGCGGCCGTCGGCGGCCAGGAGGCGGATGACGCGGGTGGCCACGCCGGTCTCCGCCTCGTACTTCTTGCCCCGCGCGATGGTGATCTTCTGCCGCAGGGCGGGTACCGCCGCGGAGAGCTGGCTGCCCGTCGAAGCGCCCCGGGCGTCGAGTGCCTCGAGGGCGGCGGCCTCGGCGTGCGCCAGCCAGTCGGCGTCGAGGCCCCGGCCGTCCTCTTCCAGGTGCTTGAGGAGGGTCCTGCGTTCCTTCACCGCGATTCCCCGGGCGGTGGACGCGTCCACGTACGGGGCGAGTCCGGCCGAGACGGCGAAGAGGGTGTTGCGCATGCTGAGCATGCGGACCACGCTGACGTCCTCGTACAGGGCATGCTCGATCGCGTCGGGCCCGCCCTCGGCGAGCCGGGCCCGGACGGACAGGTAGACGGTCGCGGCGTCCGTGGCGTGCAGGGCGACGACGGCGTCCGCGACCTGGCTGGTGGTGCGGGCACGGGCGGAGGGAGCGAGACGGTGCCGCCGGCCCAAACGGTGGCGACGCTCGGCGGTGGTGATGAGGGGGAGGCTGCGGCTCATCCTCCCGATCGTAGGCCGGGCCACGGACAGCGGCCCGGCCCGTGCCGGGGCTGCTCAGAGCTGGAGCTTGAACCCCACATGGGAGGCGGTGAAACCGAGCCGCTCGTAGAACCGGTGGGCGTCGGTACGGGTCACGTCCGAGGTGAGCTGGACCAGTTGGCAGTTCTCCTGCCGGGACCGCTCGACGGCCCATTCGATGAACCGGGTCCCCAGGCCGCCGCCGCGTTCCTCGGCGTGGACCCGGACGCCCTCGATGATGGAACGGGTGGCGCCCTTGCGGGACAGCCCGGGAACGATCGTGAGCTGGAGCGTCCCCACCACGCGGTCGCCGCGTACCGCGACGACGAGGTGCTGGTGGGGGTCGTCGGCCAGCCGCTTCAGGGCCGCGATGTACGGGGTCAGGTCGTCGGGTGACTCACGGGTGGCGCCGAGCGGGTCGTCGGCGAGCATGGCGACGATCTCGGGAAGGTCGCCCTCCGTGGCCGGGCGGATGGCCGGCTCGGGTGCTTCGGTCATGGGCGGGTGTCCTCGTTTCAGCCGGCGGCGACGGTGAGCGGCGCCCAGCGGCGGGACCAGTCGCCGGGCAGGCCTGGGATGTCTCGGGTCATGACGGCGTTGAAGGCCACGGACTCCAGGCCGCGCGCCTTGAGCCACGCGAGGAGTTCCTCGTGGCGCACGTCCACATCGGTGCGCAGGTCCCGTTCGGTGCCCGCGGCCAATGCGGAGACCAGGGCCTTGGCGACGGCGGTGTCGCGGGCGATCAGGGGGCCGACGACATGGGTGTCCATGTTGGGCCAGATCGCGGCGTAGCCGATGAGGGCACCGGAGGGGTCCTCGGCGACGAGCAGCCTGTCGGTGAATGCCGGCAGTCGCGTGATGAGGTGGGTCCGGTCGGTTCCGAACACCTCCGTGTCCAGCCGGACGATTCCCTGGAGGTCCTCGGCGGCGGCCGGCCGGACGTGGACGCCGGCAGGGCCGTCGGCCGGGCCGTCCGGTCCGGGGCGGAAGGCGCCCCGGAGCATCTCCGCGCGGCCCGTGGCGCCGAAGCCGAGCTCCTCGTAGAGCGGGCGCCCGTAAGGGGTGGAGTGCAGGGTGAGCGGGACGCCGGCGAGCAGGTCGTCGCACACGTGCCGCATGAGGCGCCGGCCCAGACCCTTGCGGGCGTACCGGTCGGCGACGAGGACCATCCCGATGGCGGCGAGGTCGGGCTTCGCGCCGGTGTCTCCGTACCGGGTGACGACACAGGCGGCTGCGAGCCCCTGGCCGTCGGGTGCGTCGATGCCGTAGCCGTCGCCGGCGGTGAGGAGCAGCCCCCACTTGTGGTCCTCGCGCGGCCAGCCGCGGTCCTCGGACAGGTCGGCGCAGTGCCGGAGATCTGCCATGGTCAGTGCGCGGATCGGCAGGTCGATGAGCTGTGGTGGTGTCACCGGCCCAGAGTGGATCACCGGCTTGGGAGGAGTCCAGGGAATTCGGGGATCCGTCAGCCGATGTTTCACGTGAAACACCGGCTCGTTTCACACCCGGCCCGTCTCGCGCATGGGGTGTTGCCCGCCTCGGCTCGTGTCGCACATGGCCTGTTTCACGTGAAACATGGCTGGGTCACCGCGTCGGCCGCGCCCCAGGGGCCGCCCTTTTCGCCGGCTGCCGCCGAGGGGAGTGCCCCCGGCGCAACGGACCCGCTAGCCTCGGCGGTTATGACTTCGCTGCACCTGTTCGATCTCGACGGGACCCTGATGTACGGCTCGGCCGCGCCGGTGGAGATCTCCCGGCAGCTCGGGGTGGACACCGAGATCGCCGCGCTGGAGCGGGCCTTCAGCGCGCGGGAGATCGGCCCGCACGATTTCTCGGTGGCGGCCCGGGAGCTGTGGGCGGATCTGACGCCGGCGCACGTCCGGGCGGCCTTCGACGGGGCACCGTGGCTGGCGGGGATCCAGGAGGTCTGGACGGAGATCCGGGGCCGCGGTGACTACTGCGCGGTGATCTCGCTGTCCCCCTCGTTCTTCGTGGAACTGCTGCTGGAGTGGGGCGCGCACGCCGCTCACGGCTCGGTCTTTCCCGAGGTGCCCTTCACCCGGCCCGTCGACGTGACCGGGATCCTGACGCCGGAGCGCAAGGTGGAGGTCGCGGACCAGCTGTGCGCGCGGTTCGGGGTGGGCCGCACCGACTGTGTCGCGTACGGGGACTCCATGACCGACGCGGTGCTCTTCGAGGTGGTGCCGCGCTCGGTGGCGGTGAACGCGCGCCCGTACCTGGCGGAGCGGGCCACCCATGTCTACGAGGGCCGTGACCTCCGGGAGGCATACCAGCTCCTGGGCACGGCACGCCCGGAAGTCAAGGCATCTTAAGGGGAAAAGGGGGTTCGAAACACCGTTTTTTCCATTCGCCCGCCGCGTTCCCCGTCGGCTGGCACGCTATTAATCCCGGAACCACGGATTCGAGGCCGTGGCGTGTGAGACCCGACCGAGATGCTCGAAGCGAGGCACCGCATGGACGCTCCGCCCACCAGACCGGCCAGACCGAGGGGCTGGATACCCTCCGGGGGCGGTGCGATGGAGCCCTCCCCGGACGCCGTTCTCATCCGCCGTACCCTTGCCGAGATCGCACCCGTCGCGGACAAGGTGACCTCGTACTTCTATGCGCTGGTCTTCACGCGCCACCCCGAGGTCCGGGAGTTGTTCCCCGCGGCCATGGACGTCCAGCGTGACCGGCTGCTGAAGGCCCTGCTGACCGCCGCCGACCACATCGACGACCCGGCCGTACTGACCCCGTACCTCCAGCGGCTCGGCGCAGGCCACCGCAAGTACGGCACCGTGCCCACCCACTACCCGGTGGTCGGAGAAGCGCTGCTCGGCGCGCTGGCCCGGTACGCGGAGGTCACCTGGGGGCCGGAGACCGAGGCGGCATGGGTGCGCGCGTACACCGCCATCTCGCAGACGATGATCGACGCGGCGGCGGAGGACGAGGCCAGGGCACCGGCCTGGTGGCACGCCGAGGTGGTCTCGCACGACCTGCGCACCTCGGACATCGCCGTGCTGACGGTCCGCCCCGACCAGCCGTACCCCTTCCTCGCCGGCCAGTACACCAGTCTGGAGACCCCGTGGTGGCCGCGGGTCTGGCGGCACTACTCCTTCGCCTCGGCGCCCCGCGCGGACGGGCTGCTGTCCTTCCACGTGAAGGCGGTCCCGGCGGGCTGGGTGTCCAATGCCCTGGTACGGCACGCCCGGCCGGGCGACGTCCTGCGGCTGGGCCCGCCGGCCGGTTCGATGGTGGTGGACCACAGCACCGACAACGGGATGCTGTGCCTGGGCGGCGGTACCGGCATCGCCCCGATCAAGGCACTGATCGAGGACGTCGCCGAGCACGGTGAGCGGCGCCCGATGGAGGTCTTCTTCGGGGCGCGCAGCGATCACGACCTCTACGACAAGGACACCCTGCTCGGGTTGCAGCGCTCCCACCCGTGGCTGTCGGTGCGCCCGGTGGTCGGCGAGGGGCTGGCCGGACAGCTGCCGCAGGCGGTCGGTGAGCACGGGCCCTGGAGCTCGTACGACGCCTTCATCTCGGGGCCGCCCGCGATGATCCGCAACGGTGTGGACGCGCTCAAGCGGATCGGGATCCCCGGAGAGCGCATCCGCTACGACGCCCTCGAGGAGCTGGCGGGCGTGGCCGGCTGAGACGGTACGGAGCCGCCCGCTCCCCGGAGGCGTCAGCCCAGGTCGGGGGCGTGCATGGCGCGGACCCCCTCGATGTTGCCGTCGAGGTAGTGGCGCAGTGAGAGCGGAACCAGGTGGACGGCGGCGATGCCGACACGGCTGAAGGGCACGCGGACGATCTCGTACTCGCCCTGGGGATCGTCGACTTCCGGGCCGTGCCGCTGGCCGGGGTCCATCGATTCGAGACGGCAGACGAAGAAGTGCTGGACCTTCACCCCGGTCACTCCCCCGTCGGTGATGTGCTCGACGGTGTCGACGAAACACGGCACCACATCGGTGACCTTGGCGCCGAGTTCCTCGTGGAGCTCTCGGTGGAGGGCGTCGACGACGGTGTGGTCCGAGGCCTCCACGCCACCGCCCGGCGTGAGCCAGTACGGGTCGACGCCTGGCTTGGTGCGCTTGATGAGGATCAGGTCGTCACCGTCGAGCAGGATCGCGCGGGCGGTGCGTTTGACCACGGGACGTTCGGTCATGGGAGAAGAGTGGCCCGCGCCCGCCCGTCTGAAACGCGTCAGCGGCCGGAAACGAGGGGCTCACCAGTGCGCGGCGGCGCGCAACAGCCGATCGTGGGCCCGGGCCAGGTGGGCGAGCGCCAGGCTGCCCGCCCGGACGACGAGGAACCAGGTGCGCAGCGGCGGGACGGCGGGATCCAGCAGGGAGACGACCTCACCGCGGTCGAGGGCCTCCTGGCACAGGTAGCGGGGCAGGACGGCGAGTCCGGCGCCGGCCAGGACGCATTCCAGGACCGCCCGCAGGTCGGGGGCCACCACCCTGGCGGCGGTGTCGGGTGCGGAGTCGAAGACGGTGGCCCAGTAGCGGGTGACCAGCGGCAGGCTCTCGTGGACCTCGACGACCGGGATCCCGTCGAGCGCCGCGGGGCCCGAAGCGCTCAGTGCGGCGGGGTCGGCCAGGGCGGCCCAGTAGGGCGCGGCCACCAGCACCTGTTCCTCGTCGCAGAGGACGCTCGCGGTGAAGGGGCCGCCGCGTGGACGGGAGGTGGTGACGACCAGGTCGTGCTGCCCGGCGGCCAGCCCGGCGAGGTTCTCCTCGGCGCCGGGCACCAGGGCGGTGCGCAGGGTCTGGCCCTGGCCGACCAGGGGTGCGAGCGCGGGCAGTACGCGCAGGCAGAGGAATTCCGGGGGCCCGGCGAGGTGCAGGGTCCGCAGGGCTCCGGCGGCCTCCCGTTCGGTCTCGGCGATCCGGAGCAGCGCGTCGAGGTGAGGGGCGGCCTTGTGGGCCAGCTCGTCGCCGACGGCCGTGGGGGTGACGCCCCGGGCACGCCGGTGGAACAGGGGCCGGCCGAGCTGCCGTTCCAGGGTGCGGATCTGCGAGGTGACAGCGGGCTGTGACAGCCCGAGGAGCGTGGCGGCCCGGGTGAACGAGCCTGCCCGGTGCACGGCGACGAAGGTGCGCAGCAGGGCCAGGTCCATGGCGGCCCCTCTCGGTGGGGGCCTTCAACTATAAATATGCCGATAGGCCCCTGTCGTTACCGTGATTGGACTCTGACGCTGAGTCAACTAGCCTTGTCAACGTGGTTCTTCTCGCGGGGAACCCGGCGCGGTCCGAGCCACCAGGGGGGAGGCTCGGACCGCTTTCCTTCTTCCTCCGCCGCTCAGGCCCCGGCGGCCGCCGAGTCGAGGGCCCGGAGCACGTCCGCGACCAGGTCCTCGGGGTCCTCGGCCCCGGCGGAGAAACGGATGAAGCCCTCCGGCACGGCGTCGCCGCCCCAGCGTCCGCGCCGCTCCGCGGTGGACCGGACTCCGCCGAAGCTCGTGGCGTCCTCGACCAGGTGCAGAGCGGTCATGAAGCGCTCCGCGTGCGCGCGGTCCGGGAGGACGAACGAGACCACCGAGCCGAAGCCGCGCATCTGCCGGGAGGCCGTCTTGTGGGAGGGGTCCGAGGCGAGGCCCGGGTAGCGGACCCCGCTCACCTCGGGCCGGTCGGCCAGCACCTCGGCCACTGCCAGCGCGTTGCCCCACTGGCGTCCGGCCCGCAGCTGGAGGGTGGACAGGGAGCGATGGGCCAGCCAGGCCTCCATGGGGCCCGGGATCGCTCCGACGATCTTGCGCCAGCGGCGGATGCCCGCGGCCAGTTCCGGGTCGCGGCAGACGACGTAGCCGAGCAGCAGGTCCCCGTGGCCGGTGAGCCCCTTGGTGCCGCTGGCGACGGAGAAGTCCGCTCCCAGTTCCAGGGGCCGCTGTCCGAGCGGGGTCGCCAGGGTGTTGTCGACGGCGACCAGGGCGCCCGCCGTGTGCGCGGCCCGCACGAGGCGGCGTACGTCGCACACGTCGAGGCCCGGGTTGGACGGGGTCTCGATCCACAGCAGCCGGGCCCCGTCGAGGGCGGCGAGCTGCGCGTCCTGGCCGGTCGGCGCGGTGCGCACGTGGACTCCGTACGCCTCGAGCTGTTCGCGGACCAGGGGCAGCGCCTGATAGCCGTCGGAGGGCAGGACGACGGTGTCGCCGGTGCGGGCCTGTGAGAGCAGGACGGCGGAGACGGCCGCCATTCCGGAGGCGAAGACGACGGTCTCCGCCCCTTCCCCGTCCGGTGCCTCCAGTTCCCCGATGGCCCGTTCCAGCAGGGTCCAGGTGGGGTTCGTGTCGCGGCCGTAGGTGTACGGGCCCGAGACCTCGCCCGGGAGGTGGAAGTGGGCGGCGAACACCGGGCCGGGCAGCGGCGGTTCGTTCTTGACGGGCTCGGGCAGCCCGGCGCGCACGGCGCGCGTGCCGTCGCCGTACGGGCCGGGCGCGGCCGCTGCTCCGGCGGTCCCGCCGGGGGTGTGCTCGTTCACGTGGTGTGCTCCTTCACGGCGGTGCGTACGGCGGCCGGCGGACCGGTGCTCGGCGGGCCCGTTCAGTGCTTGTCGGGCAGGGCCAGGTTCACGGCCCAGGAGACGACGGAGATGATCAGGCCGCCGAGTACGGCGGTCCAGAAGCCGTCCACGTGGAAGCTGAGGTCGAACTGCTCGGCCAGCCAGGAGGTGAGCAGCAGCATCAGGGCGTTCACGACCAGGGTGAACAGACCGAGCGTGAGGATGAACAGCGGGAACGAGAGCAGCTTCACCACCGGCTTGACGATGAGGTTGACCAGCCCGAAGACCAGCGCGACCAGGATCAGAGTCAGCGCGCGGCGGCCCAGGCTGCTGCCGTCGTCGAGGGTGATCCCGGGCAGCCAGATGGCGACGGCCAGAGCCGCCGCGTTGGCGAGCGTCTTGACTACGAAATTCGTCATGTGTCTGATCGTGGCAGAGAAGATCCGGGCCGGGCATCGGCAGATCGGCGGATCCCGGGGCACCACCGGGCAAGAGCAAGGGGCACAGCGAAAGATGAAGGCCTTCCGGCTGGACGAGCTCGAGGCGGAGCGGGCCGCCAACGACGGCGCCTATCTGCAGTTCCTCCGGGAACGGAACATGTCGGTCGGGCTGTACGCGCTCGATGCCGGGCAGAGCGACCCGCAGCAGCCGCACCGTCAGGACGAGGTGTACTTCGTGGTGAGCGGCAGGGCCTCGATCACGGTCGGGGAGGAGACGACGGTGGTGGCGAACGGCAGCGTCGTCTACGTCCCCGCGGGGGTACCGCACAAGTTCCACCACATCACCGAGCCCTTGAAGGTGATGGTGGTCTTCTCCCCGCCGGAGGGCTGAGCACGGGTCGGGCGGCCGTCGGACTGAGGGTCGTGCCCCTGATCCCCCTAGGGGGCGGGTCAGGGGGTTCCGGGGGCTCGTGGACCCCTGTGCGGCGCGGCCGGCTCCTAGCATCGAGAGCGAGGAAAGAAACGGACCGGCGGAGACCGACGGACCCACGAGATCACCGGCTCACGAAGCCGCGGACTCACGGGCCGCGGGTCACGGGTCACGGACGAGGAAGAGGTAGGAACATGGACGGGATCCGAGCGATGTTCGCGGGTATGCCCTGGTGGGTGAAGTGGGTCGCCGTTCCGCTGCTGGCACTCTTCGTCTTCGGCGGAGTGATCACCTCCATCCTCGGCACGCTGATCTCGTTCGCCTTCAAGCTGCTGCTCTTCGTCGCCCTCGTCGGCGGCCTGGTGTTCGTGGTCAAGAAGTTCACCGGCAGTGGGCCGAAGGCCTCCTCCAGCGACTGGTAGCACCAGGCCCGCCCCGCCCCCAACGGGTCAGGGGATTAACCCAGGCGGGGGAACGGGACCGGCCAAACCGCCCACACGCCGGGAACCGGTGGATACAGTGGCAATCTGTGCCGTTCCCTGGGCGCCGATACCTCCGCTCGGAACGGGCGGTCGCGTCGGGGCAACAACTGAGCACGACCCCCAGGAGCCGCGGCACACGCGGGGGCGGCCCCCGCAGGGCGGGCCACCCCGAGGCCCGCTGCCACGCCTGGGGGTGAGCTTTGTCTTCGGTTCACAATCCCGGTGTGCCGACCCTGATCGGTTCGGTGCAGCGGGCGTTGCGGCTGCTGGAAGCGGCGGGGTCGCATAGCGGGGGAGCCCCGGCGAAACAGCTGGCGCGCGAGGCCGGGCTCCCGCTCCCCACCGCGTACCACCTGCTGCGCACGCTGACGCACGAGGGCTATCTGCGCCGGCAGAGCGGGGTGTTCGTGCTCGGCGACGCGGCCGGCCGGCTGGCGGGTGGCGGGCTTCAGCAGAAACGTCGCAGCATGATCCTCGACTCGCTCGCGCACTTCCGCGACACGGTCGGGGCCCCCGTCTACTTCGCGGTGTTCCGCGAGGGTGAGATCGAGATCGTGGGTGTCTCGGACACTCCGGCCAACCCCGTCTGCGAGGAATGGGCCGACGTCCGCGCGACCGGCCACGCCCACGCCATCGGCCAGTGCCTGTTGGGCCAGCTCGACGAGAAGACGCGCAAGGACTACTACGAACGGCACCCGGTCGAGAGCATCACGCCCTACACCGTGCGGGACGCGCACGCCCTGGAGCAGCGGATCGGCTCCCGGGAGCGGATGCAGCCCGTGATCGAGCGTCAGGAGTACGCCCTGGGCACGGTGTGCGCGGCGATCCCGCTCACCGTCGGCGATATCGCCGCAACCGTGGCCATTTCTCTCCCCCTGCACCAAGAAGACCGGTTGCTCTCCGCTGTCGATCGACTACGGAGTGAAGTAGGCGCGCTGTTCAGCACCCTCTCCTTCTCTATCAGTATCTGAAAACTCACTCCTTGTGATCTGCTGCCGCTTCCACCACCCTTGTCAAGAGGCCCTGGGGGATCATTCCTGGCCACTTCCACTACAGGGGTAGGCAATGCGCGATTCGGTACAGGCAGAGGTCATGATGAGCTTCCTCGTTTCCGAGGAACTCGCGTTCCGGATCCCGGTGGAGCTGCGGTACGACGCCCGTGACCCCTACGCGGTACGCCTCACCTTCCACCTTCCCGGAGACGCGCCCGTGACCTGGGCGTTCGGCCGGGAGCTGCTTCTCGACGGCATCAACAAGCCGAGCGGTGACGGTGACGTGCACATCGCGCCCACCGACCCGGAGGAGCTGTCCGACGTCCACATCCGTCTCCAGGTCGGCGGCGACCGGGCCCTCTTCCGCGCGGGCGCGGGGCCCCTCGTCGCCTTCCTCGACCGGACCGACCGGCTCGTTCCGCTCGGTCAGGAGCGCAGTCTGGGCGACTTCGAGGAGAGCCTCGACCAGGCGCTCGGCAAGATCCTCTCCGAGTCGCAGCAGGACGAGCGGAAGGCCGGCTGAGGGGCGGAGCCGCAACGGTCCCGCCCCGTCGAGTCCTTCAGCGCTTGCGCCGCCGCCGGCCCCGGCCGCCGCGGGCCGGTCCGGCGGCCGGTCCCGCGGCCACGCCGCCCGCGGCCCCCGGCCGGTCGGCGGAGACCACCAGCGCCGCCAGGGCGGTGGTCACGGGCACCGAGGCCACGAGCCCGATGGAACCGACGAGGGTCCGTACGATCTCCTCGGCGACCAGCTCGCTGTTGGCCACCGTCCCCATGCTGCTGTTGGCGATCGAGAACAGCAGCAGGAGCGGCAGCGCGGCGCCGGCGTACGCCAGCACGAGGGTGTTCACCACCGACGCGATGTGGTCGCGGCCGATCCGGATGGCGGCCCGGTACAGGGCCCGCGGGCCCATCGCCGGGTCCGCCTGGTGGAGTTCCCAGACGGCCGACGTCTGAGTGACGGTCACGTCGTCGAGCACACCGAGCGATCCGATGATCACGCCCGCGAGCAGCAAGCCGCTCATGTCGATGCTCGGGTAAAGCCCGTGGATCAGCCCGGTGTTGTCGTCCGTGTTGCCGCTCAGGAACGCCCAGCCGATGAACAGCGAGCCCAGCAGGCCGATCAGCAGGAGCGAGACCAGCGTGCCGAGGACGGCTACCGAGGTCCGAGCCGTCAGCCCGTGGCACATGTAGAGGGCGATCAGCATGATCGCGCTGGCTCCAATGACCGCGACGAGCAGCGGGTTCGAGCCCTGCAGGATCGCCGGGAGGATGAAGAGCGTCAGTACCCCGAAGCTGACCACGAGCGCGATGAGGGCGAACAGGCCGCGCATCCGGCCCACCACGACGACCGCGACGGCGAAGATGCCGGCCAGCAGCGCCATCGGGAACTTCCGGTTCAGGTCGATCACCGAGTACTGGAGATCCCGGGGCGCGTCCGGCGCGTACGCCACCACCACCTCCTGGCCCTTCTCCAACTGCCGTGGCGCACCGGGCTGGACGATCTCGAAGAACGCCCGGCCCCGTTCCGGGCCGCTGGTCACCTCGATGGTGGCCTTCTTGCACTCGCCGGTCCTGGCGGCCTGCGCCTCGCGCCCCTCGGGGGTGGAGGTGTCGCCCGTGGGAGGGACCTGCGAGGCGTTGACCGATTTGCAGTCCACCTTCGCGAGAGCGACGACCTTGCCCTGTTCGGTCTGGCGGTCGAAGCCCACACCGGTGCGTTCGTGCGCGGGTGCGCCGCCGGGCCAGAGCACGGCCATGCCGATGAAGACGGCGGTGGCGAAGGGGATCAGGACGGCGGCGATCACCTTGCGCAGGTGCTTGGAGACCGGAGCCGCCGGCCCGTGGCCGTGGCTGTGTCCGTGCCCGTGGCTGTGGCCGGAGGAGTGCCCGAGGGAGGGCGCGGCCGCATCCCCGTGGGACGCGTGCTCGGGGCCGGTGTGGCCCATGGGCTCTGTGGGTTCGTGGGGGGGCTGCGGCGAGGACGTCACCGGCAGATCATCGCAAGAGATGAGGGGGCCCACTGTTCAGCACGCCACACACGACGCTAACGTGGGGGCTACTTTGCACAACGCGGGAGCTCGGAGCACCGGGCTGAGAGGGCGCTGATCACCGTACGCGCATGAGAATGCGTACGGGAGGAGGCTGCGCCGACCGCCGAACCTGTTACCGGGTAATGCCGGCGTAGGGAGATCAGGTCTCATGACCATTCAGGACGCACGCACGCCTGCCGTCAGCCAGAACGCCGACGGCCAGACCGAGCGCCAGCCCGGCTGGCACAAGGGATACCTGGCGGGCTCCCGCCCGGACATCCGGGTGCCGGTCCGCCAGGTCCACCTCACCAACGGCAAGGACGTGACGCTCTACGACACGTCCGGGCCGTACACCGACCCGCAGATCGAGACCGACGTGCGCCGGGGCCTGCCCCCGCTGCGTGAGCACTGGATCATCGGCCGGGGCGACACGGAGGAGTACGCGGGGCGCCCCGTCCGTCCCGAGGACGACGGCATCAAGCACACCTCTCCGCGCGGGGGCCTCAAGAACCTGGACGCGGTCTTCCCGGGCCGCCCGCGCCAGCCCCGCCGGGGCCGCGGCGGCGCCGCCGTCACGCAGCTCGCGTACGCCCGCCGGGGCGAGGTCACCCCGGAGATGGAGTACGTCGCGATCCGCGAGAACGTCTCCCCCGAGGTCGTCCGTGAGGAGATCGCCGCGGGCCGCGCGGTGCTTCCGGCCAACGTGAACCACCCGGAGATCGAGCCGATGATCATCGGCAAGAGGTTCCTGGTGAAGGTCAACGCCAACATCGGCAACTCCGCCGTCACCTCCTCGATCGAGGAGGAGGTGGAGAAGATGACCTGGGCGACCCGCTGGGGCGCCGACACGGTCATGGACCTCTCCACCGGCCGCAACATCCACACCACCCGCGAGTGGGTGCTGCGCAACTCTCCCGTCCCGATCGGCACCGTGCCGCTCTACCAGGCACTGGAGAAGGTCGACGGCAGGGCCGAGGACCTGACCTGGGAGATCTACAAGGACACGGTCATCGAGCAGGCCGAGCAGGGCGTCGACTACATGACGGTCCACGCCGGCGTGCTGCTGCCGTACGTGCCGCTGACCGCCCGTCGCAAGACCGGCATCGTCTCCCGCGGCGGCTCGATCATGGCCGCGTGGTGCCTGGCGCACCACAAGGAGAACTTCCTCTACACGAACTTCGAGGAGCTCTGCGAGATCCTCGCGACGTACGACGTCACCTACTCGCTGGGTGACGGCCTGCGTCCCGGATCGATCGCGGACGCCAACGACGCCGCGCAGTTCGCGGAGCTGAAGACGCTGGGCGAGCTGAACACCATCGCCAAGCGGCACAACGTCCAGACGATGATCGAGGGCCCGGGCCACGTCCCGATGCACAAGATCAAGGAGAACATCGACCTCCAGCAGGAGATCTGCGAGGAGGCGCCGTTCTACACGCTCGGCCCGCTGACCACGGACGTGGCGCCCGCGTACGACCACATCACCTCGGGCATCGGCGCCGCGATGATCGCCTGGTGGGGCACCGCGATGCTCTGCTACGTGACGCCCAAGGAGCACCTGGGCCTGCCCAACCGGGACGACGTGAAGACCGGGGTCATCACGTACAAGATCGCCGCCCACGCGGCGGACCTGGCCAAGGGCCACCCGGGTGCCCAGGAGTGGGACGACGCCCTGTCGGACGCGCGGTTCGAGTTCCGGTGGGAGGACCAGTTCAACCTGGCCCTCGACCCGGACACCGCCCGTGAGTTCCACGACGAGACGCTCCCGGCCGAACCGGCCAAGACCGCGCACTTCTGCTCCATGTGCGGTCCGAAGTTCTGTTCGATGAAGATCTCGCAGGACATCCGCCGTGAGCACGGCGGTGACCTGAAGGCCGATGAGATCGAGGCGGGCATGGCGGAGAAGTCCGCCGAGTTCGCGGCCTCCGGCAACCGGGTCTACCTGCCGCTGGCCGACTGATCCGTGTGGGAAGGGCTGACCGACGGGATTCCGGGGGGAGTCGTCGGTCAGCCCCCCGCCGAGCCGGGACAACCGGTGAACACGGGTGGATGTTTCACGTGAAACGGGCCCGGCCTCCCGGTGGAGGACGGCCTCACTCCCGTTCGTGGCCCGTGCCGCCGAAGTCCGGGCTGGTGAAATCCGGCGAGCTGTAGCCGGGGCGGGGTCCCTCGGAGGACCGGCCGGGACTGGTGAAGTCCGGCGGGGTGTAGCCCAGGCTGGGGATGCGCCCGGCGCCCGGGGTGCGCGGCACGGGGTAGCCCGGTCCGGCGGTCGGGTCGGCCAGGGCGTCGCGCAGGAAGGGCACGATGCCGCGCTCCAGCAGCGCGTTGCGCCAGGCTTCCCGGGCGCGGGAGAGCTCGTCGGGTATCGACACGCTCTCCTCCGCCGCCACCTCCGTGGAGCTGTTGCGCAGGGCCGTCACGAGCAGCGCGATCACCGCGAAGAGCAGGGCGGCCACGGTGAGCCCGCCGAAGAGCCAGCCCGCCGTCAGCATCGTCTCGGCGAAGGCCGGAGCGGGCTCGATCATCTTGAGGCCGTAGCCCACCAGCAGGAAGATCAGCATCGCGGTGCCCGCCAGCACCGGTGCCAGTACGCCGACCACCGCGCTCACGCCGGCCCCGTCGTCCTGGTCCTCGGCGCCGTCCTCGGCGCTCGTCCCCGGGGCGGACAGGACCGCGTCGCGCAGTTGCTCCCGCACTTTCACGTAGTGGTCGTACTCGGCGGCCGCGGCGGCGGTCAGCAGTGTGGTGGCGGCCTGGGCCATGGTGCGCAGCTGTTCGGCGTTCAGCCGTTCGCCCAGAGTGGCGAGTTCGGGCCGTTGGTCCGCGGTGCGCAGCGCCTCGTCGAGGAGCCGATCGAACTCCGGTCGGTCTTCGGTGAGCAGGTGCGGAGCGCTGGTCATGTGCATCCCCCGATGCTCCGTACGTGCCGGTATGCCCGCGTAGATCCGGGGATCCGGCGTAAACGGAGGAGAGCCTGCTACGGATAGAGCGATGGTAGAGCGCCCCTGCCACGCCGTGACAAGGGCTTTGCTGAAATACCCCGCTCCGAGAACGCTCAGTCGCGCAGAGGTAGTTGAACGACGAGCAGCTTGCCCGCCATCGTCACGCCGCCGTCCATGGCGATGGCCAGCCCGTCGGCGTACACGTGCGGCCCGTCCACGGCCTCGGGGCCGTGGGAGTCGTCGCCGTCCTCGGTGCCGACCTCGCCGAGCAGGTAGGGGATGGGGCTGTGGCCATGGACGACGCGGCCGCCGCCGTAGGTGGCCAGGAGTTCCCGTACGGCCTGGGGGCCGGTCTCCTCGTCGCGGAAGGCGAACCGCTTGGTGAACTTGCGGAAGAGGTCCCAGGTGATGTCGGCGTCGTTGCGGTTGAGCAGCTCGTGGATGGTGTCGTTGACGTCCTCGATGGAGTCGCCGTAGTCGAGGTACGCGGTGGTGTCGGAGTGCAGGAGCAGGTGGCCGTCCTGCAGGGTGGCCGCGTCGAGGCGGGACATCCACTGGAGGTGGACGTCCTCCAGGCGCTCCATGTCGGCGCGCTGGCCGCCGTTGAGCAGCCAGGCGGCCTGGAAGGTGGCGGTGCCGGCGCCGGAGGACACGGGGGTGTCGCCGAAGCGCTTGGCGCCGATGAGGAGCAGCTCGTGGTTGCCCATCAGGGCCTTGCAGTAGCCGCCGGCGGCGGCCGCCTCGGCGGAGAGCCGCATGACGAGGTCGATGACGCCGATGCCGTCGGGGCCCCGGTCGGTGAAGTCGCCGAGGAACCAGAGCCGGGCGTTGCCGGCGGACCAGCGGCACTCGGCGTCGATGAGGTGCTGCGCCTGGAGTTCGCTGATCAGCTCGTCCAGGTATCCGTGGACGTCACCGACGACGTAGAGGGGGCCGGGACCGGAGCCCGGGACCTCCTGGGGGACGTACTGGACCTGCACCGTGTGGCCGGGCCCGCTCGCCGCGCCGCGGCCGATGACGGGGAGGTCGCGCTGCGTGGGCGTGTAGCCGTCGTCAGCGCCGTCGGCGTCCTCGTACTCGACGTCGCCCGCGGCGCGCTGCTGCGGGACGGTGTCCGTGCCGGGGCGGGCGTGGGGAGCCATGGCGGGCCGCGCGGGGGAATACCCGGGCCGAGGGGGCGCGGGGGGCGCGCTCTCCTCGTAGTACGCGGGGTACTCGCCGTACACGGGGGGCTCGCCGGACAGCGCGGCCGGCGCGGTGTACGGCGCGGGTTCGGAGACCGGCACCCGGAAGTCCCGCAGCGTGTCCGTCCGCATCGCGGGTCCCTGACCGGCCCCCTGAGTCATCGACCCCTCCACCACCGTCGCGCTGCCGTACACCTGCGGACCCCCTCACCTCCTGGGCGGAGGGTCCGTGATGTCGTGCGCCCATCATAGGAATGCGGCTCGCGCTCTGTGACGCACCAGGGGTAGTGAATCCTGGCCGGAGCCGTTCCTTCCTGCCCTTTTCTCCCGATTTCAGTGTTGTTGAAATCCTCGGCGGGGCCGACGGCCCCGCCGATGTGAGGATGCGGAGGTCAGTCCTGGGCCGGTGTGCGCGGCGGGCTGACGGTCGTCCGGGGCGTTCTGCGCTGCGAGGAGGTACGGATGATCAGCTCGGTGGGCACGACCTGCTCGACGGGGCGTCCGGTGTCCACTCCCTCGATCGCGTCGATCAACAGCTGCACGACGGCGGTTCCGATGCGGCGGGGTTTGAGGGAGAGTGTGGTGATGGGCGGTTCGGTGTTGGCGTAGACGGTGGATTCGCTGCAGCAGACGAGGAGCAGGTCTTCGGGGACCCGCAGCCCGTAGCGCCGGGCGGCGGCGAGGAGGTCGGTGCCGTTGGGGTCGAAGAGCCCGTAGACGGCGTCCGGCCGGTCGGGGCGGGCGAGGAGCCGGTCGGCGGCGACGGCGCCGGCGCACGGGTCGTGGGCGGGGTAGGACTCGTAGACAGGGTCCTGGCCGACGCGTTCGCACCAGTTGAGGTAGGCGGTCGTGGAGAGCCGGGTGTAGGTGTCGGTGGTGGTTCCGGTCAGCAGCCCGATGCGGCGGGCGCCGGCGGCGGCGAGGTGGTCGAGGAGGCCCAGTACGGCGGCCTCGTGGTCGTTGTCCACCCAGGCGGTGACGGGGAGGGTGCCCGCCGGCCTGCCGTCGGAGACCACGGGCAGGCCCTGGCGGACCAGCTCGCTGACGACCGGGTCGTGGTCGGAGGGGTCGATGACGACGGTGCCGTCGAGGGCCACGTTGGACCAGACGTCGTGTCGTGAGGTGGCGGGCAGGATGACGAGGGCGTAGCCGCGGGCGAGCGCGGCGGAGGTGGCGGCCCGCGCCATCTCGGCGAAGTACGCGAATTCGGTGAAGGTGAAAGGTTCATCCCCGTACGTGGTCACGGTCAGGCCGATGAGGCCCGACTTGCCGGTACGGAGGGTGCGTGCCGCGGCGGAGGGGCGGTACCCCAGCCGGTCGGCGACTTCGCGAACGTGGCGGCGGGTGGCGTCCGGCAACCTCCCCTTGCCATTGAGCGCGTCGGAGACGGTTGTGATGGACACGCCCGCCGCGGCGGCCACGTCCCTGATTCCGGCCCGGCTCTGTCGGCCGCCGACCCGCCGGGTGGTCTCGGTCCGGCTCACCTGATGCTTCCCTGCTGCTGTCATGGCGAGCCGATAGTAGGGCTCGCGGGGCAGGGTGGTTCAGGTGCATATGCACGCGTTGACAGGCACGATTCTGCTTGGTTCGCCACCCCCAATGACCTTGGAATTGAAGGAATTTACCGCTCTGTCCTGAGGGTGGGGCTTGTGGACGGGTACGAGCATGCCAAAACGGAGCCGTCCAGGGCCGCTCTCAACTCACCTGCACGAGGGACGCGCGCCACGGCGCAGGCCACCGGCGCGCGCATATATGCGTGCGCTCCCCCTGTGTTCCGGGCGCCCGCCATTCTCGGATCGGCGGAATCCTCATAAGGTGAGCAGTATTGAGTCGACGGAGACGTCGACGGGACGGTCGAGGAGGACCTGCGGTGAGCGAGAAGAGCCCGAAGCTGCGCGCCGAGCTGGACGGCATCCCCACCTACAAGCCCGGCAAGCCCGCGGCCGCGGGCGGGGCCGTCGCGTTCAAGCTGTCCTCGAACGAGAACCCGTATCCGCCGCTGCCCGGGGTCCTGGAGACCGCGGTCGCGGCCGCCGGCCGGTTCAACCGCTACCCCGACATGGCGTGCACGGGTCTCGTGAACGAGCTGGCGGAGCGCTTCGGGGTACCGGTCGAGCACATCGCCACGGGCACCGGCTCGGTGGGGGTTGCCCAGTCGCTGATCCAGTCGACGGCCGGCCCGGGTGACGAGGTCATCTACGCCTGGCGGTCCTTCGAGGCCTACCCGATCATCACGCAGATCTCCGGCGCGAAGTCGGTGCAGGTGCCGCTGACCGAAGGGGACGTCCACGACCTCGACGCGATGGCGGCCGCGATCACCGACCGGACCCGCCTGATCTTCGTTTGCAACCCCAACAACCCGACCGGCACCGCCGTGCGCCGCGCCGAGCTGGAGCGGTTCCTGGACCGGGTGCCGTCGGACGTCTTGGTGGTGCTGGACGAGGCGTACCGGGAGTTCGTGCGCGACACGGACGTTCCGGACGGCATCGAGCTCTACCGCGACCGCCCCAACGTGGCCGTGCTGCGGACGTTCTCCAAGGCGTACGGGCTGGCCGGCCTGCGCGTCGGTTTCGCGGTGGCGCACGAGCCGGTGGCCGCGGCGCTGCGGAAGACGGCGGTGCCCTTCGGCGTCAGCCAGCTCGCCCAGGACGCGGCGGTCGCGTCGCTGCGGGCCGAGGACGAGCTGATGGGCCGGGTCGGGGCGCTGGTGTGCGAGCGCAACCGGGTGCACGAGACGCTGCTCGCGCAGGGCTGGACGGTTCCGGACACCCAGGCCAACTTCGTGTGGATGCGGCTGGGGGAGCGGACCGCCGACTTCGCGGCGGCCTGCGAGAAGGCCGGTGTGGTGGTCCGGCCCTTCGCGGGCGAAGGCCTGCGGGTCACGATCGGTGAGACCGAGGCGAACGACCTCTTCCTGCACGCGGCGGAGGCGTTCTTCAAAGAGCTGTAGTCAGGGCCGGTCGTCAGACCAGCTCCACGCGGACGGGGTCGCCGTCGCGGATGGTGGCCAGGAGGCGGGGGTCGCCGTCGAACGAGCCGAGCACGTTGCAGGGGCTCGCCAGGCGGCTCTCGCCCCCGCGCGAGATGGGCGTGGGGCCGTAGGGCAGGGCGAGCGCGTCGCCCTCGGTCCAGAAGGCGACCGTGCCCGGCTCGACGACCTGCCGGGCGTCGTCCTCCAAGGCCACGGAGACCCCGGTGTCGAAGTAGACCTCCTCGCCCCAGGTGTTGGCGGAGGCGGAGATCGGCAGCGCCGCGGCCAGCGCCTTGCTGGTCGGGGTGTCGTCGAGGGTCGCGGTGAGCAGGCCCGCGGGCCAGGAGATTCGAATCTGCATGGCCACATTCAACAATCTGTTGAAATCCTTGGCTAGTGGCCGGTAGGGGACCCCGGCTGATTCCGGCCGCAGGCGGTGCGTCATAATGCTTGTGAATGTGAACGCGTTCACAAGCGTGTCCTGCTTCCTCCCGGTATGGGAGGGAACCCGCCAGGCAGACTGCCCGCTGTGACCACGGCGACGACAAGGAGAAGACGACGTGGACCTAGCTTTGGCGCCTGAGACATTGGCTCGCTGGCAGTTCGGCATTACCACCGTCTACCACTTCCTCTTCGTGCCGCTCACGATCTCGCTCGCCGCGCTGACCGCCGGCCTGCAGACCGCGTGGGTCCGGACCGAGAAGGAGAAATACCTCAGGGCCACCAAGTTCTGGGGCAAGCTTTTCTTGATCAATATCGCGATGGGTGTCGTCACCGGCATCGTCCAGGAGTTCCAGTTCGGCATGAACTGGTCCGACTACTCACGATTCGTGGGGGACGTCTTCGGCGCCCCGCTGGCGTTCGAGGCCTTGATCGCCTTCTTCTTCGAGTCGACCTTCATCGGCCTGTGGATCTTCGGCTGGGACAAGCTGCCGAAGAAGATCCACCTGGCCTGCATCTGGATGGTCTCCCTCGGCACCGTCCTGTCCGCCTACTTCATCCTGGCGGCCAACTCCTGGATGCAGCACCCGGTGGGGTACCGCCTCAACGGGGAGCGGGGCCGGGCCGAGCTCACCGACTTCTGGGCGGTCCTCACCCAGGACACGGCGCTCACCCAGTTCTTCCACACCATCACGGCCGCGTTCCTCGTCGGCGGCGCGTTCATGGTCGGCATCGCCGCCTTCCACCTCGCGCGCAAGAAGCACGTCCCGGTGATGCGCAGCTCGCTGCGGCTCGGCCTGGTCGTCATGATCATCGCCGGTATGGGCACCGCGATCAGCGGTGACCTGCTCGCCAAGGTGATGTTCAAGCAGCAGCCGATGAAGATGGCCGCCGCCGAGGCCCTCTGGGACGGCGAGGCCCCGGCTCCCTTCTCCGTCTTCGCCTACGGAGACGTGGAGAAGGGCCACAACAAGGTGGCCGTCGAAATCCCCGGCGTGCTGTCCTTCCTCGCCAACGGCGACTTCAGCTCCTTCGTCCCCGGCATCAACGACGTCAACAAGGCCGAGCAGGAGAAGTTCGGCCCCGGCGACTACCGCCCGAACATTCCCGTCGCGTACTGGGGCTTCCGCTGGATGATCGGTTTTGGCATGGCCTCGCTGGGGATCGGCATGCTCGGGCTGTGGCTGACCCGCAAGCGGTTCCTGCTGCCGCCGGCGCTGCACACCGGTGAGGACGAGGTCCCCCGTCTCGTCCTCTTCAAGAAGCCGCTCGGTCCCCGGTTCTCCCGGCTGTACTGGATCGTCGCGCTCTGGACCATGCTCTTCCCGCTGATCGCCAACTCGTGGGGCTGGATCTTCACCGAGATGGGCCGCCAGCCCTGGGTGGTCTACGGAGTGCTGCGCACCAGGGACGCGGTCTCGCCGAACGTCTCGCAGGGCGAGGTGCTCACGTCGATGATCGGCTTCACGCTGCTCTACGCGGTGCTCGCGGTGATCGAGGTCCGGCTCCTGGTGAAGTACGTCAAGGCCGGACCGCCCGAGCTGACCGAGGCCGATCTCAACCCGCCCACCAGGATCGGCGGGGACGACAAGAACCCCGACCGGCCGATGGCCTTCTCGTACTGAGGCTGAGGAGACCGCACCATGGAACTTCACGACGTCTGGTTCGTACTGATCGCCGTCCTGTGGACCGGCTACTTCTTCCTGGAGGGCTTCGACTTCGGCATCGGTGTCCTGACCAAGCTCCTCGCCCGGGACCGCACGGAGAAGCGGGTCCTGATCAACACGATCGGCCCCGTCTGGGACGGCAACGAGGTCTGGCTGCTCACCGCGGGCGGTGCCACCTTCGCCGCCTTCCCGGAGTGGTACGCGACCCTCTTCTCCGGCTTCTACCTGCCGCTCCTGCTCATCCTGGGCTGCCTCATCGTCCGGGGCGTCGCCTTCGAGTACCGCCACAAGCGGTCCGAGGAGCGGTGGCAGGCCAACTGGGAGCACGCGATCTTCTGGACCTCGCTGATCCCCGCCTTCCTGTGGGGCGTGGCCTTCGCCAACATCGCGCGGGGCGTGAAGATCGACCGGGACATGGAGTACGTCGGGAACGTCCTCGACCTGCTCAACGTCTACTCGGTCCTGGGCGGCCTGGTCACCCTCACTCTGTTCACCTTCCACGGCGCCGTCTTCGCCGCGCTGAAGACCGTCGGGGACATCCGCCGGCGGGCACGTGCGCTGGCGACCCGGCTGGGTGTGGTGACGGCGGTGCTGGCCCTGGTCTTCCTCAGCTGGACGCAGGCCTCGCGCGGGGACGCCTGGAGCCTGGTCGCGATGGCCGTCGCCGTACTCGCGCTGGTCGCGGCCCTCGGGTTCAACCTTGCGGGCCGGGAGGGCTGGGCGTTCGCCCTGTCCGGGATCACGATCGCGGCAGCCGTCGCGATGCTCTTCCTGACGCTGTTCCCGAACGTCATGCCGTCCTCGCTGGACGATGCCTGGAGCCTCACGGTCACCAACGCCTCGTCCACCCCGTACACCCTGAAGATCATGACCTGGTGCGCCGCCGTGGCCACGCCCCTGGTCCTGCTCTACCAGGGCTGGACGTACTGGGTGTTCCGCAAGCGGATCGGCACGCAGCACATCGCCGACGCGCACTGAGCCCCGCGCGTCACTCCTGCCCGACCCTGCCGAGGGGATGTTCCACGTGAAACCGATCGACCCGCGCCTGCTCCGGTACGCCCGTTCCACCCGCCTCTTCCTGGGGGCGGTGGTGGCCCTCGGACTGGCCGGGGCGGGGCTGGTCGTCGGTCAGGCGATGCTCGTCGCCGAGATCGTGGTCGGAGCCTTCGAGCGGGGACTCGACGGTGCCGCGCTCCGGACGCCACTGCTGCTGCTCGCGGCGGTGGCGCTGGGGCGCGGGCTGGTCGCCTGGCTCACCGAGCTGGCCGCGCACCGGGCGAGCGCGGCCGTGAAATCCGAGCTGCGGGGCAGGCTGCTGGACCGGGCCACCGGACTGGGGCCCGGCTGGCTCAGCGGACAGCGCACGGGATCCCTGGTGTCCCTGGCCACCCGCGGTGTCGACGCGCTCGACGACTACTTCTCCCGCTACCTGCCCCAGCTGGGGCTCGCCGTGGTGGTACCGGTGGCGATCCTCGCGCGGATCGTCACCGAGGACTGGGTGTCGGCGGCCATCATCGTGGTCACCCTGCCGCTGATCCCGCTGTTCATGATCCTCATCGGCATGGCCACTCAGAGCCGGATGGACCGCCAGTGGCGGCTGCTGTCGCGGCTGTCGGGGCACTTCCTCGATGTGGTGGCGGGCCTTCCGACACTGAAGGTGTTCGGACGGGCCAAGGCGCAGGCGGAGTCGATCCGAAAGATCACCGACGACTACCGCCAGGCCACGATGCGTACCCTGCGCATCGCCTTCCTCTCCTCCTTCGCGCTGGAACTGCTCGCCACGCTGTCGGTGGCGCTCGTCGCGGTGACCATCGGCATGCGGCTCGTCCACGGGGAACTGGACCTTTACACCGGGCTGGTCATCCTGATCCTCGCGCCGGAGGCCTATCTGCCGCTGCGGCAGGTCGGGGCGCAGTACCACGCGGCCGCCGAGGGGCTGGCCGCCGCGGAGGAGATCTTCGAGGTCCTGAAGACCTCCGTTCCGGCACCGGGCGGCGGCGCGGGCGTGCCGGCCACGGGACTGAGGATCTCGCTCGACGGGGTCGAGGTCCGGTACGAGGGACGGGGCGCGAGTTCGCCCGGCCCCGTCTCGCTCGTCGTCGGACCCGGCGAGTGCGTGGCACTCACCGGGCCGAGCGGAGCGGGCAAGTCCACGCTGCTGAACGTCCTGCTGGGCTTCGTCACCCCGACGGCCGGGCGGGTGCGCGTCGGGGACACGGACCTGGCGGAACTCTCCCTCGGACAGTGGCGGGAGCGGATCGCGTGGGTGCCGCAGCGGCCGCACCTGTTCGCGGGCACCATCGCCGAGAACGTCCGCCTGGCCCGGCCCGGGGCCGCTGACGAAGCGGTGGAGACGGCCCTGCGCGATGCCGGGGCGTGGGAGTTCGTCTCGGCCCTGCCGGCCGGGGCGCGGACCTTGCTCGGAGAGGGCGGGGCCGGGCTGTCCGCCGGGCAGCGCCAGCGCCTCGCCCTGGCCCGGGCGTTCCTCGCGGACCGGCCGGTGCTGCTGCTGGACGAGCCGACCGCAGCCCTGGACGGGGAGACCGAGGCCGCCGTCGTGGATGCCGTACGCCGACTCGCGGCCGGGCGGACCGTGCTGCTCGTGGTGCACCGGCCGGCGCTCCTGGCGGTGGCGGACCGGGTGGTGGCGGTGGGCGAGGGCGCCCCCGCCCGGCCGGTCGCGGCATCCGGCGCCGCGGCGGAGACGGCCCGGGATGCCGCGGCGGACGCGGCTGCGGGCCCTGCGGCGGACTCGGCTGCGGGAGCTGCCACCGGTGCTGCCCACGACGCCGCCACCGGGACGGCTGCGCGCGGGGCGGCGGCGAACTCCGGCCCCGGGGAGTGGATCCTCGGAGCCGCACCCGAAGGGACCGAGGGCGGCCGGGGCGGCGGGAACGCCGGCGGGGCCGGCTCGGGCGGTGACCCGCTGCGGCGGGTGCGGGCCGTGGCCGCGGCCTGGCAGGGCCGGTTCCGGCTGGGGCTGCTCCTCGGGGCGCTGGCCGTGGGCAGCAGCGTCGGGCTGATGGCCGTCTCCGGGTGGCTGATCTCCAGGGCCTCCGAACAGCCGCCGGTGCTGTACCTGATGGTGGCCGTCACGGCGACGCGGGCCTTCGGCATCGGACGGGCCGTCTTCCGCTACGCCGAGCGGCTCGTGTCGCACGACGCCGTCCTGCGGATGCTCGCCGACCTGAGGGTCTCGGTGTACCGGCGGCTGGAGCGGATCGCCCCCGCCGGACTGCGCGAGCAGCGGCGCGGGGACCTGCTGTCGCGGCTGGTGGCCGATGCCGACGCGCTCCAGGACTACTGGCTGCGCTGGCTCCTCCCCGTCGGCACCGCGGTGCTCGTCGGCGCCGGGTCGGTGGCGTTCACCGCCTGGATGCTGCCGGAGGCGGGGGCCGCGCTCGCGGCGGGGCTCCTCGCGGCCGGGGTCGGGGTGCCGCTGCTCAGCGGGGCCTGCGCGCGGCGTGCCGAGCGGCGGCTGGCTCCCGCTCGCGGGGAACTCGCCACCCGGGTCACCGACCTGCTGACCGGTACCGCCGAACTGACGGTGGCGGGGGCGTTGACCGGCCGGAAGGAGCGGGCGCGGGAGAGCGACGGCGTGCTGACGCGGATCGCCTCGCGCGGGGCCGCGGCCACCGGGCTGGGGAGCGGGTTGTCCGCCCTGGTGTGCGGGCTCACGGTGGTGTGCGCCGCGCTCGCCGGTGCGGAGGCGGTCGCGGACGGCAGGCTGTCCGGGGTGGCCATGGCGGTGGTGGTGCTGACCCCGCTCGCCGCCTTCGAGGCCGTCAGCGGGCTCCCGCTGGCCGTCCAGTACCGCCAGCGGGTACGGCGCAGTGCCGAGCGGGTGTACGAGGTCATCGACGCTCCGGTGCCCGTCGCGGAGCCGGCCGAGCCCGGGGTGCTGCCGGCCTCACCGTTCCCGCTGCGGCTGACGGGGCTCGCCGCCCGGCACGCCGGGCAGGAGCGGGACGCGCTGCACGGGCTGGACCTGACCCTGGAGGCCGGCCGGCGCATCGCCGTCGTCGGGCCGTCGGGGTCGGGCAAGACCACGCTGGCGCAGGTCCTGCTGCGGTTCCTGGACCCGCGCGAAGGCACGTACACGGTGGGCGGGACCGACGTGCGCGCGCTCGACGGCGACGACGTACGCCGGATCGTGGGCCTGTGTGCCCAGGACGCGCACCTCTTCGACAGCTCGGTGCGCGAGAACCTGCGGCTGGCCCGTACGGACGCGAGCGAGGAGCAGCTGCGCGAGGCGCTCGCCGCGGCCCGGCTGCTGGAGTGGGCCGACGGCCTTCCGGACGGGCTGGACACCTTGGTCGGGGAACACGGGGAGCGGATCTCCGGCGGGCAGCGCCAGCGGCTGGCCCTGGCGCGGGCACTGCTCGCGGACTTCCCCGTCCTCGTCCTGGACGAGCCGGCCGAGCACCTGGACCTGGCGACCGCGGACGCCCTGACGGCGGATCTGCTGGCGGCCACCGAGGGCCGGACCACCGTACTGATCACCCACCGGCTCGCAGGGCTGACGGCGGTGGACGAGGTACTCGTACTGGACCGGGGAGAAGTCGTACAGCGGGGCGGCTACGCCGAGCTGGCGGCGGTCGAGGGACCGCTGCGGCGCCTCCTGGAGCGGGAACGGGAGGCGGATCGGTCCCTCGCCCGTACTGGGGGCTGACTTTCCCTCCTAAACGGGACTAACTAGGGTCAAGAGCATGTCAGTGCAGGAGTCGCAGGAATCACCGGAATCCGGTGGGGGCGCACCGGGTCCCCTGGAGGCCGCCGCCCAGGCCACGCGCAGCCTGCACGGGCTGTCCACCGAGCTGACCGCGCGCGTCCCGCAGCTGCTGGAGGCCATGCGCTCGGTCGGTACCGGCCTCGAACTGCACTCCACCCTCGACCGCATCTGCGAGACGGCCGCCGAACTCGCGGACGCCCGCTACGCGGCGATCGGGGTCGTCGACACGGACGGACCGGGGCTCTCGGACTTCGTCACCTTCGGCGTCAGCGGGGAGCTGGCAGACCGGATCGGGCACCGTCCGGACGGCAGGCGCGGCCTGCTCGGCGCGCTCATCTCCCATTCCGACACCGTGCTGCTCACCGATCTGACGAAGGACCCCCGGTCGGCGGGGTTTCCCGCGCACCATCCGCCCATGAAGACCTTCCTCGGCGTCCCGATCCGGGTGCAGGGGGAGATCTTCGGGAACCTCTACCTCGCCGAGAAGAACGGCGGCGTCGAGTTCAGCGACTACGACGTCCACATGGTCCGGGTGCTGGCCACCGAGGCGGGCATTGCCATCGGCAACGCCCGGCTGTACGAGGCCGCCACCCAGCGCGAACGCTGGATCGACGGCTCGGTCGCCGTCACCACCGCCCTGCTGTCCGGCGGGGACGCCGACGACGCCCTCGCGGTGGTGGCCGAACAGGCCCGCCGTCTGGCCGACTCCGCCGCGGGGATCGTGATGCTGCCGGCCGAGGAGGGCGGCATGGAGATCGTCGCGGTCTCCGCGGACGACCCGGCCACCTCGCTCGGCGTGGTCGTTCCCGCGGAGAGCCCGGTGGTGGAGGAGCTGCTGCGGGGTGAGCCGGTCTTCGTGGAGGACGCCGCCGCCGATCCGCGCACGGTCAGCAGGCTGACCAGCCAGTACGGACCCTGCATGATGCTGCCACTGCACAGTGGCGGGCGTGTGCTGGGTGCGCTGGTCACCCCGCGGTCCCGGGGCGAGAGGCCCTTCACCGAGGCGGAGCGGACCCTGGCCACGCAGTTCGCCTCCCAGGCGGCCCTGGCGCTGATGATGGCCGAGGCGCAGCGCGACCGCGAGCGGCTCGCGGTGTTCGAGGACCGCGACCGGATCGCCCGGGACCTGCACGACCTGGTCATCCAGCGGCTGTTCGCCACCGGGATGATGCTGGAGGGCGCGCAGCGCCGCTCCGTCGTCCCGGAGGTCCGTGACGGGGTGGGCAAGGCCGTGGACGAGCTGGACGTGACGATCCAGGAGATCCGCACCGCGATCTTCGCGCTCCAGCAGGGCCCCGCGGAGGCGCCGTCGGGTCTGCGCACCCGGGTGCTGCGGGAGATCAACATGGCGGCCGTGCCGCTGGGCTTCAAGCCCGCGCACCGCTTCGTCGGCCCGGTCGACACGGCCGTCGGCGAGCTGGTCGGCAAGAACCTGATCGCCGCCCTGCGCGAGGCCCTGTCGAACGCGTTCCGGCACGCGGGCGCGTCCCGGATCGAGGTGCTGGTCGACTCCACCGTCAGCCTGCCCGAGGGCCGGCCCGGGGTACGGCTGGAGGTCGCGGACGACGGGGTGGGCATGCCGGAGGGCGGCCGCCGCAGCGGGCTGCGGAACCTGCGCCGCCGGGCGGAGTCGCTCGGCGGGTCCAGCTGGTACGGACCGGGCGTCGGGGAGGACGGTGGCGGGACCACCCTGGTGTGGGAGGCCCCGCTGTGAGCCCTGGCGGGCGGCCGGGCGAGGCGGCTCAGCCGCGTGCGGCCTGTGCGGCCAGGATCTGTTCGATGACGACGGCGACCCCGTCCTCGTTGTTGGCGACCGTACGGCCGGACGCGGCCGCGATCACATCCGGATGGGCGTTGCCCATCGCGTACGAGGTTCCGGCCCAGCGGAGCATCTCCACGTCGTTCGGCATGTCCCCGAAGGCGACGACCTCGGCGGGGGAAATGCCGCGCTCGGCGCAGCACAGCTCCAGCGTGCTGGCCTTGGACACGCCGAGCCCGCTGATCTCCAGCAGGGCGGTCGGGCTGGAGCGGGTGATCGAGGCGTAGGCGCCGGCGGCGGACCGGGCCAGGGAGAGGAACTCGTCCGGGGCCAGATCCGCGTGGTGCGCGAGCAGCTTCAGCACGGGCGCCGCACGGTCCTCCGGCTCCTCGTGGAGCAGCTTCTCGGCGGTGGCGACGGTGGCCCCGGGGTCCTGGAAGAACGGCGGGTAGCCCGGCTCGTAGTTGATGCCGGTGGTCATCTCGACCGCGAAGGAAGTGCCGGGAGCAGCCTCCCGAAGGGTGGTCACGACCGTGCGGGCGGTGGCCCGGGGCAGGGCCCTGACCTGCACGAACTCCCGTCCGGCGTGGAGGTCCACGACGGCGGCGCCGTTCGCGCAGATCGCCAGGCCGTGTCCGTGGACGTGGTCGCTGACCACGTCCATCCAGCGGGCCGGGCGGCCGGTGACGAAGAAGACCTCGATCCCGGCCTCCTCGGCAGCGGCGAGCGCGGCGACCGTGCGGAGCGAGACGGACTTGTCGTCGCGCAGCAGGGTGCCGTCGAGATCGGTGGCGATGAGCCGGGGTACGGGGGTGGGCCCGTCCGGGCGCTGGGAAGCCGAGGTCACCGCTCCATCTTCGCCCATGGGCCCCTGCCGCCGGACCATGATCGGGAAGAGAGGTCGCTCCCCCGGCCTCCACCGCGGAGTACCGAGGGTGAAACCGTGGGGCCCGCAGGTGTTTCACGTGAAACACGCTCGGGCTGGGCGGCTCCAGCACATGTTTCACGTGAAACATGCCCGGGCTCGTGCTGCTCCGGCAGATGTTTCACGTGGAACAGGCGTCCGCGACGAACGCCCGGGGCCCCCTGATGATCGAGGAGTGGTTGGTGTACGCGCCACGGACCACCGTACGCTCGCAGGCATGACTCTGCGCCTGAGCACTGTGATCCTGCCGGTACGTCCGTGGCACGAGGGAGGCCGAGACCAGTGGGAGCGGGCCGAGAGCCTCGGGTTCCACACCGCCTACACCTATGACCACCTCAGCTGGCGGACCTTCCGCGACGGCCCCTGGTACGGCGCGGTGCCCACCCTGACCGCTGCCGCCTCCGTCACCGAGCGGATCCGCCTGGGCACCCTTGTCACCTCGCCGAACTTCCGCCACCCGGTCACCCTGGCCAAGGACCTGATGTCGCTGGACGACATCTCGGGTGGGCGCATCACCCTCGGCATCGGCGCGGGCGGCAACGGCTTCGACGCGACCGCGCTGGGACAGGAGGAGTGGAGCCCGCGCGAGCGGGCGGACCGCTTCGCGGAGTTCGTACCGCTGCTCGACCGGCTGCTGACCGAGCCGGCGATCACCCATCACGGCACCTTCTACTCCGCCCACGAGGCACGCAACATTCCCGGGTGCGTCCAGCGCCCGCGCCTGCCGTTCGCCGTCGCGGCCACCGGTCCGCGCGGTGTGAAGCTCGCGGCGAGCCACGGCCAGGCCTGGGTGACCGCCGGCGACCCGAAGGTCTTCGAGGGCACGCCCGACCAGTCGCTGGAGGCCCTGCGCGTCCAGCACGGGCGTCTTGAGAAGGCCCTGGCGGAGATCGGACGGGACTCGGACTCCATCGAGAAGGTGCTGCTGACCGGCTTCACCCCGGAGCGCAGCACCATGCTGGAGTCGGTGGACGCGTTCGTCGACTTCGCGGGCCGCCACCGCGCGTTGGGTTTCACCGAGCTGGTCATCCACGCGCCGATCCCGGAGTCCGACTTCGCCGCCGACGAGGCCGTCTTCGAGCGGATCGCCACCGAGGGGCTCGCCCAGCTGGACGGCTGAGGCACCCCACCGGCCCCGGCCGGGCCCCGTCGCGCGACAGGCCCCGGCCGGGCCGGGCAGGGGCTCAGGCCGTCAGCTGCGCGATGATCCGCCGGGCCTGGGGGCCCACCCATTCCGGAGCCATGCCCTCGGGAAGGGTTTCGACCTCCTCCAGCAGGGCCGTGATGAGGGCGGCGCCCACGGCGGGACGACCCAGCTCGTGATGGGTCCAGGCGGCGTTGTTCAGGCACTGGAAGCGGTCCCGGAGGTTCTCCAGCCCGAGCTGCGCGTACAGCTCGGCCGCACGTTCCCACAACCGGATCTCCTCCAGCCGCAGGGCTTCGACAGCCGCCGGGCTCAGGGCGTTCCCGGCCGGGGGCTCCCCCGCCGCCTCCGGTTGCAGGGCGCTCACCAGCCGGTCCAGTACCTGCGCCAGCTGGTGCCAGGTCTGCGCGAGTTCGGAGAGCAGTTCCGGATCCCGGGAGCCATCGGCCGCCAGGGCCTTCTCCAGGATTTCGGCGGCCTCGTCCATCAGGGCCCGGGCGGCTGCCGCCGTCTCCTCGGTGACCTCCTCGCGCATCCCCAGCCAGGCCAGCGAGCGCAGGATCCGGACCTCGGAGACCACCGCGTCCCCGGTCAGCCGGCGCAGTTCCAGGGCGCGCCGGTACGCGGCGACGGCCTCCTCGTCCAGGCCGGCGTCGGAGAGGCAGTCGGCGGCCGCCTGAGCGAACCGTGCCTGCGGCCGCGGGTCCTCCCAGTCCTTAACCAGTTCGGCGGCCTGCAGGAACTGCTCCGCGGCATCCCGGGACTCGCGCAGGTCGCGCAGCAGGTTCCCCAGGAAGTCCCGGGCGGAGACGGCCTGTCCCTCGCCGTGTTCCAGCAGGTCGGGCAGCGCCGACTGGAGCACCTCCGCCGCGTCGGCGGTCCGGCCGTCCCGGGCGTAGGCCTGGGCCAGCATCCGCCGCGCCTGGGCCCCGCCGTCGGCGGCCAGACCGGCCTGGTCGAACCAGTGCGCCGCCGCGAGGGCGTGCTCGGCGGCCTCCGCCACCGTGTCCCGCCCGCGCAGCAGGACGTCCGCGAGGGTGAGGCGTACGAGGCCCTGCTGCTCGGGGTCGGTCTCCTCGGCCGAGTGCTCCAGGCCGGACCGCGCGGCCGCCTCGGCCTCCTCGGGCCGTCCCAGCGAGAGCAGCACCCCGGCCCGCAGTACGAGGGGATCCACCGCCTGCCACGGCCGGCCGGCCCCGACGGACCGGTCCGCGGCGGAGGCCAGCAGCTCCAGGGCCCGGTCGGTGTCGCCCTGGGAGAGGGACAGACGGCCCAGCATCTCCTCGGCCTCGGCCGCCAGGTCCGGGAGGGCCTGCCCGTAGGAGGAGAGGAAGGCGGCGAGTTCAGCCGTCAGCAGCTCGTGGCCGTGGTCGTGACCGTCCCCGTCCCCGTGGTCGTGCCCGTGGTCGTCCCCGTGCTCATCGGCGTGCTCCCGGGCGGCCTCGGCCGAACGCAGGTACGGCTCCAGCCGCAGCGCGGACAGTTCCGCGACAGCGATCCTGCGGGCCCGCAGCGGTTCCGCCGCGTCCAGCGCCTCGGCGGCGCGCAGTCCCGCCGCCAGCAGCGCGCGGACCTCCTCCGGCGCGGCCCCGGCCTGCGCGGCCGCGCTCGCCAGCCGCAACTCGGCTACCGCGGCGCGTTCGGCCTGCCCCAGCGCCCGGTATCCGTCGCGGACGGCCGTCAGCAGGTCCGCCGCGTCGGGTGCTCCGGCCCGCGCGGCCGTCAGGGCCCGGTGGTCGGCCACCTCGGCGCGCAGCAGCGGGTCCACCTCCGGTTCCGGCAGCGCGGAGACCCGTACCGCCACCTCCGCCCACAGTCGGTCCGCGTCCGGGTGGCCCGCGTCGCGGCCGTCGCGGGCCCGCTCGACGAGCCCGGCGAACTCGGCGGTGCTCACGGGCACGTCCGCGGCGGCCGGTGCCGGCGTCGCCGCCGTCGGCCGCGGCAGCGCGGCACTGCGCACGCCCAGGGGCAGTACGTCGGCCAGCGGTGCCTGCGAGAGCCGTTCCAGCAGCCGTTCGGAGACCCGGGTGGTGCCGTTGCGCACGTCGAACCGCCCGGCGATGCCGAGGGCCTCCTCGCGGAGGATGCCGTGCAGCTCGCCGACGGTGCGCGCGGAGCCCTCGTACGGCACCGTCGGGTCGGCTGCGTGGCCGAGGTCGACGAGCCGCCGCAGGAGGACGACGACTCCGGCGTAGAAGTCCATCTGCGTCCTGACGTCCACGAGCGGCCGCAGGTGCGCGCCGTGCTCGGCGAGGATCTCCACGCCGCGTGCCTCGTTGCCGGTGAGGGCGCAGAACTCGATGTGCTGGCCGATCGCGCGCAGCAGGCTCTCCTTGCCGCGTGCCATCCGGTAGCCGCGCAGGTGGTGCGAGCGGGCCTCGTCGGTGCGGCCGAGGCGCAGCAGGGGCAGCAGCGACCGGGCGAGGACCCGGTGCGGCTCCTCCATGCAGGTCTGCTCGCCGTTCAGTACGGGGCCCCAGACCTCGATCGCCCTGGCGTGCTCGCCCTTCGTCGCCCAGAACACGCCCTGGGAGTTCGTCTCACAGGCGTGGCAGTCGCTCATCGCGTCGCGGTCGGCCGCCCGCCACCGGGCCATGGCCCGCTCCGCGCGCTCGTCGTCGCCGATGGCGTCCGCGAGGAAGTACTCGGACTGGCGTACCGCCCGCTCGCTGTAGCCGGCGATCCGGTAGCGCTTCTCCATGTCGTCGAGGTAGCCGGTGACGGAGGAGACCGGTACGTCGGGGGAGCTGATGATCTGGCCCGAGACCCACTTGAAGCGCCAGAAGAGGGAGTGGGCGTCGTCCGGGGTGAACGCCGACGGGTCGCGGTCGTACTCCTGGAGCAGGCGGGCGAAGGGGACCACCATCCGGCTCCGCTCGGCGCTGTACTCGTAGGAGTCGATCTGGTTGATCAGCGCGATCCGGAACACCTCGGTGTCACCGCACACCTCGGCGGCAGCGGTCAGTGCCTCGGCCTGGGCGTTGCGCGCGGCGCCGTGGGGCAGGCCGCGGTTCTCGCGCAGGGCGCGCCGGATCTCCTCAGGGGTCAGGGTGCTCACTTCTCGTCCTCCTGGGACTTGCCGGCCGGGGTGTCGGGGGAGTGGGTCGCCCATTCCAGGAGCCCGATGAAGGCCCGGTTGAGCAGCGCCGAATCGGCCGGGCGCAGTGGCCGCTGGGACATCAGCAGCGCCTGGCCGTACAGCGATTCGACGGCGGTGCCGGCGAGCGTGGGGTCGGCGAGCCCCGCGATGCGCCGGACCAGGGGGTTGTTGTGGTTCAGGACGAGGCGGGCGCGCGGGCCGGAGCCGCGCAGCGAGCCGAGGATTCCGCTCCACAGGGAGTCGGCGGACTCCAGGGCGGTGGTCCGGTCCCGTTCCTGACGCGCCTGGCGGTCGTCGAGGTAGAGGGCGGGTACGGCCACGGGCTGGAAGGCGCGCAGCACCACGTCGCAGCTCTGGGGTTCCAGGCGGGTGCGGGCGGTGGAGAGGAAGGAGGCGAGGGACAGCTCGGCGGCGGTGGGGACCGGGTCGAGGCGGTCGGTGACGGCCCCCGCGTCCAGCTCGGTGACCTTCAGGTCGGGGCGTACGGAGGGCAGCAGCGCGAGCAGGTCGGCGTCGTAGGTGTAGCCGGCGTTGACGACGCCGAGGCCGTGCGCCGCGGCGATCGGGGCGATCTGGCGGAACTCCTCGACGGTCCGCGTGAAGTGGATCTCGGAGTGGGCCGCCGTGAACTCCTCCAGGTTCATCGATCCGTCGCTGGTCTCGAACGGCAGCCACGGCAGCATCAGCCCGAGCAGTTCGGCGTCGTGCCGGGCGAGGGACTTCACACCGAGGTGGTGGACGCTCAGGAAGGCGGCCAGACGCTCCGGTTCGGTCGCGGCGAGCTCGGCCAGCCAGGAGCGGATGCGGGCGCCGAGGGCTTCGCGCACGGCGGCGAGGGTCTCGTCGTCGTAGAGGTTCTCGCGGGAGGCCGTGGGACGCAGGGTGTCGGTGTCGAGGACCGCGCGGACGAAGAAGGCCCAGTCGGGCAGCAGGTTGTCGGCCTGGTCGGTGAGCAGCATGCCCTTGAGGTGGACGCGATGGCCGGCCCGGTGGGCGGGGCTGGTCGGTTCGGGCAGTACGTACGCGACTCCGCGTACTCCGGCCACCGGCAGGTCGAGGTCGATGCTGTCGAGCGGGGTGAAGCCGAAGAGCTGCGCGCAGTGCCCGGCGAGTGCGACGCGCCGGGCGGCCGGGGTGGGGTGGGCGCGGTCCCATACGGGGGGCCGGTCGGTGACGGGCCGGGGGGCGCTGCCGGTGCCGTCGTCGAAGGTGATCGGGTGGGGGAGCAGGGAGCCGTAGTCGCGGGCGAGCCGTTCGACCCGGGCGGGTTCGGTCCACTCCTCGGCACCCGGGCGGGCTTCCAGGTGGACGGTGGTGCCGGGCTCGGGGCGGGCGTTGTGGGGCAGTTCGCGCACGGTGTAGGAGCCGTCGTCGGTGGCCAGCCACTCGACGGGCGCCGCCCGGGGGTCGCGGGCGGACCGGGTGACGACACGGATCTGCCGGGCGACGACGAAGCAGGCGAGCAGGCCGATGCCGAACTGGCCCAGGAACTGCTGGCGGGTGGTCTCCAGGCCCTGCAGTTCGGCGGCGGAGGCACCGTCGCCGCCGCGCTTGGAGCTGCGGCCGATGGTGGCGAGGAGGGAGTGGGCCTCGGCGGCGGTCAGGCCGATGCCGGAGTCCTCGATGGTGATGCGGCCGGCGGTGGCGGACAGGTGGATGCGGACCTCCGCGCCCGGTTCGAGCGCGTGACGGGCGGTCACGGCGTCGACGGCGTTCTGGAGGAGTTCGCGCACGTAGACGCGGGGGCTGGAATAGAGGTGGTGGGAGAGCAGGTCGACCAGGCCGCGCAGGTCGACCTGGAAGTTGTTGACGGCGCCCTCGGCCGGTGAACCGGCGGGGAATTCGGACGGGGAAGGAGACACGGATGTCATCGGGCATCAGCTCGCTTGCTCGCGTGGTGGTCGGCGATCGCGAGGTACCCCCCTCACTGATGCCGGAACGAGGAACAGAGTAGGTGGACGATCCGACAATCACTCCGTGAATTCCGCTCCGGCCGGGTGGTTCCCCCGTGGCCCCCGGCCCGTCAGGGGAAGCGGAGGAATTCCGGCGGGACGGCCTCCGCCAGCCACACCCCGTTGGCGCTGATCCGGAACACGTGCCCGGCCGCCCGCATCGCCCCGGCGTCCACGGCGAGGACCACCGGCCGGCCCCGGCGCGCGCCGACCCGGGTCGCCGTCTCGCGGTCGGGCGAGAGGTGCACGTGGTGGCGGGCCATGGGGCGCAGGCCCTCGGCGCGGATCGAGTCCAGGGCGGCGGCGACGGTGCCGTGGTAGAGGTACCCGGGCGGTTCGGCCTCGGGCAGGCCCAGGTCCACCGCGACGGTGTGCCCCTGGCTGGCCCGGATGCGGGTGCCGTCGACGGCGAACCGCTGCTTGTCGTTGGCGGCGACGACGTGGTCGAGCTCGGCCCTGCTGAAGGGGAATCCGTGTTCCGCGGCGGCCCGCAGGAGATCGTCGATCTCCACCCAGCCCTGGGGGTCGAGCACCAGTCCGATCCGTTCCGGCTGGTGGCGCAGGTGTTTCGAGACGTATCTGGACACCTTCACGGTGCGTCGGTCATCCATGTGCCCAGCTTGACGGCTCGAAGGGGGTTCCGAGCAGCGATTTTCCACAGCGGGACGGGCCCGGCATCCCTCTATCGCGTTTCCAAGATACGGAATACATTTTCCGCATCACGACGTATCCCGAGGGAGAAACTATGACCAATAAGGCCTCACTGCTTCGGCGTGTGGCTGCCGAGCTCATCGGCACCGCAGGCCTGCTCGTGGTGGTGATCGGCTCGGGCATCCAGGCCGCGAACCTCAGCCGCGACACCGGTGTCGCCCTCGTCGCCAACTCGCTCGCCTCCGCGATCGGCCTCGGCCTGATCATCACCCTGTTCGGCCCCCTCTCCGGTGCCCATCTCAACCCGGTCGTCACCCTCACCGCCTGGTGGGCGCGGCGCACCGGGGGCGAGGGGCTCGACGCGCGGGAGGCCCTCGCGTACGCCGCCGCCCAGACCGCCGGTGCCATCGCAGGTGCCGTGCTGGCGGAGACGATGTTCGGCCGCACCCCCGGCACCTTCTCCACCCAGGTCCGCGACGGGGGCCACCTGCTGATCGGCGAGATCATCGCCACCGCCGGACTGGTCCTGGTCATCCAGGGCTTCGGGCGCATCGGCCGGGCGAGGCTGATCCCGGCCGCGGTCGCCGCGTACGTCGCCGCCGCGATCTGGTTCACCTCGTCGGGGTCCTTCGCCAATCCCGCCGGCACCATCGGGCGCGCCTTCAGCGACTCCTTCACCGGCATCGCCCCGCAGTCACTCCCCGGGTTCGTCGTGGCGCAGCTGCTCGGCGGTGTTCTGGGACTCGCCCTGGCCGTACTCCTCTACGGGCGCGAGCGCCATGACGGCGGGACCGGAGCGCCGCGCTCCGGGCAACCCGAGACGGAGGTCGTGGTGGCCGATATGCCCCGTACGGGCGGGGCCTTCGAGGCCATCGTCTAGGCGATCGTTGCCGTTGCCCACAGGTGGAAGGGGGTTGTCCACAGCCGTTTCAGCGGGTTTCGGTGATATCTGAGCGATTCGCCCCCGGGGCCCCCTGTGGACTACCGATCGAGCATTACCGGCCGCCCCGGCTTGCCAGCTCGTTCATCGTCCGGGCCTGCAGCTCCCGCTCCGTCGCGGCCCGGACGAACTCCGACACGTTGTCCGGACCCACCAGTTCCTGCACCGCCCGTACCGTCCCGGCGGGCAGGGGCACCGCGGCGGGGCCGGTCGGCTGCGTCGCACCGGTCGCCCCCAGATGGCGCTGGAGGTGCCGGGTCGCGAACAGCCGCATCGCCCGCGCCAGCTCGGCGTCGACCGTCTGCTGCGCCAGGGGCCGCAGCCGGCGCACCATCGTCGCGGCCTCCGCCGCGTCCGCGTCCGTCGGCGGCACCTGCCCCAGGTAGCGGGCGAACACGTGCTCGGTGGTGAACTCCAGGAAGCGCGAGGCGATGTGCTCGACCTGTCCGCGCAGCTCCCGCAGGTGCCCGGTGATGGCCCCGAGGGGCACCCCCGCCGCGTACAGCTCGGCTGCCACCGCCAGCTCCTGCGGCGAGGGCACGAGGAACTCGTCCGGACGCCCCGGGATCCGCTCCAGGACCCCCAGCTCGCAGGCCTCGTCCACCGCTTCGTCGTCGGGCAGGCCGCCGAACCGCGCGTTGAGGTCCTCCCGGCTGATCCGGTCGGCCTCCTCGTCGGTCCAGGGCCCGTGGACCTCCGCGACCAGGCCCAGTACGCCGCCCAGCCCGCGCCCCGCGTCCCAGGCCTCCAGCAGCTCCTTGATGGAGGCCAGGGTGTAGCCGCGGTCCAGCAGGTCCGCGATCTGGCGCAGCCGCGCCAGATGCGTGTCCCGGTAGACGTTGGACCGTCCCCGGCGCTCCGGCTTCGGCAGCAGGCCGCGGTCCTGGTACGCGCGGATCGTGCGCACCGTCGCCCCGCTGTGATGGGCCAGATCCTCGATCCGGTACTCGGCTACCGCCTGATCGGACAATCCCGGCTCCCTACGACATGGCGGCTCGGCCGACCGCGCCCGCCGCGGCCCGGGCGGCAGGAGACGCCGCCAGGTACTCGACCGCCTCGAGCAGCGAGCCCTCCTGCGAGGGATGGTACGACCGCCCGCGGGAGCGGGGTATGCCCGTGCCCGGCCTGCCGACGACCGGCCTCACGGCCGCCGCTCCGGCCCCGCGGGCCCGCGCGCGGGATGACGGCCTCACAGCCGGGGCTCCAGCCTCGCGAGCCGGCGCAGGGTGTTGGGCGCGAAGCGGGACATCCACAGGGCGGCCTTGGACTCGGGGGTCACCGGTACCACGGCCCGGTTCTTCACCACCGCCAGCAGGATCGCGTCCGCGACCTTCTCCGGGGGGAAGTTGCGCAGTCCGTACAGCCGTGAGGAGCGCTCCTGGCGGCGCTTCTCCTCCGCCGCGTCCACCCCGGTGAACCGGGCGGTGGCGGTGATGTTCGTGTTGACGATGCCCGGACAGATCGCCGAGACCCCGATCGACTTGGACGCCAGCTCCGCGCGCAGGCACTCGCTCAGCATGAGGACCGCGGCCTTGGAGGTGCTGTACGCGGGCAGCGACTTGGACGGCAGATAGGCGGCGGCGGAGGCGGTGTTGACGATGTGGCCGCCCTGCCCGCGCTCGGCCATCTGCCTCCCGAAGATCCGGCAGCCGTGGACGACCCCCCACAGGTTGACGTCGAGGACCTTCTTCCAGTCCTCGGAGCCGGTCTCCAGGAAGGAGCCCGACAGACCGATCCCCGCGTTGTTGACCAGCACGTCGACGACCCCGTACTCGGCGGCGACCTTCGCCGCGAGCTTCTCCATCGCCTGCTCGTCACTGACGTCGACGCACTCGCCCCATGCCTCGGGCGCGCCGACGAGCCGTGCCATCTCGGCCGTGCGGGCCGCGCCCTCGCCGTCCCGGTCCACGGCCACCACCCGGGCACCGGCCTCGGCGAACGCGAACGCGGTGGCCCGCCCGATCCCGCTGGCGGCTCCGGTGACCAGCACCAGCTGCCCCCCGAACCGGTCCGCGTACCTGCCCGGCGCACGCAGCTCCGGCGCCCGTGCGGCGGGCTCCTCGCGGGCGGTGACGAAGTCGGTGATCCACGCCGCCACCTGGTCCGGCCGGGTCCTGGGGAGCCAGTGCTTCGCGGGCACGGTCCGCCGTACCAGGTCCGGCGCCCAGTGCTCCAGGCCGTCGTAGAGCCGCTCGGAGAGGAAGGCGTCCCCGGTCGCGACGATCAGCTGCACCGGTACGTGCGCGTACGCGTCGGCGCGGGGACGGCTCATCCTGGCCCGCACGTTGTCGCGGTAGAGCCAGGCGCCGTGCGCGGCGTCGGAGGGCAGCGAGGCCGTCGGGTAGGGGCCGGCCGGGATGCCCTCGAACCGCTCCAGGACCTTCGGCCAGTGCTTGGCGAGCGGCCCGCGCCAGGCGAGCTCCGGCAGCACCGGCGTGTGCAGCATGCCGACGTACCAGGACTTGGCGCCCTGACCCAGCAGTTGGGCGGCCCGCCGCGGGGTGGGGCGCGTCATCCGCTGCTTGATCCAGTGCCCGAAGTGGTCGAGGGAGGGCCCCGACATGGAGGTGAAGGAAGCGATCCGGCCCTCGGTACGGGCGACCGTGACGAACTCCCAGCCCTGGACGGAGCCCCAGTCGTGCCCGACCAGGTGCACCGGACGGTCCGGACTGACCGCGTCCGCCACGGCGAGGAAGTCGTCCGTCAGCTTCTCCAGGGTGAAGCCCCCGCGCAGCGGCACCGGAGCCGAGGAGCGCCCGTGGCCGCGTACGTCGTACAGCACCACGTGGAAGCGGGCCGCGAGCCGCTCGGCGACCTCCGACCAGACCTCCTTGCTGTCCGGGTAGCCGTGCACCAGCAGCACGGTCGGCCGGTCCGGCTCACCGAGCTCGACGACGCACAGCTCGATCCCGCCGGTGCTCACGCGGCGCTCGCGCGCGCCCTCCAGTGCCGTCCCGCTCATCCCGCTCATGCCGCCTTCTCCTCAGCCCAGCGCCGCACGTGCGGCAGGTCGTCGTCCAGCCAGAAGGCGCTCTCCGCGGGATCCCTGGAGTCGGTGACGACCAGGATCTCCTCGAACTTCGCGCCGGTGCCCCGGAAACCCAGGTGCGGCTCCACCGCCCACAGCCCGGGCTGCGGCGGATGGTCGGAGAAGTGGTACGGACTCCACAGCGGTGACCAGCCCTCCCGGTGTCCGTGCAGGGCGTCGGAGGCCAGCCCCTTGAGGGACTGGGTGCCGAACCCGAACACGGTCGGGGACCAGCGCCGCTCCTCGACCCGGTCGATCTTGTGCGCGATGACGCCGAAGGGGTAGGCCCGGTGCCGGTTGGCGTACCCCTGCCGCGTCATCAGCCGCTCCACGTTCTCGTAGATCTCCCGCAGCGGCCGGCGCTCGCGCACCTGCTCCAGGATCAGCTCCCGGTGCGGGCGCAGGTCGGACATCAGCCGGTCCTGCACCGGATTGAGGCCGAGACTGCCGGAGTAGCCGATGTCGGCCGCGTAGCCCCGGTACACCGGTGCCATGTCGAGGATGAACGGCATCCCGGGCTCCAGCCGCCGCGAGGTCGGGAAGAACTGGAGGGGGATCTTGAAGTTCGCGAAGGCGGTCCGGTCCCCGAACCAGGCGAAGGGCAGGTGGAACCAGTCCCGCACCCCGCGCTCGCGCAGCCAGTCGCGCTGCATCCGCGCCGCCTCGCGCTCGGTCACCCCCGGGCGCAGCTGCGCCGCCACCGTCTCCGCGCACTCGTACGCGAGCCGCTGGACCTCCCTGAAGCCGCGCAGCCCGGCGGAGAGCTGCCCGGAGTCGTGCGCGGTGCGCTGCTTGGTGTCCCCAGTCATGCCGCCCGTCCGTCCCTGTAGCCCGACGCTCCCGAAACTTGACACTGATGAATGTGACAATGCCTGGAGACCACGTCAAGGCCCGTGCACGGACCTGTGGAAAACTCCCGTCGCGTCAGCCTTCCGTCGGGGTTCGTAGTCCTCAAGGCTGATACGCGTTCCCGCTCCAGGTCTGACGATCCGCAGGCACCGCAGCACTAACGTCGGAGCCGTGACTGTCATCGCGACCGAAAGCCTGAGCAAGCGGTACCCCCGAGTGACCGCCCTCGACCGGCTCTCCCTGGACATCGGGCCCGGCGTAACCGGGCTCGTGGGCGCCAACGGAGCCGGCAAGTCCACGCTGATCAAGATCCTGCTGGGACTGTCCCCCGCCACCGAGGGCCGCGCCGCCGTGCTCGGACTGGACGTCGCCACGCACGGCAGCGCCATCCGGGAGCGGGTCGGCTACATGCCCGAGCACGACTGCCTGCCACCCGACGTCTCGGCCACCGAGTTCGTCGTCCACATGGCGCGCATGTCCGGGCTCCCGCCGACCGCCGCCCGTGAGCGGACCGCCGACACGCTGCGCCACGTCGGGCTGTACGAGGAGCGCTACCGCCCCATCGGCGGCTACTCCACCGGCATGAAGCAGCGGGTCAAGCTCGCGCAGGCGCTGGTCCACGACCCGCAGCTGGTCCTCCTCGACGAGCCGACCAACGGCCTCGACCCGGTCGGCCGCGACGAGATGCTCGGCCTGATCCGCCGCGTCCACACCGACTTCGGCATCTCGGTCCTGGTCACCTCCCACCTCCTCGGCGAGCTGGAGCGGACCTGCGACCACGTGGTCGTCGTCGACGGCGGGAAGCTGCTGCGCTCCAGCTCCACCAGCGACTTCACCCAGACCACGACCACCCTCGCGGTCGAGGTCACCGACTCGGACGCCCACCCGGACGGCACGGGCGCCCTGCGCAAGGCGCTCACCGCCGCGGGCGTCAGCCTCCACGCGGGCGAGGAGCAGGGTCTGCCCGGCGCCGGCCACATCCTCCTCGTCGAGGCCATGGGCGAGGACACGTACGACACCGTCCGCGACACCGTCGCCGACCTCGGCCTCGGCCTGGTCCGCATGGAACAGCGCCGCCACCACATCGCCGAGGTCTTCCGCGACAGCGACCGGACCCCGGCCCCCGCCCACCCGAAGGGAGCCGGCTCCGATGGCGCCTGAGACCTCGACCCAGATCCACAACATCGGCTACCGGTCCTACGACGGGCCCCGGCTCGGCCGCGGCTACGCCCGTACCTCGCTGTTCTCGCAGTCCCTGCGCGGTGCCTACGGCCTCGGCCGCTCCGCGAAGTCCAAGGTGCTGCCGATGATCCTCTTCGCGGTGATGTGCGTACCCGCGCTGATCATCGTCGCGGTGGCCATCGCGGTCCCCGGCTCCAGCGACCTGCCGATCAAGTACACGACGTACGCCCTGACCACACAGGTGGTCATCGGCCTCTACCTCGCCTCGCAGGCACCCCAGTCGGTCTCGCGGGACCTGCGCTTCAAGACGGTGCCGCTGTACTTCTCGCGCCCCATCGAGCGGGTCGACTACGTGGTGGCCAAGTACGCCGCCATGGCATCGGCCCTCTTCATCCTCACCGCCACCCCCCTGCTGATCATGTGGATCGGCTCGCTGCTGGCGAAGTTCGACTTCGGTCACCAGACAAAGGGATTCGGGCAGGGACTGGTGTCGGTACTGCTGCTGTCGCTGCTCTTCGCCGGCCTCGGCCTGGTCATGGCCGCACTCACCCCGCGCCGCGGCTTCGGCGTGGCCGCCGTCATCGCCCTGCTGCTCATTCCTTACGGGGCCGTCTCCACCGTCCAGGCCGTCGCCTACTCCACGGGGAACAACGGCGCCATCGAGTGGATGGGCCTCTTCTCCCCGGTCTCCCTGATCGACGGAGTGCAGACCGCGTTCCTCGGTGCCACCTCCGCCTTCCCGGGCGGCGAAGGGCCCTCCGCCGCCACCGGCGTCGTGTACCTGCTCGTCGTACTCGGCCTCATCGTCGGCTCCTACGCAGCCCTGATGGCCCGCTACCGGAAGGCCGGGCTGTGACCTCCCTCCCGTCGCCCACCACCACCCCCCTAAGGAATGGGCCGCGCCCATGACCATCATCGACATCGACCACACGTCCCGCTGGTTCGGGAACGTCGTCGCGGTCAACGACGTGACCATGCGCATCGGTCCCGGCGTCACCGGACTCCTCGGCCCCAACGGAGCGGGCAAGTCCACCCTCATCAACATGATGGGCGGCTTCCTCGCCCCCTCCACGGGCACCGTCACCCTCGACGGAGCACCGATCTGGCGCAATGAGCAGGTCTACAAGCAGATCGGCGTCGTACCCGAGCGTGAGGCGATGTACGACTTCCTCACCGGCCGGGAGTTCGTCGTCGCCAACGCCGAACTGCACGGGCTCGACGACGCGGCGGCCGCCCGGGCCCTCGCCACCGTCGAGATGGAGTACGCCCAGGACCGCAAGATCTCCACGTACTCCAAGGGCATGCGCCAGCGCGTGAAGATGGCCTCCGCCCTCGTCCACGACCCGTCCGTGCTCCTCCTCGACGAGCCCTTCAACGGCATGGACCCGCGCCAGCGCATGCAGCTCATGGACCTGCTGCGGCGGATGGGGGACGAGGGCCGCACCGTCCTGTTCTCCTCCCACATCCTGGAGGAGGTCGAGCAGCTCGCCTCCCACATCGAGGTGGTCGTCGCCGGCCGGCACGCCGCATCCGGCGACTTCCGCAAGATCCGCCGCCTGATGACGGACCGCCCGCACCGCTACCTCGTCCGCTCCTCCGACGACCGGGCCCTCGCCGCGGCCCTGATCGCCGACCCGTCCACCGCCGGCATCGAGGTCGACCTCCAGGAAGGCGCCCTGCGCATCCAGGCCGTCGACTTCGGGCGCTTCACCGAGCTGCTGCCGCGCGTCGCCCGCGCGCACGGCATCCGGCTGATGACGGTCTCGCCCTCCGACGAGTCCCTCGAGTCGGTCTTCTCCTACCTCGTCGCGGCCTGAAGGAGCTGGCACCCATGTACAACCCCACCGTCGCCCGGCTCACCTACCGCGCCCTGCTCGGCCGTCGCCGTGCGCTGATCCTCTTCGCACTCCCCGCGCTGCTGATCGTCATCTCCCTCGCCGTCCGCTTCTTCACCGGGGTGGACGACAAGGTGGCGGCCGACCTCCTCGGCGGCTTCGCCCTCGCCACGATGGTCCCGCTGATCGGCGTCATCGCCGGCACCGGCGCCATCGGCCCCGAGATCGACGACGGCTCGATCGTGTACCTGCTCTCCAAGCCCGTGAAGCGTCCGACGATCATCATGACCAAGCTGATCGTCGCGATCGCGGTCACGATGGCCTTCTCCGCGATCCCCACCCTGATCGCGGGCCTGATCCTCAACGGCAACGGCCAGCAGATCGCCATCGCCTACACCGTCGCGGCCCTCGTCGCCTCGATCGCCTACAGCGCCCTGTTCCTGCTGCTGGGCACCGTCAGCCGGCACGCGGTCGTCTTCGGCCTCGTCTACGCCCTGATCTGGGAGTCCCTCTTCGGAAGCCTGGTCTCCGGAGCCAAGACGCTCAGCGTCCAGCAGTGGGCCCTGGCCCTGGCCGAGAAGGTCGCCGGACAGGGGTACGTCGACGCCGGCGTCGGCCTCCCCACCGCGGTGATCCTGCTCCTGGCGGTCACCGTCGGGGCCACCCTGTACGCGGGCCAGAAGCTGCGCCGCCTCACCATCGCCGGCGAGGAGTAGCAGCGCCGCCGACCGCGTCGACGACCGTGCCCCGCCCGGCCCACCGGCCAGGCGGGGCACAGCTGCGCCAGGCGTCATCGGGTGCACGACGTTTCACGTGAAACACGCGCCTCACCGACATGCCGGCGACGCCTCCGGATCTGCGGCTGACGGGGAAATTCGCTGGTACGGGCCGTTCCGCAGGGGCACAGTGAGTGGTGCGGGGAGTAACAAAAGGTCCGGGACGGCCACTTCGAGCGCGCCTCGCGGCGCGGGCCGTCCCGGACCTCTCGTACGTCCGGTTCCCGGGTGCTGTGTCCCCGGGAGCTGTGTCCCCGTTCCTACCCGGCGCCCAGCAGGCGCTCCAGGACCACGGCGATGCCGTCCTCCTGGTTGGAGGTCGTCACCTCGTCCGCCACCGCCTTCAGCTCCGCGTGGGCGTTGGCCATGGCGACACCGTGCGCGGCCCAGCCGAACATGGGGATGTCGTTGGGCATGTCGCCGAAGGCGATGGTCTCGGCGGCCTTGACCTTGAGGCGCCGTGCGGCGAGCGACAGGCCGGTGGCCTTGCTCAGGCCCAGCGGAAGGATCTCCACTATCCCCGGGCCCGCCATGACGATGTCGACGAGGTTGCCGACGATCTCCCGGGCCACCTTGACGAGTTCGTCCTCGCCCATCCCGGGGTGCTGGATGTACAGCTTGTTCAGCGGGGCGGTCCAGACCTCGGCCGTGTCCTCCAGGTAGAGCGCCGGCAGGCCTCCCTGCACCTGGTAGCCGGGGCCGAAGAGGACCTCGCCCTCCACCCCGTCTCGGCTGGCGGCCAGGGCCAGCGGCCCCACCTCGGCCTCGAGCTTCGACAGGGCCAGACCGGCCAGCTGCCGGTCCAGGGTCACCGAGGTGAGCAGCCGGTGCGCCCCCGCGTCGTAGACCTGGGCGCCCTGCCCGCACACGGCGATCCCCCGGTACCCGAGGTCGTCCAGCACGTGCCGGGTCCAGGGCACGGCACGGCCGGTGACGACGATGTGCGCCGCGCCCGCCGCGGTGACCGCGGCGAGCGCTTCACGGGTGCGCTCCGAGACGGTGTCGTCGTTGCGCAGCAGCGTCCCGTCGAGGTCGGTCGCGACGAGCTTGTACGGGAACGGAGCGGGGCTCACTTGGTGATCGGCTCCAGGACCTCGCGGCCACCCAGGTAGGGGCGGAGCACCGGGGGGACCCGCACGGAGCCGTCGGCCTGCTGGTGGTTCTCGAGGATGGCGACGATGGTGCGCGGGACGGCGCACAGGGTGCCGTTCAGCGTGGACAGCGGAGCGGTCTTCTTGCCGTCGCGGTAGCGGATCGCCAGGCGGCGGGCCTGGAAGCCGTCACAGTTCGAGGCGGAGGTCAGCTCGCGGTACTTGCCCTGGGTCGGGATCCAGGCCTCGCAGTCGAACTTGCGGGAGGCGGAGGCGCCCAGGTCGCCGGTCGCGACGTCGATGACCTGGAACGGCAGCTCCAGGCTGGTCAGCCACTGCTTCTCCCACTCCAGGAGCCGCTTGTGCTCGGCCTCGGCCTCCTCCGGTGCGACGTACGAGAACATCTCGACCTTGTCGAACTGGTGGACGCGGAAGATGCCGCGGGTGTCCTTGCCGTACGTACCCGCCTCGCGGCGGAAGCACGGGGAGAAGCCGGCGTACCGCAGGGGCAGCTTGTCGGCGTCGATGATCTCGTCCATGTGGTACGCGGCGAGCGGTACCTCGGAGGTGCCGACCAGGTAGTAGTCGTCCTTCTCCAGGTGGTAGACGTTCTCCGCGGCCTGGCCGAGGAAGCCGGTGCCCTCCATGGCGCGCGGGCGGACGAGCGCCGGGGTCAGCATCGGGATGAAGCCGGCCTCGGTGGCCTGCGCGATCGCCGCGTTGACCAGGGCGAGCTCCAGCAGGGCGCCGACGCCGGTGAGGTAGTAGAAGCGCGAGCCCGACACCTTGGCGCCGCGCTCCACGTCGATGGCGCCCAGGGCCTCGCCGAGCTCCAGGTGGTCCTTGGGCTCGAAGCCCTCGGCGCCGAAGTCGCGGATGGTGCCGTGCGTCTCGAGGAGGGTGAAGTCCTCCTCGCCGCCGACGGGGACGTCCTCGTGGACGATGTTGCCGAGCTTGAGCAGGAGCCGCTTGGCAGCCTCGTCCGCTTCGTTCTGCTCGGCCTCGGCGGCCTTGACGTCCTGCTTCAGCTGCTCGGCCTTGGTCAGCAGCTCGGCCCGCTCCTCCGGAGAGGCCTTGGGGATGAGCTTGCCGAGCGACTTCTGCTCGTTGCGCAGTTCGTCGAAGCGCATGCCGGAGGACCTGCGGCGCTCGTCGGCGGAGAGCAGTGCGTCGACGAGCTCGACGTCCTCTCCACGGGCGCGCTGCGAGGCGCGGACACGGTCGGGGTCTTCACGGAGCAGCCGGAGGTCAATCACCCCTCCAGGCTACCGGGCTGGGCTTCCCGGGCTCACACCGATATCACGCTGCGTGTCGCTATGTCCCGATTGAGGCGAATGGAAAGGAGGGGGCGGTGCTCGTCCCGCGCTGGCGAGGCGGCTGGATCCGACCCCTGTGGGCTGCTCGATAGAAAGCGCCCTTTCTCCGAATAAGGGGCACAACGGCAACCGCCGTGAGGTGCCTGAGCAGGGCAGGAGGCGGCTGGAGGAGGGCCCTTGTCCACAGGAATTCCCCCGGAGCCCCTCTTATCCACAGGCTGTGTGCCGGATCTGTGGACATCGAATTAGATCAATAGGCGGCCGGGACCGGTCTCGGCCGATCAGGGTTCAAACCGCCCTCACACACTCATTCGGGTGGGAATGGCTCGCCCCAAAGAGTTGATTGGTGATACGCGGGTGACGCCGTTCACCTGCCGCTCCCCAGCGCGAAACCTGGGCCACCCGGCCGATATGTCGACCTTGTCGCGCTGCTCTGTCGACTTGTCCCCAGGCCGCCGCCCGGGCCTGTGGATAACTCTGTGGACAGTGGACGGAGGACTACGGCCGGCCGTCGAGGCAGCGAGTCAGCCAGTCGGAGGCCTCGGTGAAGTCGCCGTCGGACGTTCCCGGCCGGGCGGCCCGCACCTCGCTCAGCGCGACACCTGCACGCGGATACGACCCCAGGAAGCGCACCTGGGGACAGGTGCGCTTCAGCCCCATCAGCGCCTCGCTGACCCGGCGGTCGGAGATGTGTCCCTCGGCGTCGACGGCGAAGCAGTAGTTGCCGATGCCCTCGCCGGTCGGACGGGACTGGATCAGCATGAGGTTCACCCCGCGGACGGCGAACTCCTGGAGGAGTTCCAGCAGGGCACCCGGGTGGTCGTCGCCGAGCCACAGCACGACGGAGGTCTTGTCGGCGCCGGTGGGAGCGGCCGGCCGGGCGGGCCGCCCGACGAGCACGAAGCGGGTCTCGGCGTTCTGCGCGTCGTGGATCTCGGTGACCAGCGCCTCCAGCCCGTAGGTGGCGGCGGCGAACTCGCCCGCGAAGGCCGCGTCGAACCGGCCCTCCTGCACCAGCCGGGCGCCGTCGGCATTGGAGGCCGCCGACTCCCACACGGCGTCGGGCAGATGCGTCCGCAGCCAGTTGCGCACCTGCGGCTGGGCGACGGGATGCCCCGTGACCGTCTTGATGTCCGACAGCTTCGTCCCGGGCCGCGCCAGCAGGGCGAAGGCGATCGGCAGCAGCACCTCGCGGTAGATCATCAGCGGCTCGCCGGAGGCCAGCTCGTCGAGCGTGGCGGTGACCCCGCCCTCCACCGAGTTCTCGATCGGCACCAGCGCCGCCGCGGCCTCGCCGTTGCGTACGGCGTCCAGGGCGGCCGGCACCGACACCATCGGGACGAGCTCCCGGGTGGCGGCTTCCGGCAGCGTGCGCAGGGCGGCTTCGGTGAAAGTGCCCTCGGGACCGAGATACGTGAAGCGGGTGGCCGACATGCGGTCAGCCTAATGCCGTGCCACCCGCCGGTGGGGCGCTGTTCACCCTTCGAGCAGGCGCTGCCCGACGTACTCCCCGTCGCGCGGCCCGGGCGGTACGGCGTACAGCCCGCTGGACTCGTGCCGGATGAACTCCGACAGGGCGTCGCCGCGGTCGAGCTTGCGCTGGACCGGGACGAACCCGCGCAGGGGGTCGGCCTGCCAGCAGATGAAGAGCAGCCCGGCGTCGGGCATGCCGTCGGGGCCGATTCCGTCGTGGTAGGAGAAGGGCCGCCGGAGCATCGCCGCCCCGCCGTTCTGCGCGGGGGCGGAGATCCGGGCGTGGGCGTTGGACGGGATGACCGGCTTGCCGTCCGGGCCCAGCTTGTCCAGGGCCATCGCCGTCTTCTCGTCGCCGCCGGTCAGCGGCGCTCCGGTGGCCTTGGTCCGGCCGATGACCTGCTCCTGCCGGGCGAGGGACTGCTTGTCCCAGTCGTCGAGCAGCATCCGGATCCGGCGGACGACGGCGTACGAGCCCCCCGCCATCCAGGAGTGCTCGGCGGGTCCGGGACCAGCGTCCGGTACGAAGATCCGCTTGTCGAAGTCCGGGTCCTTGGGCCGGGGGTTCCCGGTGCCGTCGACCTGGCCCATCAGGTTCCGGGCGGTCATGGGCGAGGCGGTGGCACCGGGGGACCGGTTGAAGCCGTTCATCTGCCAGCGCACCCGGGCGGCTTCCCCGGCGTCCTTCTGTACGGCGCGCAGGGCGTGGAAGGCGACCAGCGCGTCGTCGGCGCCGATCTGGACCCACAGGTCGCCGTTGCTGCGCTGCGGGTCGAGCCGGTCCGAGGAGAAGTCGGGCAGCGGATCGAGGGCTATCGGGCGCCGGGCGGTGAGACCGGTGCGGTCGAAGAAGGAGTGGCCGAAGCCGAAGGTGAGGGTGAGGGAGGAGGGCCCCGCATCCAGGGCGATCCCGCTGTCGGCGGTCGGCGCGGGCTCGCCCGCCATGAGCCGCCGGGCGGTGTCGGACCAGCGGCGCAGCAGTGCGGCGGCTTCCTTGCGGCCGGCGCCCGGTGCCAGGTCGAAGGCGAGGACGTGGCCCTTGGCCTGGAGCGGGTCCGTGATTCCGGCCTGGTGGTCCCCGTGGAAGGCGACCTGGGTGGCGCCGAGGGACGCGAGGGAACCGGCGGCTCCGGGGGAGCCGGCCGGTGAGTCGGAGACCGCTGACCGTACGAGCGCGCCGCCCGTGGCGCCGAGCGCGAGCCCGGCGGCGCCCGTGGCGCCGACCGTGCCCAGCAGTCGGCGCCGGGAGATCTCGATGTCGGGGGTGCTGGTGGTGCTGTCGGTCACGCTGGTCAGCCGATCTTCACGTTCTTCTGGACGGTCGTCTGGTCGATGTCGGAGGTGCGCACGGTCACGTCGATGCGCCATTCGCCCGCGAGCGGCAGCTGGACCCCGGACGCGGTCCAGTGTCCGGCAGCGGCCCGGTCCGGGGTGAGCGGAAGCGGACCGATCTCCTTGGCCGGGAGGGTGAAGGCGATCTTGACCTCCGGGAGGTCCATGGGCTTGCCGTCGGGGCCGTCGGCAAACAGGTGGAGCGTGTTGGCGCCGACCCGGCCGGGGTCGAGCTCCAGCCGGACGGTGCCCTTTCCGTTCTGGCCGCCGGTCTCGAAGGGCAGGGTGATCTTGACCGGGCGGTTGGGCACGGCGGTGCTGGACGCTCCGCCCCGGCCGGCCTCCTGCTCCACCGCGCGTCCGGGTTCGGTGCTGGTCAGGACGGTGGTGACGGCCAGCAGCACGACGGCGACACCGGCCTCGGCGAGTACGGAGCGGCGCAGGCCGGCACGGCCCGGGTCGGCATCGCGGACGCGGGTCTCGCGGGCCTTCTCCCGGGCGGCGCGCTGTCGGGCGAGCTGAGCGGCCCGCTTCGGGTCGGTGGCGTCGGGGTCTGCGCCGTTGGCGGCGTCGGCCCCTTCAGCCTCTTCAGGAGCTCCGGCCCCTTCAGAAGATCCGGCCCCACCCCCTGCTCCGGTTTCGGCGGAATTGCCCTGATTGGTGCCGGTCGATGTTTCACGTGAAACATCGGCTCCCGCGAGCACCTTCGCCGGCTCTTCGGCCCGGACCTCCCCGAGTCGAGCCGTCCACTTCCGCGAGAGGTAGGCGATGCCGATGAGGACGGCGACGAGCGCGACCTTGATCAGCAGCAGCCTGCCGTAGCTGGTGCCGGTGAGGGCGGACCAGCTGCCGACCTGGCGCCAGGACTGGTAGACGCCGGTGACGGCGAGGACCAGGACGCTGACGAAGGCGACCCGGGAGAACCGCCGGACGGCTTCCCGCTCGATGTCCGGCACCTTGCGCAGGGCGATCAGCAGCGCGGTGAGCCCGCCGAGCCACGTGGCCATCGCCAGCAGGTGCAGGATGTCGGCCGGCATCGCGATCGCGGGCTGGATGCCGGTGGAGGCGTGCTCGGAAAGGGCCCAGGTGGCGGCGATGCCACCGGCCACGACCGTCCCGCCGATGCCGAGCCCGAAGGCGAGGTCGCTCGTCTCCTTCTCGTCCTCGGCCGGCCCCTCGGAGCCGCCGGCCCCCGTCGGGTCGGCCGAGAGCTTCTGGCGGCGGGCGTAGGCACCGAAGAGCACGGCGATGAAGAGCGCGGCCGCGCCGAGCAGCAGCAGCCGGGAGAGGAAGGAGGCGCCGGTCTTCGTGTCCAGGACGGCCTTGAGTCCGTCGAGGTCGAAGGCGTCGGCGAACTTCCCCGACCCGGTGTAAGGGGTGCGCAGCACCAGCATCGCCAGGGTGGCCGCGGTGAGGGTGACCCAGCCGCGCACCACCAGCTTCTGCAGCGGGCGCTCCGCGGAGCCGCGGCGCCAGCACAGCAGAATGAACGCGGCACCGCCGACGAGGACGGTGAACCCGGCGTAGGCGGCGTAGCGGGCGATGCCGTAGGCGATGCCGACGGGGCCGCCGCCCACCTTCTGGGTGGGAAGGGCGACGCTGGTCGCCGACGGGGCACCGATGGAGAAGGTGAAGGCGCCGGAGATCGGGTGGCTGTCCGCGGAGACGGCCTGCCAGGCGACGGTGTACGTGCCGTTGGGCAGGCCCGAGTGCAGGGCGGTGCCGTAACGGATGACGGATCCGCTGCACATGTCCCGTAGCTCGCCGGTGTCGACGCGCTTGCCCTGGGGGTCCATGACGCGGATCGAGTCGTCACCCATGGCGACCTGCTCCGAGAAGGAGAGGGTGACCTGGGCGGGCGCCGTGGCGACCACCGCCCCGTCCTGGGGGTCGCTCGCCGTGAGTGCCGCATGCGCCGCGGCCGGGCCTGCCGTGGCGAACAGGGTGGCCAGCAGGGCTGCGAGAACCAGCGCGAGACGCGGCAGGAGTGCCGTGGCCCGGGCACGGGCCGGGTAAGGAGCGGGGGCGGTGGACGTCATGGCGTGTCAGTTCCTCGGTCCGTCAGTGGGCATTGGAGTTCGGCGCGTTGTACGTCCGTTCCTTGACGTCCAGCTCGACCTTGACCGGGTCGGCCTTCTCGAAGCGCAGCTCGATGGTGATCTTTTCGCCGACCTTCGGCTGGCTCTTGAGCCCCATGAACATGATGTGGTTGCCGCCGCGCTGCAGCCGCAGCTCGCCGCCGGCGGGCACGTCCATCGACTGGACCTGCTGCATCTTCTGGTCCTTGGTCTCGTGGATCTGAAGATCGTCCGAGAGCGGGCTGGTGACGGAGACCAGCTTGTCGGCGGTCTTCGAGTCGTTCTTGATGACCATGAAAGCGCCGGCCATCTTGTCGTTGACCGGTTCGGGCATGAAGGCCCCGCTGACCGTCATGGCGGGTTTGCCGGCTTCCGTCCCGGCAGGGGCCTTCGTGTCGGCGGAGGCCTTGGTGCCGGCCGGGGCGGCGGCGCCGGAGCCGGAGTCCGGGTCGGAGGAGGAGCAGCCCGATATGGCGAGTGCTGCCGTCAGGGAGAGGGCGGCGGCGATGGTGCGGATGGTGCGGGCGTTCACGGGTTCTCTCCCTTGATGATCTTCGGCAGGTCCTTGGTGTAGTCGTCGACGGTCGTGCCCTCGCCGTAGAGGACGTAGCCCTCGTCGGTCTTGGGCGAGAACGCGATGACCTGGGCCCCGTGCATGGAGACGACGGTGCCGTCGGCCTCCTTCTTGGGAGCCTCGATACCGATGCCGAGAGATCGGGCGGCGGCCTGGATGGTGGCGAAGTCCCCGGTCAGTCCGGTGAAGGACGGGTCCTGGGCCCGGAGCCACGCGCCGAGGGAGTCGGGGGTGTCCCGCTCCGGGTCGGTGGTGACGAAGACGACCTGGAGCTTGTCCTGGTCGCCCTTGGGGAGTGCCTTCTTGGCGACGGCGACGTTGCTCATCGTCAGGGGGCACACGTCGGGGCAGTTGGTGTAGCCGAAGTAGATGAGCGTCGGCCGGCCCTTGGTCTGCTCGCGCAGGTTCCACGGCTTGCCGGTGGTGTCCGTGAGGACGAGGTCCGGCTTGTCGAAGGGGCGGTCGAGGACGGTCGCGGCCCCGGCCTTGGTCTGGCCGGAGATCTGGGTGACCGAACCGGTCTTCTGAGCGGTCTCACTGCCACAGGCGGTGAGGGCGAGCGCGGTCGCCACCGCGAGGGCGGCGACCGTCACACGTGTGGTGCGCATGAGGAAATGTCCCTGGGATCGGGGATGACGGGTGTCGTGCTGAGGCGTGGAGCGGCGGGCCCGGTGGGCCGTCGCCTCAGGAGGCGCGGCGGCGCGAGGCGATGCCGAAGGCGACGCCGGCGAGTCCGACGACGATGCCCACGATGCCGAGGGTGCGGGCGGTCGTGTCGGAGGCGCTCTTGGCGGCCTCGTCGTGCCCGTCCTTCTCGTCCTTCGCGGCCTTCGCGTCGCCGTTCTTCGCCCCGTCGGCAGCCGGCTTGGCGCTGTCGTTGTGGCCGTCCCCGCCCTTGGCGGCGGTCAGCTTCAGCACCGGCGCGGGAGTCTGCGGCTCAGCGGCGCCTTCCTTGGGCTCCTCGATCCAGCGGACGACCTCGTTGTTGTCGTACGTCTGGATCGCCTTGAAGACCATCTTGTCGACGTTCTCGGGAAGCTTGCCGACGGAGACAGGGAACTGCTGGAACTTGCCGGGCTCGATCTTGCCGCCGGTCCAGGTCACCTTGGTGACGACCTCGTTGATCTGCTTGCCGTGCACGGTCAGCGGCTTGTCGAGCTTCGTCTTCTCGACGGTGGACGTCCAGCCCGGGAGTTCCTGCGGCATGACGGACGTGAGCGGCTGGTCGGCCGGGAAGTTGACCTCGAGCTGGGTGGTCGAGGCGTTGTCCCGCTCGTTGGGGACCTTGAAGCTGAGCGTCGCGTAGCCGCCCTTGGCGGCCTCGCCGGGCTGCACGCTGACGTGCGCGAAGGCGGTACCGGACAGGGCGAGGACGGCGCCGGCGGTGAGGGCGGCGGCGAAGGAGACGCGAGAGGTCTTCATGGCGTGAACACTCCACGGAAGCAGTGGTGACAGTGGCTCCGCGTACGGGCGCGCGCGGAGGTCGCGGCACCGGTGCTCCGGCCGGGTGTCCCGGGGAGCGGACGGGGTGCCGCGTCAGGCTGCGAGGACGAGCGCCGTCGCCGGCGGGCCGCGCCGGATCACGGTGTGCAGCAGTGCGACCCGGCCGGTCGGGGCGGCGGGCTCGGCGGCGCTCCGGCGGGCCCGGGGGCCGCGCGCGGGCGCGCCGGGGAGTCCGGCCGCGAGGGCGCGTACGAAGGCCAGCGCGGCGCGCAGCGGACGTACGGGGTCGGCTTCGGCGGAGAGCCGGGACAGTTCGACGAGCCGGCACAGCGCGGCGTCGCCCCGGGCCAGCAGCCAGCCGGCCGCGAGCGCGGCCAGCAGGTGGCCGATCAGCATGGCCGGGCTGAACAGGCCGGTCGCCGGTGCCGCGGTGCCCCCCGCCAGGTGCGCGTGGGCCGGGTGGCCCTGCGCGGCGGCCTGGGCGGCCACGGCGGCCGGGTCCAGCCCGGCGGCCTCCAGGATCCGCCGGGCGTCGGCCGCGCTCAGCGGTACGGAGTTGCCCCCGCAGACCAGCTGGGCGGCGAGCGCCGCGAGCGAGGCGTCACCGTCGCCGGCCGGTGCCTGTGCGGCTCCGGTGGCGGTGGCGCCGTGCTGGCCGAGCCCGAACAGCGTGTGCAGCCCGAGCTGGCCGACGGCGAGCCCGGCGGCGATGCGGGGCAGCGGCCGCGGGCGTCCCGCGAGGGGGGCCGCGACCGAGAAGACGGCGACGAAGGCCAGGGCCAGGGCCCACCACGGCACGGTCGCGCAGGAGGCCACGGCGTGGCCGGCTGCGGACAGCACGACGCAGACCGCGGTGAACACCGCGGCCCGGGTCATCCGGAGACCTGCTCCGGGGCGTGTCGTGTGGGTGGCAGTCATGGCCGGGCCATCATCGCACTGAGGTGGTGCCCTGCCTACGGCAGGTGCTGGAGGGACCCTTGGGTTCCGGTCTCGGGTCGGCGCCCGGTCCGTCCCGGGTCAGGGCGGTGCCGGCCGGGCGCTCCGCGCCGACCGTGCTCCGACGGCCCGCTGACGGCATGGCGGCGCCGCCGGCGGTGTGCGGACGGCACTCCGAGGGGCTCGGCCCGGGAGGGTGCCCCGGATCCGGGCCCGCCCGCTCCCCCGCCGCGGCTGCCGGACCGGTCCCGTGCCGCCCCCGCAGCGGCGCCGTGTACACCGCCCTCGGGGAACCGCGCATCGGCCGAATGAGGGCTGTGCGGGCTCCCGTGCGCTTACGGGCCGGTACGGGCGGCAATAGGTATCCGTATGAGCATCTGGTGGTCTCTCCACTTGAGGCGCGAAGCCGCGAGCGTGCCGTTCGCCCGGCGGCTGCTGCTGGGGACGATGGAGACCGCGGGGGTGGATCCGGACATCTGCCACGACCTGTCGGTCGCGCTGAGCGAGGCCTGCGCGAACGCGGTCGAGCACGGCGGTCGCGGCGGCTTCCCCGGCGGGCACCCCGGCGGAGGCCTCGGCGGGATCCCGGACGGCGGCGGCGCGGACGGGACCGAGGCGTACCACGTCACGGCCTACCTGGACGGGGACCGCTGCCGCATCGAGGTGACCGATTCGGGCCCGGGATTCCCGCCCTCGGCCGTGGCCCGCGCCGGGTCCTGCGGCCCCCGCCTTGCCGAGAACGGCCGGGGACTGCACCTGATCGAGCAGCTCTCCGACCACGTCCGCTTCCGCAACCGGCCCGGCCGGGGCGCCGTGGTGAGCTTCGACAAGACGCTGAAGTGGCGCGACGACGCGCTGCTGAGGGTCTCGTAGGACGACGGCGGGCGGGAACCGGATCCGGTTCCCGCCCACTCGTGAGCCCACCCGTGAGCCCGCCCGTACCCCGTACGTCCGGGCGCCGGCGTCAGCCCTTGAGCCGCGCCATCCACGCCTCGACCTCGACCGAGGTGCGGGGCAGAGCCGCCGACAGGTTCCGGTTGCCGTCCTCGGTCACGAGGATGTCGTCCTCGATACGGACGCCGATGCCGCGGTACTCCTCCGGCACGGTCAGGTCGTCGGCCTGGAAGTACAGACCGGGCTCGACGGTGAGGCACATGCCCGGCTCCAGAGTGCCCTCGACGTACGCCTCGGTGCGCGCGGCGGCGCAGTCGTGGACGTCCATGCCGAGCATGTGGCCGGTGCCGTGCAGGGTCCAGCGGCGCTGCAGTCCGAGCTCCAGGACCCGCTCGACCGGGCCCTCCAGCAGGCCCCACTCGACCAGCTTCTCGGCCAGGACGTGCTGCGAGGCGTCGTGGAAGTCGCGGAACTTGGCGCCGGGCTTGACGGCGGCGATGCCGGCTTCCTGGGACTCGTACACCGCGTCGTAGATCTTGCGCTGGATGTCGCTGTACGTGCCGTTGATCGGCAGCGTGCGCGTGACGTCGGCGGTGTAGAGGGAGTCGGTCTCCACTCCGGCGTCGAGCAGCAGCAGGTCGCCGGAGCGGACCGCGCCGTCGTTGCGGACCCAGTGCAGGGTGCAGGCGTGGGCACCGGCGGCCGCGATGGTGCCGTAGCCGACGTCGTTGCCCTCGACGCGGGCGCGCAGGAAGAAGGTGCCCTCGATGTAGCGCTCGGAGGTCGCCTCGGCCTTGTCGAGCACCTTCACGACGTCCTCGAAGCCGCGGACGGTGGAGTCGACGGCCTTCTGCAGCTCACCGATCTCGAAGGCGTCCTTCACGGCACGGGCCTCGGAGAGGTAGACGCGCAGCTCCTCGTCGCGCTCCTTGGTCACCTTGTCGGTGAGGGCGGACTCGATGACGGAGTCGTGGGCGCGGACCACGCGCACCGGGCCGGTGGCCTCGGTGAGGGCCTGGGGGAGCTCGCGCACGTCCTTGGCCGGGATGCCCAGGAGCTGCTCGGCCTCGGTGAGGGAGTGGCGGCGGCCGACCCAGAGCTCGCCCTGGCCGGACAGCCAGAACTCGCCGTTCTCGCGGTCGGAGCGGGGCAGCAGGTAGATGGTGGCCTGGTGGCCGGTCTCCCCGGTGGGCTCCAGGACCAGGACGCCGTTCTCGGTCTGGTCACCGGTGAGGTACGCGTACTCGGTCGAGGCGCGGAAGGGGTACTCGGTGTCGTTCGAGCGGGTCTTCAGGCGGCCCGCCGGAACGACCAGGCGCTCGCCGGGGAAGCGCGCGGACAGCGCGGCGCGGCGGTCGGCGGTGTGGCCGGCCTGGGCGATGGGCTCCAGACCGTGCAGCTCGGTGTCGGCCCAGCCGGTCCGCATGTTCTCCGCAAGCTCGTCGCTGACGCCCGGGTACAGCCCGTTCTTGCGCTGCTTGTGCTTCTTCTGGGGCTGCTCTTCTTCCGGGGTCTCCGGGGTGAGCTCGTCAGCCACGTCTTCTCCTCAGCTGCTACGACATGCAAGGACCGGGTACGGACCCCGTCCATCGTATGTGCGAAGGGAAGGCTCCCGGCTCGACTTGTGACATATCAGTCAAACCGGGCGCAGACCTCCGCGAGCTGCCGCTGGCGGCCCCGAGCCGCGGACCAGGACTCAGTCGAACCGGGCCGCGAGCAGTACGACGTCCTCGGGCTCCTCGGCCGTGCCGGCCCCCTCCTCGGGCAGCACCGTCCTCAGGATGTGCTCGCAGATGGCGGCCGGGTCCTCCCGCGCACCGCGCGGAACCCCCGCCGCCGCCGCGTGCAGCCGCGCGTAGGCCCGGTCCATGGCGTCACCGGTGCGCCGCAGCAGCCCGTCGGTGTAGAGAAGCACCGTTTCTCCGGGCGCGGGTTCGATCTCCACGCTCGGCGCCTCCCAGCACGCCAGCATCCCCAGCGGTGCGGAGAGGGAGGTCTCCACGTACTCGGTCCGGCGCTCGCCGATGAGCAGCGGCGGCGTGTGCCCGGCTCCGGCCAGGACGATCTTGCGGGCGGCGGGCTCGCAGTACGCGAAGAGCGCGGTCGCCGAGCGCGCGGGCTCGGTCAGGCGCAGCAGCAGCTCCAGGTCGGACAGGACCGCGACGGGGTCCTCCCCCTCCATCACGGCGTACGCGCGCAGCGAGGCCCGCAGCCGTCCCATCGCCGCTACCGCGCTCGGGCCGGAGCCGGTGACGGACCCGACGGCCAGCCCCATGGCGCCCTCGGGCAGCGGCAGCGCGTCGTACCAGTCGCCGCCGCCGCGCGGCCCGCTGCGGTGCCGGGCGGCGAGCTGCACCCCGGGGATCCGCGGCAGCCGGCTGGGCAGCAGTTCCTCGGCGATGGTGGCGAGCCGGTCGCGCGAGCGCGTGACCTCGACCATCCGGGCCAGGTGCTCGGCGGCGTGCCGGACGTACAGCCCGGCCAGGTCGCGCTGGCGGTCGCTCGGCTCGGCCTGCTCGTCGTACAGCCACACGGCGGCACCGAGCCGGCCGGCGGCATCGGCGGTCACCGGCAGCGCGTAGCTCGCGGCGTAACCGAGCCGGGCCGCGACCTCCCGGTGGCGGGGGTCGACGGGGGGCTCGTGGCCACCGGCTCCCGCAACCGCCGCCGTGCCCGGCTCCGGCAGCACTTCGGAGCCGCCGTGGGCGTCGGGGAGGCCGTCCAGGATCCGGCCGTACGACGTGGCGCTGCGCGGCACCGTCTCGATGTGCCCGAGGTCCGCGCGGCCCAGGCCGAGGCCGATGGTGGTGGCGGGGCCGAGGCCGTCGGAGGGCTCCAGGACCACCATCCCGCGGCGCGCGCCGACGAGGGCGGCTCCGGCGCGCAGGAATTCCCGCAGGGAGGAGTCGAGGTCAGCGGCCCGGGCGAGGCGCTCGGTGAGCTCGTGGAGGGTGGTGAGATCGGAGACCATGCCCGCGAGCCGGTCCTGGATGACGCTGCTCGCCGGGGGCGGGGCGCCGGGGGCGGGTGCGGTCCTGGCGGAGGGCGAGCCGGAAGTTCCCGGCGCGGCCGGGGGTGTGGATGTCGTGGGAGTGGAGCCGGGTGTGGGCGCCGCAGTGTGCGCTGACGCTGTAACTGCTGGATCGATTCCAGCCACTTTCGGCAGATGCGGGGCGCTCATGGCGTCCGCCTTTCCACCTGGTGCGATTCGCCATATAGCATCGCAAACCCCCAGATCGTGCTGCGCCGCCATCAATGGATCCACATCTACACGCACACGAGGATCGATGTCCAGCATTGCCCAGGCGGGAATACTGGTGTCCGTGGGACGGCAACTCACTGTCCAGCCAGGGCTAAACTTGGCCGGAAAAAGCGCCGAGCAGACGGTTTTTGCGATCGACTGTACGGGCGCTCCAGGGGCTCCGGGTACGTAATCGATGGTGCCCGGGGTCAGTTGACGCCTCCCGGCGCCGCCGGGAACCGCCCGGCGCGGCCGGCCGTCCTTAGCGGCGGCAGCCGGTTTCGAGACCGGTGCGGGTCGACCGGACCGCTCGCTCCGGGTCCCCGCCGGACGTTTGACGGACCCGTAAGAAAACGGCACGAACCGTGTGAACCTGCTTCTGGCGGACAGTGACGCGAAACGTGTACGTGTGGTGAAACACCGGTTACATGGTGTGATGTGGCCCTTCGGCGTTCAACGGAAAGGAACGAGCGCTCATGCGCGAGATCCTCGGAAGGCGTCTCAAGCGGCTCCGCGATCGCTTGAAATTCCCGCGGGCCGCCTCCCGCCCGGCCGTGGCAGCCGTGGACGGCGCCCCCGCCGCCTCCCTGCTGGACGGGGCGCTGACCTGCGCCACCGCCTGGCACTGGCCCGTACTGCCGGGCGTCGGCCGGGCCGGCGCCGACAGCGCGCGGTGCGCCTGCCCGGACCCGGACTGCGTGGTGCCCGGCGCGCACCCCTTCGACCCGGGGCTGCTCGCCGCCACGACCGACGCCCGGATGGTGGCCTGGTGGTGGACCAGGCGCCCGGCCGCCCCGGTGCTGCTGGCCACCGGCGGGAACGCGCCGTGCGCGGTGAGCCTGCCGGCCGGTGCGGCCGCGCGGGCCGTCGTACGGCTGGACGCGCAGGGCATGCGGCTCGGTCCGGTCGTCGCCACGCCCACCCGGTGGTCCCTGCTGGTGGCGCCGTACTCGCTGGAGCGGCTCGGCGAACTCCTCTACGCGAAGGACCACGTGCCCTCCTCGCTGCGCTTCCACGGCGAGGGCGGCTACCTGCTGCTGCCGCCGTCCACGGCCGGCGGCGGCGGGCAGGTCCGCTGGGAGCGGGAACCCGTGCCGGAGCCGGGGCCGCGCGGGATGTGGCTGCCGGACGTGGAAGCGGTCGTGGACGCGCTCGTCGAGGCGAGCAGCGGTGCGCCGGGCGGCGGCAGTCGGCTGGCGTACTGATCGGGCGGCCCGGCTGCCCGTTCCGGGTGCCCGGTCCGTCCGGCCCGCCCCGGGTGTCGGGGGGCCGCCGCATCACTCGTACGGGTGCCAGCGCGACGAGTTTCCAAGGGAATTGGGCGCGGGCATCTCCGCGCCCCTTTCCCGCGTCGCTATCTTCGGCGAATGAATCTCCGCCTGATCGGTATCGGCGCCGGTGTGCTGATCATCTTGTCGCTTCCCCTGGCCGGAGCGATCGCCGGGCCGGATTTCGCCGGTCAGAGTGACGGAAAAGGCGGGGGCTTGCTCTCGTCGCTCGGCCTTTCCCATGCTTCCGGTACGCCGGACGGGGCGCGGCCGGCCACGGCGCCGACGCGGCCCGGGCCTGCCGAGCAGCCGCGTACCGACTCCCGGTGCGGGCCTGAACTCTCCGCTCCGCAGGGGCTGGAGGCGCAGACGTGCATCCTGGAGAGCGCGGGCAAGACCTGGGGCCGCAGCTACTACCGCAACACCGGCGGGCGGGCGCTGGACGCCGTACTGACCGTGATGGGGCCCGCCGGCCGGACCGTGCAGATCCGCTGTGCGGTGGGCGCGGGGGACGAGCCCGGGCTGTGCGAGACGCCCCGGGCGGATTCCGCCGGGGCTCCGGAGGAGTACTCGGCTGTAGCGGAGTTTGCAGTTCCGGATGATGAAGGGCGACTGCTGCTGCGGTCCGGGAGCAACTCACCGGTCCCGGGCGAAGGATGAGCGCCACCGGAAAGACAAGGCCCGGTCGCTGGCGACGGGGGATGCACCAGCGACCGGGCTACAAGAACGGTAACAAGAGATCGCCTGTTCGCAAATTCGATCTCTGATATTCAGACATCGATTTGCAGACGATTAGCGGGAGTTGTGACCCCAGTCACCGGGCCCGCGACTGTCCGCCCGTCAGCTGAGCGTGACCTGGCGGTTCGTCAGTCCGCCGCGCGCCCGGCGCTCGTCGGCGGTCAGCGGCGCGTCGGTGGACAGGGCCGTGGCCAGCCGCTCCGCGAACTCGGCGGCGGGCTTCTCCACGTCCTCCGCGGAGACCCCGGTGGGCAGGTCCCAGACCGGGACGACGAGACCGTGGGCGCGGAAGGAACCGACGAGCTTCGTGCCCTCGCCGAGGGAGGACGTGCCCGCCGCGTGCAGCCGCGCGAGGGCGTCGAGGAGCTTCTCCTCGGGGTGCGGCATGACCCAGCGCAGGTGGTTCTTGTCGGGGGTCTCGCACCAGTAGGCCGCGTCCACGCCCGTCAGCTTGACGGTCGGGATGGCGGCGGCGTTGGCGCGTTCCAGCGACGCGGCGATCTCCGGGGAGGCGTTCTGGGCGCTCTCCGCCTCCGGAATCCAGAATTCGAAGCCCGTGTGCACAACCGGCTCGAAAACGCCGTCCAGATCGAGGAGATCCTGAAGTCGGGGACCCTCGGCCTGAACCCGGCGGGCGGGAACCGGGGTGCCGGGCTCGGCGACGAGCGCGCGCTCCAGGGTGTCGGCCATGTCGCGGGACAGGTCGCCGCTGTTCGACTCGTTCTGGAGGCCGAGCAGGACCGAGCCGTCCTCGCGCCGCAGCGCCGGCCAGGCCATGGGCAGTACGGTCACCAGGGTGACGGAGGGGACGCCCTCGGGCAGACCGCCCTTGAGGGTCAGCGGGACGGTGGCCGCGGGGACGAGCTCGCGCAGCGCCACCCAGTCGCACTCGCCCGGCAGTCCCTCGAACGGGCGCTGCACGTGCTCGGTCGCGGCGTGCGAGGCGGCCGCGCCGTGGCAGGCCTTGTAGCGGCGCCCGGACCCGCAGGGGCAGGGCTCGCGCGCGCCGACGACCGGGATCTCCCCGTTCTCGAGCTGGGGCTTCGCGGTCTTCGCGGCGGGGCGCTTCTTGGCCATCGTGGGTGTCTCCCGGTTGCGGCGGTACGGCGGTGTCTCTGGGCGCGAGCCTAGCCGTTCGTACCGCCGGAACCGGTGGGGTGCGGCCGGGAGCACGGTCGGCGTGCGCTCCCGGACGGCCGCCGGGGACCCGCCTCACGGATCCAGATCGTCGAAGACCGATACGAAGTCCATCGCCGGGGCAGTGACGCGCGTAGCGAAATCCTCGTGCCGGGGCCCCCGGGCGACGATCACCCACACGGTGACCTCACCCGCCGCTCCGTCCCGTACACCCCAGTCCTGGGCCAGGGCGCTGATGATGTTCAGCCCCCGGCCGCCGTGCGCGGTGACCGAAGGCGTGGCCGGAATCGGGCGGGTGGGGCCGCCGCCGTCCGTGACCTCGACCGTCAGCCGCCCCGCCGTGTCGACGCGCCACGCGGCGCGTATCTCCCCGTCTCCGATCTCGCGCCGGCCCAGCGGCCTGCCGTGCCGGCAGGCGTTGCTGAGCAGTTCGGAAAGGATCAGTTCGGCATCGTCCACGACCGATTCGGAAAGGCCGCTCATGCGCAGCTGTTCGCGCATCCGGTGTCTCGCCTCACCCACGCCCGCAGGACCATGGCGTATGTCCATGCACGACGACGTGGGCACTTCTTGTGCCATCACCAACGCCACCCCCGGAACCTCCTTAGCCCCACGCCAAGGTCTGGATGCCCCAATGGCCTGGACCGGAAACCGCCGTGACGAGGCCCTCTGACACCGTCCTGACGCATTCGTGACCGTCGGACGCGGAGCGGATGCGCCGGTGCACTCCCTGTCACGCGCGGGACGGGTGTGACAGGTGGGCAAATCGGGACGTCAGCGCCCGAGTTGTGACAGAACCTGGCGTGGCCTGTTCGTGATGATCGCTTCTACACCCAGATCAGCGCATAGCTGAACATCCTCAGGAGCGTTCACCGTCCATACGTGTACGGAGTGCCCGGCGGCCTGGAGCTTGCGGATGAAGCCGGGGTGGTTGCGCACGATCCGCATGGCCGGGCCGGCGATCCGCACCCCGGCGGGCAGCCGCCCGTCGCGCATCCGCGGCGAGACGAACTGCATCAGGTACACGGTCGGTACCGTCGGCGCGGCCGCGCGGACCCGGTGCAGGGAGCGGGCGGAGAAGCTCATGACCCGGACCGGGTGGGGGCCCTCGGCGGGCGGGGCGTCCAGCCCGAAGCGCTTGAGGAGGAAGAGGAGGCGCTCCTCCACCTGTCCGGCCCAGCGGGTGGGGTGCTTGGTCTCGATCGCGAGCTGGACGGGCCGGCCGGCGTCGGCGACCAGCTCCAGCAGCCGTTCCAGGGTGAGCACGGAGGTGCGCTCGGGGTCGGCGTCCCAGTCGGGGGACTCCTCGCGGTCCTTCCAGGAGCCGAAGTCGAGGGCGGCGAGGTCGGCGAGCTCCAGGGCGGACACGGCGCCGCGGCCGTTGGAGGTGCGGTTCACGCGGCGGTCGTGCACCAGGACCAGGTGTCCGTCGGCGGTCAGCCGGATGTCGCATTCGAGGGCGTCGGCACCGTCCTCGATGGCCTTCCGGTACGCGGCCAGGGTGTGCTCGGGGGCGTCCTCCGAGGCGCCGCGGTGGGCGACGACCTGGATGGGGCTCGTCAATGCGTGGGTCACCCGGTCATGGTGCCACCGAGGGGCCTCCGGCGGCGGGGTGAGTCCTGGGGATGCGTCCTATATGTCGGATATAAAGGATGGAGGCAGATGCACAGGTCCGGCTTACAGTGCCCTGACGGGTCATGGGAAAGGCTTCACTCTGGAACTTGTACGGCACGTCGAACGTTCAGTCGGACCGATGCCAGGTGGGCATCGGGCCGGTTTCGCCTGATATGACCAGAGCCTAGACGCCCAGAGCCTGTGCAGCCGTGCAAGCCTGTAAGCCGTGTGTGACGAGGAGAGAGCGCTGTGAGCACCGAGAACGAGGGCACCGCGGCCCCGACGCCCCCCGCGGCCCCGTCCGTACCCCCCGCGCCGGCCGCCTCCACCCCCGACCTGGCGAAGGCTCCGGCCGCGCCCGAGGCTCCGGCCGCCCCGGCCGCGCCCGTGGCCGTGGCCGCGGAGGGTGCGCCCGGCCGGCCTCCGGAGGCCCCGGCCCCCGCCCCCGCGCAGGGTGCCGAGCACACCCAGCAGCTGCCGCCCACCCCGGCGGCGCCGCCTTCCGCGCCCCCCGCCTACGGCTATGGGCACCCGCAGGCCCAGGCCCCCGCCGCTCAGACGGCGTACGGCGCCGAAGCCTGGCCCCCGCCGCCGCCCGCGGTCCCCGCGTACGGTGTGACCGGCGGCCACGGCGGTGGCGCCTGGGGCGCCCCGCTCACCACCGACGGCACCCCGCCGCCCAAGCCGAAGGGCAAGGGCGGCCTCGTGGCGGCCGTCCTGGCGGCGGCCCTCCTCGCGGGCGGCGTCGGCGGCGGCGTCGGCTACTGGGCGGCCGAGCGGAACGACAGCGGCGGCTTCGGCTCCACCACCATCACCGCGGGCAACACCCCGAAGGACGTCAAGCGGGACGCCGGCTCCGTCGCGGGTCTCGCCGCGAACGCCCTGCCCAGCGTCGTCACCATCGAGGCCTCGGCCGGCGACGGCGAGGGCGGGACGGGCACCGGCTTCGTCTACGACCAGCAGGGCCACATCCTCACCAACAACCACGTGGTCGCCTCCGCCGCGAACGGCGGCAAGCTGTCCGCGACCTTCTCCGACGGCAAGAAGTACGAGGCCGAGGTGATGGGCCGGGCCGAGGGCTACGACGTGGCCGTGCTCAAGCTGAAGAACCCGCCCGCGGGCCTCAAGCCGCTGCCGCTGGGGGACTCCGACAAGGTCGCGGTCGGCGATCCCACGATCGCGATCGGCGCCCCCTTCGGCCTGTCGAACACGGTCACCACCGGCATCGTCAGCGCCAAGAACCGCCCGGTGGCCTCCGGGGACGGCTCCGGCGGCAAGAGCTCGTACATGAGCGCCCTGCAGACGGACGCCTCCATCAACCCGGGCAACTCCGGCGGACCGCTGCTCGACGGCCGCGGCGCGGTCATCGGCATCAACTCGGCTATCCAGTCCGCCGGGAACGGCGGATTCGGCGGCGGCCAGGCCGGTTCCATCGGGCTCGGCTTCGCCATCCCCATCAACCAGGCCAAGAACGTCGCGGAGTCCCTGATCAAGACGGGCAAGCCGGTCTACCCGGTGATCTCCGTCTCCGTGGACCTCCAGTCCAAGGTGGACGGCGCCAAGATCTCCGAGCAGGGCGCGCCCCCGAACGAGCTGGTCGACCCCAACGGCCCGGCCGGCAAGGCGGGCCTCAAGCCCGGCGACATCATCACCGAGTTCGGCGGCAAGCCGGTCGACAGCGGCCGGACCCTGATCAGCCTGATCTGGACGTACAAGCCGGGCGACACGGTGAAGCTGACCTACCTGCGCGCCGGCAAGCCGACCACGGTCGACATCACGCTCGGCTCGCGCGTCGGCGACAAGTAGCCGCGAGCAGCCGCGGACGAGCGGACGAAGCGGCGAGGAGCCGCTCGACAGTGGCTTGATGGGAGGGGCCGTGGCCGGGATTCCGCCTACGGTCCCTCCCAATATCTGCTTATGCTTCGCTCGTGTTCGATTCACGGCACATACGGACATTCCACGAAGTGGTCGCCGCGGGCTCGTACTCGGCGGCCGCTCGCGTCCTGGGCTACACCCAGCCCGCGATCACCCAGCAGATGAAGGCGCTCGAACGCGCCGTCGGCACCCCGCTGTTCACCCGCGTCGGCCGCCGGATGAAGCTCACCGAGGCCGGTGAGTCCCTGGCCCGGCACGCCGAGTCCATCCTCGGCAGCCTCTCCGCCGCCGAGGCCCAGCTGAAGGCGTACACGCGGCTGCGTACCGGCCGGGTGCGGGTCTGCGGATTCCCCAGCGCCAATGTCACGCTCGTCCCGGAAGCCCTCAGCGGCCTCGCGAAGGACCACCCCGGCGTCCAGGTCGAGCTGCTGGAAGGCGAGCCCCCGGAGTCCCTGCGCCGGCTCCAGAGGGGGGAGTGCGACATCACCCTCGCCTTCACCTACCCCGGCCTGCACGAGGAGATCCCGGAGGAGGTGGCCGAGGTCAGGCTGCTGGAGGACCAGCTCACGGTGCTGCTGCCGACCGGCCACCCGCTCGCCCGCCGCCGGGCCGTTCACCTCGCCGACCTCGCCGAGGAGCGCTGGATAGCGGGCTGCCCGCGCTGCCGCGCGAACCTGCTGCACGAGTGCGCCGAGCTGGGATTCGTACCCGACATCCGCTTCGCGACCGACGACAACCTGGTGGTCCAGAGCCTGGTCGCACAGGGTCTGGGCGTGGCGATGATGCCCGCCCTGGTGCTCCCCTCTCTCTCCCTCAGCCGGGTCTGCGGGCGGGTGCTGGAGCCGGCCGCCCGCCGCCACATCGCCGCGTACGTCTACCGCGACCACCTGCGGATACCGGCTACGGCGGTGGTGCTCGACGAGCTGAAGAGGGCCGCGTCCAACCGCGTCGGCTGCTGACTCGATGGTTCCCCCGCCCTGACCCGAGGATTCCCCGCCCGTCGGATCCATAAGCTGTGCTTGGGATTTCAGGTCACAACTGTCGTTGGACGTGATGGATGCGCCGACGGACGCTGCCTGTATGACCACCACCACGCCGGCCCGCACGACCACGAGGATGGCCGCCCTCGTCAGTGAGATCCGCAGCGTCGTCGACCGGGGTCTGGCCCCCGACCTGACCGCCTACCTGGTCGGTGAGCGGCTCGCCCCGCACCTGGGCACGGCCGACCTGCTGACCGCCGAGCAGCAGGAGGGTGACCCGGAGCGCTACCGTCAGCACATCCTGCACGCCGAGCACGACGGCAGCTTCTCGGTCGTGGCCCTGGTCTGGATGCCAGGCCAGGAGACCTGTATCCACGACCACGTCTCGTGGTGCGTGGCCGGTGTGCACCAGGGCGAGGAGAGCGAGCGCCGCTACCGGCTCGCACCCGGCGCGGACGCCGCCCGCCTGGTGGCCACCGAGGACGTGGTCAACGCCCAGGGCGAGGTCTGCGGCTTCGCGCCGCCCGGGGACATCCACAAGGTGCGCAACTCCTGCACCGACAAGGCGATATCGATCCACGTCTACGGTGCCGACGTCTCCCGCCTGGGCAGCAGCATCCGCCGCGTCTACACGCTCCCCGTCGACTGATGGCCCTCCTCCACCGCCCCCGGAGCGAGGCGGTCCGCCATGTTTCACGTGAAACACCCACCGCCTGGCCGGGGTTGGGGATGGCCGCCGCCGGTGCGCTGGTGGCATGGGGTGTGCACCGGTTGCTCCCCGGTGTGCCGATGCTGACCGCCTCGGTGGTGCTCGGGATCGCGGTGGCCCACCTTCCCAGCGTACGGACCGTCGTGCGCGGACCGGCCCGCCCGGGCCTGTCCCTGGCCGGCCGGCGGCTGATGCGGATCGGCATCGTCCTGCTGGGCCTCGGTCTGGGCCTGGACCAGGTGCTGCGGCTGGGCTGGTCGACGGTGGCCATGGTGGGCGCGGTGGTCGCCGCCACCTTCTTCGGCACGGTCTGGCTCGGCCGCCGCCTGGGGCTCCCGGGGGACCAGCCCCTGCTGATCGCCACCGGGTACTCGATCTGCGGGGCCTCGGCCATCGGCGCGGTGAGCGAGGTCTCCGGCAGCGACGAGGAGGACGTGGCCGCCTCGGTGGCGCTGGTCACCCTGTGCGGGACCCTGGCCATCGCGGTACTCCCGCTCCTCCAAGGGCCCTTGGGACTTTCCGACCCGGCCTTCGGGCGGTGGGTGGGGGCGAGCGTCCACGATGTCGGCCAGGTGGTGGCGACGGCCCAGACCGCGGGTCCCGGGGCGCTCGGCGACGCGGTGCTGGTCAAGCTGATGCGGGTGGCCCTGCTCGCCCCGCTGGTGGCGGCGGTGGCCCTCTCGATGCGGGCCCGGCGGCGCGGCGTACGCACGTCCTCGGGACGGCGTCCGGCTCCGGTGCCGCTGTTCGTCGCCGGGTTCCTGGCGGCGGCCGCACTGCGCGCGACGGGTCTGCTGCCGGGCGCGGCACTGGACTGGGCCCACACGGCGCAGGAGGCCCTGCTGGCGGCGGCGCTGTTCGGGCTGGGCAGCGCGGTCCACCTGCCGACCCTGGCCCGTACCGGCGGGCGCGCGGCAGTGCTCGGGCTCGGGGCCTGGGTGGTGGTGGCGGGGGTCTCGTACGCGGGGGTCCTCGCGACCACATGACGGTGGCATGCGGGGCGAGTTGGCCATTTCGTGGCCGGAACCGACCGAACGTCCGGACTGCCCGCTGACATCTCCGGGAACCCGTGGGACTCTGCCCCCGCAAGTCGAACAGCCGATCCGCACCGACAGCTCTTCACCCCCACCCCTGCCCGGGCCGCTCCGGCACGGGCACGGCAGAAGGAGTCTGCGTGAATCGTCATCGCACGGCGGCATCCGTCCTCCTCGCCGCGGGCGCCCTGCTCGCGGGCGCCCTGACGGCGGCCTCCCCCTCGGCGGCCGCCGAATCGCCCTCCTCGTACCGGCCCGTGCAGACCCCCGGCTTCTGGACCGCCGAGCGGATGCGTCAGGCCACCCCGCTCGACCTGACGGCAGCCCCGGGCGGCACGCGTACGGCGCCCACGGCGAAGGCGCCCATGACGACGGCGCCCATGACGACGGCCCTCCCCACCCGGATACCCCCGACCTCACCCACGTCCGTCATGGCGTTCCCGCAGGCCGGCGGAGCCTGGACGGGCGGCGGGGCCGTGGTGAGGACCTCGGGCCGGGTGTTCTTCACCTTCCAGGGCCGCACGGGCTCCTGCTCCGGCGACTCGATCACCAGCCAGAACGGCAGCACCGTGATCACCGCCGGCCACTGCGTGAAGTACCAGGGGGCCTGGCACACCAACTGGATCTTCGTGCCGGCGTACGACAACGGCAACGCCCCGTACGGCCAGTGGCCGGCGACCAAGACCTTCGCCACCGACCAGTGGGCGGCGAACGAGGACATGAACATGGACGTCGGCCTCGCCGTCGTCGCCCCCCTGAACGGCCAGAAGCTCAGCCAGGTCGTCGGCGCCCAGGGCCTCCTGTTCAACGGTGGCTACAACAAGCGGATGTACTCCTTCGGCTTCCCCGCGGCCGCGCCCTACGACGGCACCAAGCTCGTCTACTGCAGCGCCAACACGGGCAAGGACTTCCTGCTGACCAAGGACCACAGCATGGCGTGCAACATGACGGGCGGCTCCAGCGGCGGCCCCTGGTTCCAGGACTTCAACGAGTCCACGGGCCTCGGCACCCAGGTCTCGGTGAACAGCTTCGGCTACACCTTCCTGCCCAACACGATGTTCGGGCCCTACTTCGGCAACGAGGCGAAGGCGGCCTACGACAAGGCCCAGACCTCCTGACCCGGCCGCCCGCAACACCCACCCCACCCACCCCCACATCCCGGTACTCTGTACCGGCCAGGTGGGTTGCCCGAGCGGCCTAAGGGAACGGTCTTGAAAACCGTCGTGGCGCGAGTCACCGTGGGTTCAAATCCCACACCCACCGCCACACCTCAGCGCACGCGCTGACCAAGAAGGGGCGTCCCGATTCCGGGGCGCCCCTTCGGTGTGAGGTGCTGGCCCCGTCAGGGCGGGGCGGCCGGCCCTGGGCCTTCCGGGTGGTGTTTGTCGGAAGATCGGCGCGCGTGGTGGGGGTCGTGCGGTTGCGGCCACATCATGACGAATGTATGCAGATCCGCCCGTCGGAACATCCCGCAATGGAGGGCCCGTCATGACGCACCGCAGCATCGCCTCGATCTGGACCACCGTCCTCGCCGCGCTCGTGGCGCTCCTGGCCGCATTCGGTCTCGGTGGGAAGGCGGCCCGGGTCGCCGCCGGTGAAGCGGTCGTCGCCCCCGTGGCTCCGGCGGTGCGCCGGCGGCCGGGCGTGGTGGCGCGGCGGACGTGGCGGGCGATGATGCGGGGCGGTTCGCTCCCGCCGACGATCAAGCAGCGGATCCGGGCCGAGGCCCACGGCAAGACCCCGTCCGTCCGGCGCTCGACCACCGCCGCGTCCCTCGCCGCCGCTGCCGCGCCCGCCGCCGCCCCGGCCCTCGCCCCCGATGCCGCCGCCGCTACCGTCGCGGCCCCCGTTCCCGTCGCTGACCGGGGCCGGCTCTCCCTCGCCGCCTAGCGGGGAGCGGCAGCAGGGGCTGCCGGTAGGGGGAGCCAGGACGGGCAGCAGGACCGGCGCGATCAGCGGGAACGGCATGATGCGGCGCGTGCGCGCCGCGCAGCGCCTCCGGGAGTGGGGCGCAGGGGGTCGCACCGGCGTTCGTTTGGGGCGTACCGGGGTGTGAAGTCGGGTACGGCAGGGCCGCAGGGCCGGGAGACGTTGGGGTTCCCGGACGGAGCGGCCCTTTTCGGCATGTCCGGAGCGGGCCGGTTTGGCGAAACGATTCGCCTCATACGCGCGAAGGGTTTCGCACGATGCGGGTGCGCCGCGTGGGGCAGCAGGGGCAACGCAGACGTGGCAAGCATTCGTACCGCCCGCCTCATCGCTCGCCGCCTCCTCGCTCCCCCTCGCCCTCTTCGGCGGGGTCGCCTCGGCCGACAACGGCTCGTATTTCCTCCCCTGGCGGTAGGCGGCACCCCCGTGGGCGCCCTCGTGCGCGTACCGCCCCCCGGCTGCCGCGACCTTGACACCAGCAGTGAACCTGACGGACAGTCAGTTTTATTCGTCCGATGTGATGCCGGGAGGCCAGCACCGTGCACCTCGCCCCGTCCGAAGGCCAGGCACGACTGCGCGCCGAACTGCGCGCGTACTTCCGGAACCTGCTTCCCGGCGGAGTGCCCGAAGACCCGGCCGCCCAGCGCGCACTGCTGCGCCGCATCGGCGCCGACGGGCTGCTCGGCCTCGGCTGGCCCGTCGAGTACGGAGGCCGGGGCCGGGGGTCCGACGAGCAGTTCGTCTTCTTCGACGAGGCCTACCGGGCCGGCGCCCCCGTCTCCATGGTCACCCTCAACACCGTCGGCCCCACCCTCATGAAGTACGGGACCCAGCACCAGAAGGACTACTTCCTGCCCCGGATCCTGCGGGGCGAGACCGTCTTCGCCATCGGCTACTCGGAACCCGAGGCCGGCACCGACCTGGCCGCACTGCGCACCAGGGCCGTCCGCGACGGCGGCGAATGGGTGATCGACGGACAGAAGGTCTTCACCTCGAACGCCCAGAACGCCGACTGGATCTGGCTGGCCTGCCGCACCGACCCGCAGGCCCCCAAGCACAAGGGCATATCGATCATCCTGGTGCCCACCGACAGCCCCGGCTTCGCCTGGACCCCGATCGAAACCGTCGGCGGCCTCACCACCACGGCGACGTACTACGACGGCATCCGGGTCCCCGAGGGCAACCTCGTCGGCCCCGAACACGGCGGCTGGGGCCTGATCACCAACCAGCTCAACCACGAACGGGTCGCCCTCGCCGCCATCGGGATGCAGGCCGAGGACTTCTACGAGCAGGCGCTGCGCCACGCCCGCACCCGGGACCCCGCCACCGGCGAGCGCCCGGCCGACCGCCCCTGGGTGCGGTCCCGGCTCGCCGAGGCACACGCCCGGCTGGCCGCCGTACGCCTCCTCAACTGGCGCCTCGTCCAGGACGTCGCAGCGGGCACCCTCGCCCCGGGCGACGCCAGCGGAGTGAAGTTCCTCGGCACCGAGTCCACCGTGGAGGTGTACCGGATCTGTCAGGAGGCGGTGGGCGAGGAGGCCCTCGTACGCGGCCCGCAGGCCTTCGCCGGCGGCGAGCTGGAGCGGATGAACCGCGCCGCCCAGATCAACACCTTCGGCGGAGGGGTCAGCGAGGTCCAGCGGGAGATCGTCGCCACGATGCGGCTCGGAATGAAGGGGAGGAAGCGATGACCGGCCGGGAGAGCGACCGGTTCCACGAGCGGCTCAAGGCCTTCGAGGGGCGGCCCGCCGCCACCGCCGGCCGGGCCAAGGACGCCGTCAACGAGGCGATGATCCGCCACTGGTGCGAGGCGATGGGCGACACCCATCCCGCCTACACCGGACCCGACGCCATCGCCCCGCCCACCATGCTGCAGGCCTGGACGATGGGGGGCCTCTCCGGTCACACCGACCGCTCCTCCGCCTACGACGAGCTGCTCGCCCTCCTCGACGGCCAGGGCTGCACCTCCGTGGTCGCCACCGACTGCGAGCAGGAGTACCTGCGCCCGCTGCGCCCGGGCGACGAGGTGACCTTCGACGCCGTGATCGAGTCGGTCTCGCCGCGCAAGACGACCAGGCTGGGCACCGGCCACTTCGTGACGACCCGGATGGACGTCCGCGCGAACGGCGAACCCGCCGGCACCCACCGCTTCCGCATCCTGAAGTACGCCCCGGCGGCACCGCCCGAACGCGGCCGCTCCGGGGCCCCGTCCCGCCCGCGCCCCGTGATCAACCGCGACAACCAGGGCTTCTGGGACGGGGTCCGCGAGCACAAACTGCTGATCCAGCGCTGCACCGCCTGCGCGACCCCGCGCTTTCCCTGGCTGCCCGGTTGCAACGCCTGCTCCTCCCCCGACTGGGACACCGTCGAGGCGAGCGGCGCCGGCACGGTCTTCTCGTACGTGGTCATGCACCACCCGCCCTTCCCCGCCTTCACCGCGCACGAGGATCCCGCCGACGCGGGGCGCCCTTACGCGGTGGCCCTGGTCGAACTGGCCGAGGGCGTACGCATGATCAGCAACATCACCGGCGTCCCCTACGACAAGGTCCGCATCGGCCTGCCCGTCCAGCTGGAGTTCCTGCGCGTCGACGACTCGCTCGAACTGCCCGTCTTCCGCGGAGAGGCCGGCTGACATGGACTTCCACCCCACCGAGGAACAGACCGCCGCGGCCGGTCTGGCCGCCAGGATCTTCCACGACCTGGCCACCCACGAACGCCTCGCCGCCGCCGGCACCGGCAGCGACGCCGAGCTCTGGAAGGCCCTGACCTCCGCCGGACTGACCGCCGCCGTCGAGGACGTCGGCCTCCTCGGCCTGGTGCTCCTGCTGGAGGAGCAGGGCCGCTCCACCGCACAGGTCCCGTACGCCGCCACCTGCGCGTACGGCGTCCTGCCCGTGGCCGCGCACGGCAGCCCCGAACAGCGGGCCCGGCTGCTGCCCGCACTCGGCTCCGGCGAGGCCGTGGCCACCGGCGCCTTCCCGGAACGCGGCCGGTTCACCGCCACCCCCGACGGCCGCCTCACCGGCACCACGCCCGTCGTGCCCTGGCTGCGCGATGCCACGCATGTGCTGGTCCCCGCCACCGGCCGGTCCCTGTGGCTCGTACGAACGGACGCGCCCGGCGTCACCGCCCGGCCGGTGGAGACAACCGCGCCCTGGTCGGCGGGGACCCTCGCCCTGGACGGGGCGCGGGCGGAGCGGCTCGGCGGCCCGGAGGCCTACGACGGGGTACTGGACGCCGCCCGCACCGCCTTCGCCGGACTCCAGGCCGGGGTCTGCGCGGGATCGTTGGCGCGGGCCGTGGAACACACCTCCACCCGTGAGCAGTTCGGCCGGCCGCTGTCCACGAACCAGGGAGTCATGCTCCGCGCGGCCGACGCCCACATGGACACGGAGGCGATCCGGGTCACCGCGTACGAGGCGGCCTGGCGGATCGACGAGGGCCTCCCGGCCCACGACCACGCCCTCACGGCGGCCTGGTGGGCCTCCGAGGCGGGCAAGCGGGTCGTCCACGCCGGCCAGCACCTGCACGGCGGGATGGGCGCCGACCTCGACCATCCCGTCCACCGGCACTTCCTGTGGGGCCGCCAGCTGGACGCCTACCTGGGCTGCGGCAGCGAGCTGCTGGCCGAACTGGGCGCGCTCATATCCGAGGGGGAACACGCATGAACGTCGGCGACGCGCTGCCGCCGCTGGAGATCCCGGTCACCCGCACCCTGATCGTGGCGGGCGCGATCGCCTCCCGCGACTACCAGGACGTGCACCACGACGCGGAGCTCGCCCGCGCGAAGGGGTCCCCGGACATCTTCATGAACATCCTGACCACCAATGGCCTGGTCGGCCGCTACATCACCGACCACCTCGGCCCGCGCGCGGTCCTGCGCAAGGTCGCCATCCGCCTCGGAGCCCCCAACTACCCGGGCGACACCATGACCCTCACGGGCACGGTCACCGCCGTAGAGGGGGACACCGCCGAGATCCGGGTCGTCGGAACCAACCGCATCGGCCGCCACGTCACCGGCACCGTGACCGTCAGCCTGGGGGCGGGGGCATGAGCGTCCGCACCCGCGACGACCTCGGCGGCCGGGCCGCCATCGCCGGCATCGGCGCGACCGAGTTCTCCAAGGACTCGGGCCGCAGCGAGCTGAAGCTCGCCGTCGAGGCGGTGCATGCCGCCCTCGACGACGCCGGACTCACCCCCGCCGACGTCGACGGCATGGTCACCTTCACCATGGACACCAGCCCCGAGATCACCGTGGCCCAGGCGGCCGGCATCGGGGAACTCTCCTTCTTCTCCCGCATCCACTACGGCGGCGGCGCGGCGTGCGCCACCGTCCAGCAGGCCGCTCTCGCCGTCGCCACCGGAGTCGCCGAGGTCGTGGTCTGCTACCGCGCCTTCAACGAGCGCTCCGGCCGCCGCTTCGGCTCCGGCGTCCAGCAGCGCGAACCCTCGGCGGAGGGCGCGGCCCTCGGCTGGTCGCTGCCGTGGGGCCTGCTCACCCCGGCGTCCTGGGTGGCCATGGCCGCCCAGCGCTACCTGCACGCCTACGGCCTCACCCCCGAGGCCTTCGGCCACGTCGCGGTCACCGGCCGGAAGTACGCCGCGAACAACCCCGCCGCCTACTTCCACGGCAGACCCATCACCCTCGCCGACCACGCGGCCTCGCGCTGGATCGTCGAACCGCTGCGGCTGCTGGACTGCTGCCAGGAGACCGACGGCGGTCAGGCCCTCGTCGTCACCACGGCGGAGCGGGCCCGTGACCTGCGCCAGAAACCCGCCGTGATCACCGCGGCCGCGCAGGGCGCCGGCCGCCGCCAGGAGGCAATGACCTCCTTCTACCGCGACGACCTCACCGGTCTGCCCGAGATGGACGTGGTAGCCCGCCAGCTGTGGCGGACCAGCGGGCTGCGGCCCTCGGACATCGACGTGGGCATCCTCTACGACCACTTCACCCCCTTCGTCCTCATGCAGCTGGAGGCGTTCGGCTTCTGCGGCCCGGGGGAGGCCGCCGACTTCACGGCGGCAGGAGCGCTCCCCCTCAACACCCACGGCGGACAGCTCGGGGAGGCGTACCTGCACGGCATGAACGGGATCGCCGAAGCCGTCCGCCAGCTGCGCGGCACCTCCGTCAACCAGCTCCGGGGAGCAGAGCAGGTCCTGGTCACGGCCGGTACGGGGGTGCCGACCTCCGGCCTGATCCTCGGCACCGGGAACTGACTCCGGTCCCGGTGGTGGGGCAGGGCCCTCCACCTTCAGGAGGTGGGGCGCGGCCCGGCCGTACAACCTGAGAGGGATCCAGCTTCGGCACTTGGGGCCGATCCCAGGAGGACGCGCCGCTTCTAGCGTGGAGCCATGACCACGCCTGTGTGCACGCTCGCCTCGAATCCGACGCCGTACCCGTCGTTCTCGGCGTACGTCCGGACCCGTGGCACCGTCCTCCTGCGTACCGCGCGCTCCCTCACCGCCAACCCCTGTGACGCCGAAGACCTGCTCCAGACGGCTCTGGCGAAGACCTATGTCGCCTGGGACCGCATCGAGGACCACCGGGCCCTGGACGGCTATGTCCGGCGGGCCCTGGTCAACACGCGCACCTCCCAGTGGCGCAAGCGCAAGGTCGACGAGTTCGTCTGTGACGAGATTCCGGAGAGCGAGGCGCTGGAGGGCACCGACCCCGCGGAGGCGCAGGCGCTGCGCGACGCGATGTGGCGCGCGGTGACCCGGCTGCCGGACCGACAGCGGGCCATGGTCGTCCTGCGCTACTACGAGGACATGAGCGAGGTGCAGACCGCCGAGCTGCTCGGTGTCTCGGTCGGGACGGTCAAGAGCGCGGTCTCGCGGGCGCTGGTCAAGCTGCGTGAGGACCCCGAGCTCACTCCGGTGCGCTGAAGCCCCGGCCGCTGTTTCACGTGAAACGGACCGCTTTTCCCATGGAAAGGGGTTGGTGTTTCACGTGAAACGGCTGGCTTTTTGACGCGGAACGGGCGGCTGTTTCGCTTGAACCGGTGCCTGTTTCACGTGAAACAGCGGCTGGGGAGGGGTTGGTCACAATGATCGGCCGCCCTGTTTGTACTCCCGGGTAGTGACATGCCGACCGGTACGTGCGCAGAATCGGCTGCACCCTAAAGCCGCCGCAGCGCCGCAGCGCTCACCGGGAGGACGCTTTGCTGAGCACCATGCAGGACGTACCACTCCTCGTCACCCGCATACTGCAGCACGGGATGACGATCCACGGGAAGTCCCAGGTCACGACCTGGACCGGGGAGGCCGAGCCGCACCGCCGCAGCTTCGCCGAGATCGGTGCCCGCGCCACCCGCCTCGCCAACGCCCTGCGTGACGAGCTCGGAGTCCGGCAGGACGACCCCGTCGCCACGCTCATGTGGAACAACTCGGAACACGTCGAGGCCTACTTCGCGATTCCGTCCATGGGCGCCGTCCTGCACACGCTCAATCTGCGTCTGCCCCCCGAGCAGCTGGTCTTCATCGCCAACCACGCCGCCGACAAGGTCGTGCTGGTCAACGGCACCCTGCTGCCGCTGCTGGCCCCGCTGCTGCCGCACCTGCCCACCGTCGAGCACGTCGTGGTCTCGGGTATCGGCGACCGCTCCGCCCTCGACGGCCTCGGCGTCCAGGTGCACGAGTACGAGGAACTCCTGGAAGGCCGCTCCGAGCACTACGACTGGCCCGAGCTGGACGAGCGCCAGGCCGCGGCCATGTGCTACACCTCCGGCACCACCGGCGACCCCAAGGGCGTCGTCTACTCCCACCGGTCCATCTACCTGCACTCCATGCAGGTCAACATGGCCGAGTCGATGGGCCTCACCGACCGGGACACCTCGCTGGTCGTCGTCCCGCAGTTCCACGTGAACGCCTGGGGACTGCCGCACGCCACCTTCATGACCGGTATCAACATGCTGATGCCGGACCGGTTCCTCCAGCCGGGCCCGCTCGCCGAGATGATCGAGCGGGAGAAGCCCACGCACGCCGCGGCCGTCCCCACCATCTGGCAGGGGCTGCTCGCCGAGGTCACCGCCCGCCCCCGCGACCTGACCTCGATGAAGCAGGTCACCATCGGCGGAGCAGCCTGTCCGCCCTCGCTGATGGAGGCCTACGACAAGCTCGGCGTCCGCCTCTGCCACGCGTGGGGCATGACGGAGACCTCGCCGCTGGGCACCATGGCGCACCCGCCGGCCGGGCTGAGTGCCGAGGAGGAGTGGCCGTACCGGGTCACCCAGGGCCGCTTCCCGGCCGGCGTCGAAGCCCGTCTCGTGGGGCCCAACGGCGACCGTCTCCCCTGGGACGGCGAGTCCGCCGGCGAGCTGGAAGTCCGCGGCAACTGGATCGCCGCCTCGTACTACGGCGGCGCGGCCGGGGAACCGGACCGCCCCGAGGACAAGTTCAGCGCGGACGGCTGGCTCAAGACCGGGGACGTCGGCGTGATCAGCCCCGACGGCTTCCTCACCCTCACCGACCGGGCCAAGGACGTCATCAAGTCCGGGGGCGAGTGGATTTCGAGCGTTGACCTGGAGAACGCCCTGATGGCCCACCCCGAGGTGGCCGAGGCGGCGGTCGTCGCCGTCCCGGACGAGAAGTGGGGCGAACGCCCGCTGGCCACCGTCGTCCTCAAGGACGGCGCGACCGTGGACTACGCCGGACTGCGCGGGTTCCTCGCCCAGTCGATCGCCAAGTGGCAGCTCCCGGAGCGCTGGGCGATCGTCGGTGCCGTGCCGAAGACGAGCGTCGGCAAGTTCGACAAGAAGGTGATCCGCAAGCAGTACGCCGACGGCGAGCTGGACGTCACCACGCTCGGCTAGCCGACCCGTCCCGCCGGATCAGCCGCGCGTGAGCCATGCCCGCAGCAGCCGGCTGACGGCGGGCATGGCCACGTAGGTCATCAGGGTGCTGAAGACGACCGCGAAGGCGGCCGTCCGCACCACGAAGTGCAGGTCCACCAGGTACGGCCCGAGCAGCGCGTTGCCCGCCAGCGAGATCGGGAAGATGGCCAGCCCCGAGCTGATCACCATCTTCCAGCGGGGCGGCGCGGGCCGGGTCGTACCCGGCTTGGCGAACCAGGTCTCCATGCCGTGCAGTTCACGGCGGGCTATCTCGGTGTGGTGGTGCCCCAGGCAGTTCGAGAACCACTGGGCCCGCTCGGAGGAGTCCTGCCAGCGCTGGAAGGCCGCCTGGTCGCGGAAGCGGTGCACCAGGAACCACGGCCCGCCCTCGGTGGCGGGCCGGAACAGCCCGTACCCGAGGTGCCCGGGGAACGCGGCGGCCGTCTCCAGGATCCCGTGGGCCCAGGCCTCGAACGTCTCCTCGTGGCCGGGCTCCACCTGCCGGGCGATGAGCAGGTTGACCTCCCCGTTGTCGGCGGGAACGGGACGCTCGGACGTGTCGGTGATGGCCATGGGGCCAGGATCGCTAGTTGGTCCCGATCTTGGCCAGCAAGTCCACGATGCGGCCCTGCACGTCGGCGGTGGTGGCCCGCTCGGCGAGGAACAGCACGCTCTCGCCCGAGGCCAGCCGCGGCAGGTCGGCCGGACCGATCCCGGCGGTCGTGTAGACGACCAGCGGGGTGCGGTTCAGCAGTCCGTGCCCGCGCAGCCAGTCCACGATCCCGGCCCGCCGGCGACGGACCTGCATCAGGTCCATGACCACCAGGTTGGGCCGCATCCGGGTCGCCAGCTCCACGGCGTCGGTGTCCGCGCCCGCCCTGGCGACCTGGAGGCCGCGCCGCTCCAGCGCGGCGGTCAGCGCGGTGGCGATCTCGTCGTGTTCCTCGATCAGCAGGACCCGGGACGGGTGCTGCTCGCTGTCGCGCGCCGCGAGCGCCTTGAGGAGGACAGCGGGATCGGCGCCGTACGCCGCTTCGCGCGTGGCATGTCCCAGCCCGGCCGTCACCAGCACGGGCACCTCGGCGGCCACCGCGGCCTGGCGCAGGGACTGCAGGGCCGTCCGGGTGATCGGCCCGGTGAGCGGGTCGACGAACAGCGCGGCGGGGAACGCCGCGATCTGCGCGTCCACCTCCTCGCGCGAGTGCACGATCACCGGACGGTAGCCGCGCTCGCTCAACGCCTGCTGCGTCTGCGCGTCCGGCGCCGGCCACACCAGCAGCCGGCGCGGGTTGTCCAGCGGCTCAGGCGGCAGCTCGTCGTCCACGGGCTGCGGTACGGGCCGGTTGACCACCTCGACCGCACCCCCGGGGCCGTCCAGCGGCTCCGGACCCTCGGCGGCGCCCGCCTCGGGCGCCCCTATGGCGAAGGCCCGCCCCTGGGGCGCGGGTTCGGCGAGGCGACGGCGCCGACCGGAACCGGAACCTTCCGTGCCCGCGGCGGCCGGGTCCACGGAGATGCCCTGGCCCAGGGTGCCCAGAGCGCGCACGCTGATCGGCTGCGCCCCGTTCGCCGGGCCCTCGCCGGGCCGGCGGGCACCCGGGACCGAGGGCTGCCCGGGGGCTGCTCCGGCATCGGGGGCGGTGCGGGCCGCGGGAACCGGCCAGGCGGGAGTCGAGGGCAGGGCACGCCGCCGCCCGGTCGGAGGCCCGGGCTCCGCACCGGTCGCCGGCTCCGGCGGCTCGGGGGCCGAGGGTGCCCCGAGCACCCGCCGGCCACGGCGCCCGCCCGCGCCGTCGGAGTCGGCCTCGGCGGAAGCGGAACCCGCGGCGGGCCCGGCCGGCAGGGCGAAACCACCCTCGGGGGCGACAGGGCGGGGCGCGGCGGGAGCCGGGATCCCGGCCGCCGGCACCGGGCCCGCGGGCTGTGCGGCCGCCCCGGCCGGCCCCAGCGCCCGGCGGCGGCCCGCCGGGTGTTCGGTCACCGGGACCGGGGGCACCGTCGGTACGGGCGGCAGCGCGGGCATGGCGGTGCCCTGCGGGGGCACCGGCCGGTCCTGCGGGGTGTCATCGCCGTCGCGGCCGCGTCGGCGCCCGGTACCGAGCCCCGCCGGGTTCACCGGGGACTGCGCCAGTTCCGCCGGCCCGGACACGACGCCCTGCGCGGGGGCTTCGCCCTCCACGCGGCGACGCCCCGACGGCAGCGCGAGCGCGCCCGCGCCCTCGCGCGCCCCGGCGGCCTTCGCCGCGGCGGCCTCGTCCTCCAGGAAGGCGTCGACCCCGCGCCGGCCCCGCCGGCCGCCGGAGACCGTCGCGGGGGCGGCCTCGGGCTCCGGGGCGGGCTGCTGTTCCGGCTCCGGCAGGGTCACCGTCCCGGCGCCCGAACCCAGCGGCAGCTCCAGCACGTACGCCCCGCCGGGCGCGCCGGGCACCTCGACCGTCTGCAGCACCCCGCCGTGGGCGGTGACGATGCCCCGCACGATCGGCTCGTGCACCGGGTTGCCGCCCTCGTAGGGGCCGCGCACCTCGATCCGTACGACATCGCCCCGCTGGGCCGCGGCCACCACGATCGTGGAGTCGCCGTACCCGTTGCCCTGGGCGGTCTTGCCGGTGGCGTCCACCCCGGCGACATCCGTGATCAGGTGCGCGAGGGCGGCCGCGATCCGCTCCGCGTCCACCTCGGCCTCGATCGTCGGGGCATGGACGGCGAACTGCGCCCGCCCGGGGCCGATCAGCTCGACCGCGCCGTCGACGCCCGCCGCGACGACCGTGTTGATGAGGACGTTCTTCTTCTTGAGCTTGTCGCTGCCCGCGTCCAGGCGCTGGTACTCCAGCACGTTGTCCACGAGCGTGGTCATGCGCGAGTAGCCGGCGGCGAGATGGTGCAGCAGCTGGTTGGCCTCCGGCCACAGCTGTCCCCCGTCGTCGGCGGCCAGCGTGGCCAGCTCCCCGCGCAGTTCCTCCAGCGGACCGCGCAGGGAGTCCTTGAGGACGGCCAGCAGCTGGGCGTGGCGCGCCGCGAGGGCGTCGTACGGGCGGCGGTCGGTGAAGGTCATCACCGCGCCAACGAGCAGCTCCCCGTCCCGTACGGGCGAGGTGGTGAGGTCCACGGCGACGGGCTGCCCGGCCTTGTTCCACAGCACCTGGCCGCGGACCCGGTGCTTGCGCCCGCTGCGCAGGGTGTCGGCGAGCGGGGACTCGTCGAAGGGGAAGGGCGAGCCGTCGGCGCGCGAGTGCTGGATCAGCCCGTGCAGTTCGCGGTTGCCGAGGTCGGTGGCGCGGTAGCCGAGGATCTGCGCGGCGGCCGGATTGACGAGGACGACGCGGCCCTCGGTGTCCGTACCCACGACGCCCTCGGCGGCGGCGCGCAGGATCATCTCCGTCTGCCGCTGGGAGCGGGCCAGCTCGGCCTCGGTGTCCACGGTCTCGGAGAGGTCCCGGACGACGAGCATCAGCAGTTCGTCGCCGGTGTAGGGCTGCGGCTCGCGGTAGGCGTCACGGCCGTCGAGGTGGGCGCTGGTGACCTCGACGGGGAACTCGCTGCCGTCGGTGCGGCGCGCGATCATCCGTTTCGGCCGGGAGCGGCCCTCTTCGCGGTCGCCGGGGCGGCGCATCGAACCGGGGATCTGCTTGGAGTCGAACTCCGGCAGGAGGTCGAGCACCCCTCGGCCGACGAGCCCGGTGCCGGGGCTCTCCATGACCTCGAGGGCGATCGAATTGGCGTTGACGACCGTGCCGTTGGCGTTGACGAGCAACAGCGCGTCCGGGAGCGCGTCGAGTATTGCTGCGAGGCGAGCAGCGCCTCGGGATGGCCTGCTGCTCACGACGAGCTTCCTCCCTGACCACGACTACCGGCATGTCACGGGAGGAGTCTAAGGGCACCGCCCTGCCGCGAGGTGGCGGATGTGCGGGGGAAAGCGGGCATCCGCCGCATCGTCCCAGGTCAGGAATGCTCCCCCGGAAGCACAGGTTCCAGGTTCTTCCACCGGGCGATGTCGCATCCGTTCCTGCGCTGGAAGGTGCTGTCCACCTTTTCGCCGCGCCACGTTCCGGTGATGCGGGCGACGGCCGACCCGCCGTACTGGAAGGAGCAGTTCCTGGAGTCCGGCTCGGCGAAGGGGTCCTTGCCCCGCTTGGACAGGGTGTCGAGACGGTCGCAGGCCTGCTCGGCGAAGGGGTGGTCGCCGCCGACGGGGTGGCACTCCAGTCGGTGCGTGCCGTCGACGAGGCGGTTGCCGCTCTGGGAGATCTCGATGGTGAGCCGGTCGGGCGCGGCCAGCAGCCGTCCCAGGGGCAGGGGCGGCAGCGGTCCGGCAGCCGCGGCGGCCAGGGCGGAGGTGACGGCGAAGGCGGCGAGACGCAGCATGGGGCACTCCAGGTCGTCCGTACGTCGTACGCCTCACCAACGACATTCCCGCTCGGACGTTGCGTGCTTAAGCCTTTGCCCTGTGGCCCCGGCTCCTTGTACCGTTGGGAGCGGATTGGTGACCGGCCCCGCGCCTGTGTCATCATCTGCACGCACCTTCGTACGCGAAGGTGTGCTGGAGGCGTCGCCTAGTCCGGTCTATGGCGCCGCACTGCTAATGCGGTTTGGGGCTTACACCCCATCGAGGGTTCAAATCCCTCCGCCTCCGCACCTCACCGAAGCCCCGGTCCTGATGGACCGGGGCTTCGGTGCGTTCGGGCACCGGTGCGCGTCGGAGTCGCCGGCAGACGGGTGCGGTGTGTCCGTCACGGTGGCCCGCCGGGCGCCGGGCGCGAGCCGTGCCGGTGCGTTCAGGCCTTGGAAGGGTTTGAGGCGGCCCCCCATGGGTAGCCAGCCGGGCCCGGAGCCGTGTCGCGGATCCGTCCGGACGATCTTCTTCCAGGGCGTTTGCGCAGGTCAGAGGCGTTGTGGCTAATGGATTTCGCGTCCCGGCGAGGTCCATGTATTGTTGTTCTCGCAAGGCCAACGGGGCGAAAAACCCCGGGAAGCCCAAGCACTCGTAGCTTAACGGATAGAGCATCTGACTACGGATCAGAAGGTTGCAGGTTCGAATCCTGCCGAGTGCACAGCCGAGAGGCCCTCAGGAGAAATCCTGAGGGCCTCTTTCGTTGTGGTGTCAGTACCGGAGGGGGAGGGGTCCCCCGGAAGAACTCAGGGGCGGGATGGCTCCTGAGGGGGACGTGGACCACGCGACCGCCCCGCTAGGGTTTTCGAAGATCGTTCGAACCTTGATGGGGGGCTCTCATGGGACTGTTCGGGAACGCGCACACCGTCGATCCGTCGTCGGCGCAGCGGGACTACGCGCGGTTGCTGGGTCACGGGGAGCAGGTCTACGCCGCGTACCTGCTCGTGCGCGACACGATCCTGTTCACCGACCGGCGGCTGGTGTTCGTCGACAAGCAGGGGCTGACGGGCAAGAAGGTGGAGTACCACTCCATCCCGTACCGGAGCATCACGCACTTCTCGGTGGAGACCGCCGGGCATTTCGATCTCGACGCCGAGCTGAAGATCTGGATATCCGGCAGCCCGGCTCCGATCGAGAAGACCTTCACCAAGGGCGTCGACATCTACGAGATGCAGGCGATCCTGACGCAGTTCGTCGCGCGCTAGCCGGAGCCGCCCATCGGCTGGACGCCCGTCCGGGCCGAGCGGCGGGCGGATCCGGAGCGGCGGCGGACCCGGAGCAGCGGGCGGTCCCGGAGTGGCTGCCGGGCGGACAGCGAGTGGTGGGCGGGCCTCAGTGGGGCGGGCCTCAGGGGGCCGGGCGCGCTGGAGGCACGTCGCGGCCGGTTCGCGGCGCGGCGTGCGGGTCGGCGGGGATGCCGCTCCCATGAGCCGGCGCCCGGTCGGCGGGGGCTGTAGCGGGCCCTCGGCCCGGCGGCGGTCGTCGTAGAACCGCTCCCGGCGGGCGTCGCCGTCGGCGCGGCGGCCGGTGCGGAAGCGCTCGTCCAGGAACTCGCAGGAAGTGAGGTCAGCAATGCCCCACCCAATTCCCCCGGATTGATGAAGCGCCGAATTCTGTTCGGCCTGATGGTGAGATTGCAGGATCAGGTACCGTCTTTGCGAGAGCCGACGGGCTCAAGCGGCTCAACGGGCTCAAGCGGCTCAAGGGGCCGGCCGGCCCAGGGGAGGAAGACGGCGTGGACGACATCGACCGGGCGCTCGTCCTGCGCCTCCAGCAGGACGCGGGCCAGTCATACGCCGCCCTGGGTGCGGCCGTGGGCCTCTCGGCCGGGGCCACCCACGAGCGGGTACGCAAACTGCGCGAGCGCGGGGTCATCCGGCGGACCACCGTCGACGTGGACCCGGCCGCGGTCGGCAGCGGGGTGCTGGCCTACGTGATGGTGGACTCCAACGCGTGGATGGGTGAGTCGGCGGAGGACTTCGCAGCCATCCCCGAGATCCAGGAGGCGCACATCATCGCGGGCAGCGCCTCGGTGCTGGTCAAGGTGCGCACGGCCACCACCGAGCAGCTCCAGGACGTCCTGCGGCGGCTCTACGCCATCGACGGTGTCAGCGGGACGCAGGCCACGGTGGTTCTGGAGACCTTCTTCGAGCGGCCGCTCCCCCTGTGACCGCCGCCGCCGGGAGCTGGTGGTGTACCGGGATCCGGTGGAGCGCGCAGGGCCCCGCCATCGGGTGGTGCGGGCGCGGGGAGCGCGGCAGCCCGCTCGCCCCCGGGCAGCGGCTGGCCTTCGCCGCCCGCGGCGAGCGGCACTGCCTGGGCGTGTGGCGGGCCGGGAAGCGGACGCCGTGTCCCGCGGCGCGGTCGGTACCGGGCCGCGCGGGGAGTGCCCAGTGCCCCGAGTGCGCCCGGCTGGACCGGTCCTTCTCGGTGGCCGCCGACACCAACGCGGCCGATCCGCGCACCTATCGGGTGTACCTGGCCTGGTTCGGGCCCGGGATGGTCAAGGTCGGCATCACCGCCGAAGAGCGCGGGCCGGTGCGGCTGCTGGAGCAGGGCGCGGTGACCTGGGCCTGGCTGGGGCGCGGGCCGCTGATGGCGGCGCGCCGGACCGAGGAGCTGCTGCGGGCCGCCCTGGGGGTGCCCGACCGGATCGCGTACGCCCGCAAGCGGGCCGTACGGGCCCAGCTGCCGCCCGAGCCCGAGCGGGCCCGGGAGGTCGCCGAGCTGCACGCGCGGGCCGCCGCGCTGCCCGGGTGGCCGGAGTCCCTGGAACGGGTGGGCTGCGAGATCACCGACCATGCCGGGGCCTTCGCGCTGGCGGGGCTGCCGGCCCCCGTCCGCCTGGTCACGGAGCTGGTGCCCGGCGCGACCGTCGTGGGACGGCTGGCGGGAGCCGCGGGGCCGGACCTGCACTTCGCGGACGGGCTCGTCGTGGACACGCGGCTGCTGGCCGGATGGGAGCTCTCCGCCGCTCCGGACGGGGCGCGGACCGACGTACCCGTCACCGTGGTCGCGCCCGCGCCGTCCGAGGCCGGACAGGGCGGACTGTTCTGACTCCGGGTTCTTCCGGCCACGGGGGAGCAAGGTCAAAACTTGGATCCCTTTGGCCCGCGAGGGCCGATTTCCGTGGACACACCAGGGGTCTTCCGCCGAGGGTGGGGGCATGAGCATTCAGCCCGTTCCGGCGTTCGAACCGCCGTACGTGATGGCCGTATTCAGCAATGTCCGCACCTCTGACGAGAGCGGGTATCCGGAGACCAACGCCAGGATGAACGAGATCGTCCGGGAGAACCCCGGCTTCCTCGGCTACGAGTTCGCCCGCACTCCCGGCGGTCTCGGCATCACCGTCGCCTACTTCCGCGACCACGAGTCCCTCGGCGTCTGGCGGGAGGACCTGGAGCACCAGGCAGCCATGAAGCAGGGCCGCGCCCACTGGTACGAGAGCTACACCCTGCACGTCGCGACCGTCGAGCGGAGCCACGGCTTTGCCCGCAACGGCTGACGCGGTCCGCGCCTTCCGCGAGCGGCTCGGACTGCCCGGCCTGGTGGACGTCCACACGCACTTCATGCCGGAGCGCGTGCTGGACAAGGTCTGGGACTACTTCGACGCGGTCGGCCCGCTGACCGGCGTCGAGTGGCCGATCACCTACCGCCACGAGGAGGAGCAGCGGGTGGCGCTGCTGCGGGAGTTCGGGGTGCGTGCCTTCACCTCCATGCTCTACCCGCACAAGCCCGCGATGGCCGCCTGGCTCAACGCGTGGGCCGCGGACTTCGCCGCCCGCACCCCCGACTGCCTGCACACCGCGACGTTCTTCCCGGAGGAGGACGTGGCGGCGTACACCGCGCAGGCCGTGGCGGGCGGGGCACGGGTGTTCAAGGCGCACCTCCAGGTCGGCGGCTACGACCCCAACGACCGCCGGCTGGAACCGGTCTGGGGGCTGCTGGCCGAGGCGGGGATCCCGGCCGTCGTCCACTGCGGTTCGGGCCCGGCCCCGGGCAAGCACACCGGGCCCGAGCCGATCGCCCGCCTGCTGGCCCGCCACCCGCGGCTGCCGCTGGTCGTCGCCCACATGGGGATGCCCGAGTACACGGACTTCCTCGGCCTGGCCGACCGGTACCCAGAGGTGCGCCTCGACACCACGATGGTCTTCACGGACTTCTCCGAGCGGCTCAGCCCCTTCCCGCCCGGGGAGCTCGGGCGGCTCGCCGACCTCGGGGACCGGATCCTGCTGGGTACCGACTTCCCGAACATTCCCTACCCCTACGAGCACCAGCTGGAGGCATTGGAACGGCTCGGCCTGGGCGACGACTGGCTGCGCGCTGTCTGCCACGACAACGGCGCCCGCCTGTTCGGCCTCACTTCCTGAGCCCTCGGCCTTTCTCAGGAGATTCACAGACAGGCGCAAGGACGCTCTCAGGGGCGGCCGCCAGCGTGGGGTCATGACCGCGACGACCACCTTCCACGCGTCCACGTCCACCGGTACCCCGACGGCCCTGCTGGGGCCCGACGGCGGACCCTGCCGGGTCCTCGTCGTCGACGACGAGGCGTCCCTCTCCGAGCTGCTCTCCATGGCCCTGCGTTACGAGGGGTGCGAGGTCCGCAGCGCCGGTGACGGGGCCGGCGCGGTGCGGGCGGCGCGGGAGTTCCGGCCGGACGTGGTGGTCCTCGACGTCGTGCTCCCGGACATGGACGGGCTGTCCGTCCTGGGACTGCTGCGCCGGGAACTCCCGCAGGTCCCGGTGCTGTTCCTGACCGCCAAGGACTCCGTGGAGGACCGCGTCGCCGGCCTGACGGCGGGCGGCGACGACTACGTCGCCAAGCCGTTCAGCCTGGAGGAGGTCGTGGCCCGGCTGCGCGGGCTGGTGCGCCGTTCCGGGGCGGCGCGGGCCGCGCGCGGCGGTTCGGTCCTGGCCGTCGGCGACCTGCGCCTCGACGAGGACAGCCACGAGGTGGTCCGGGGCGGCCGGGAGATCCGTCTGACCGCCACCGAGTTCGAGCTGCTGCGCTACCTGATGCGCAACCCGCGCCGGGTGCTGAGCAAGGCGCAGATCCTGGACCGGGTGTGGTCCTACGACTTCGGCGGCCAGGCCAACGTGGTGGAGCTCTACATCTCCTACCTGCGCCGGAAGCTGGACGGCGGCACCGGCCTGCCCCCGATGATCCATACCCGGCGCGGCGCCGGCTACCTGATCAAGCCGGCCGAGTAGGGGCCACGCGCGCCCGCCCGCCCCTGTCACGGGTCCCCCCGGCCCCCCTTCCGCGTCCTGACGGCCCCCGTGGCCGACCTGACGGCCCCCTTGGCCGGCCCGTCCTGATCCTCCCCCGATCCACGCGTCACCCCCTAGCATCAAGAGGGCGGACCGGGCATTCCGGGCTGATCCCCTTGTGGTGAGGAGGGCGCCTCCATGGTGACCGAGGCCGATCCGGGCGATACCAGGACCAGTGTGTGGCTGGCCGCCAGGCCCGCCGCCCCCACCAGACGGCGCAGCGAGGCGCCTTCGGGCCTGGACCGGGAACGGATCACCGCCGCCACCGTGCGGCTGCTGGACGCGGAGGGGCTCGGCCGGTTCTCGATGCGCCGGCTGGCCGCCGAACTCGGGGTCACCGCGATGTCCCTGTACTGGTACGTGGACACCAAGCACGACCTGCTCGAACTGGCCCTGGACAGTGCCCTGGGCCAGCAGCGGCTGCCCGCCGGCCCGCCCCCTCGTGGGGGCTGGCCGGCCCGGCTGCGGTCCCTCGCCCGCGGCTACCGGCGGCTGCTGGCGGAACACCCGTGGGTGGCGCCGCTCAGCGTCGCGTATCCGAACATCGGCCCGCACGCCCGGGCCTTCGACGCCGCCCTGCACCGGCTGCTGGAGGCCACCGGCCTGGTGGGCGCCGCCCGGACCGGCGCGCACCTGGCGGTCTCCCAGTTCCTGAGCGGCTGTGCCCTGAACGGCTGCGGCGGCACGGTCCGGCGGGCGGCCGAGGCGGAGTTCGCCCTCGCCCTCGACGTCCTGATCGCCGGCATCGAGGTCAAGGCCGCGCATACGGCGGCGGCCCGGGCCTGAACCCCGTCGGGGTCCCGGCCCGGGCCGTTCGGGCCCGTCCCGAATCAGGCCCGGGCCCGGGCGGTGTGCGGGGCGGAGTTCCCGGCGGCCGCCGCGGCGGCTTCCGTACCGCCCTCGGCGGCCGGGCTGTGCAGGGACGGCTTCGACTTCAGCGCGACCTCCTTGATGAACAGCACCAGCAGCAGTGCGAGCAGCGCGGTCGGGGCGGCGTACAGGAAGACGTCGCCGACGCCGTGCCCGTACGCGGACTCGATGACGGTGCGGAACGGCGCGGGCAGCTTGTCGAGGTCGGGGATGCCGCCCCCGGCGGTGCCGCCGTGTCCGAGGGCCGCCGCCTTCGGGCCGAGCGCGGCCAGCCCGTCCTGGACGTAGTGGGTGACCCGGTTGGCCATGACCGCGCCCAGCGCCGAGACGCCCATGGCGCCGCCGAGGGAGCGGAAGAAGGTGACGACGGAGCTGGCGGCGCCGAGGTCTTCGGGGGCCACCTGGTTCTGCGTCGCGAGGACCAGGTTCTGCATCATCATGCCGAGGCCGAGCCCCGTCAGCGCCATGTGGAGCGCGATCTGCCAGTACGGGGTGTCGTAGCGCAGGGTGCCGAGCAGTCCGAGTCCGGCGGTCAGCAGCACGCCACCGGAGACCAGCCAGGCCTTCCACTTGCCGGTCTTGGTGATGATCTGGCCGGAGACCGTGGAGGAGACGAAGAGGCCGCCGATCATCGGGATGGTCAGGACGCCGGACATGGTGGGGGACTCGTTCCGGGCCAGCTGGAAGTACTGGCTGAAGAAGACCGTGCCGGAGAACATCGCGATGCCGACGAAGAGCGAGGCGGCGGAGGCCAGGCTGATGGTCTTGTTGCGGAACAGCCGCAGCGGGATGATCGGGTCGCTCGCGCGGGACTCGGCCAGGAGGAAGAGCAGGCCGAGCACCACGGCGCCGCCGGTCATCGCCAGGGTGGTCCAGGAGATCCAGTCGTAGGAGTCCCCGGCCTGGGTGACCCAGATCAGCAGCAGCGAGACGGCCCCGCTGATCAGGAAGGCGCCGAGCCAGTCGACCTTGACGTCGCGGCGGACCACGGGGAGCCGCAGGGTCTTCTGGAGCACGATCAGCGCGATCACGGCGAACGGCACGCCGACGTAGAAGCACCAGCGCCAGCCCAGCCAGTCGGTGTCGGTGATGACGCCGCCCAGCAGCGGGCCGCCGACGGTGGCGACGGCGAAGACCGCGCCGAGGTAGCCGCTGTAGCGGCCGCGCTCGCGCGGGGAGATCATCGCGGCCATCACGATCTGGGCGAGGGCGGAGAGGCCGCCGACGCCGATGCCCTGGACCACGCGGCAGGCGATCAGCATGCCGGTGTTCTGGGACATGCCGGCGATCACCGAGCCGAGGACGTAGATCACCAGGGATATCTGGACGAGGAGCTTCTTGCTGAACAGGTCGGACAGCTTGCCCCACAGCGGGGTGGCGGCAGTCATCGACAGCAGGGCGGCGGTGATGACCCAGGTGTAGGAGGACTGGGTGCCGCCGAGGTCGCTGATGATCTGGGGCAGGGCGTTGGAGACGATCGTCGAGGACAGGATCGCCACGAACATGCCGAGCATGAGCCCGGACAGCGCCTTCATGATCTGCGGGTGCGTCATGGGTGCGCCGTCGGACGTGGTCTCCGACCGGCCGCCTCCCCGCACACCGTCGGGTGTGGTCGTAGCCATGTGTTTCCTTTGCCTAGAAGCTCGATCGGAGTCGGGCCAGCAGGGTGTTCAGTACGTCGATGTCCTCGGCCGCCCAGTCGGCCAGGGCTCGTTCCAGCGCGTCCGTGTAGCGGGCGCCGAGCTCGGTGAGCACGGCGCGCCCCGCGTCGGTGAGGCGCAGGATCCGGCAGCGGCCGTCACCGGGGTCGGTCTGCCGTTCGATCCAGCCGTGCCGCGCCACGTGGGCGACGTGCCGGCTGCTGACCGAGATGTCGACGCCCATGAACTCGGTGAGCCGGCTGAGCCGCATCTCGCCGTGCCGGTCGAGGAGGGTGAGGACGGTGGCCGAGCCGGGTGGGCAGTGCGCGGGCAGCATCCGGGCCAGGTCGCGTTTGACCGCGCCGATTCCGGTGAGCTGGCGGGCCAGCTCCTCGTAGCGGGTGTGCTGGGCCGTCTGCCTGGACACCGGGAACCGCCCCCATGTTGTTGCTTAAGGCAACCGTAGAACCACATGGTTGCTACAGGCAAATGATTCGGGGGGTGGGGGCGGTAAAGGAATCGGAAAACCGCCGACGGGCCGGCACGCCCTCCGCCGGTCACCCGCGGGACTGCTGCGGCTCGGCTCCGCCGCCGGGGTCAGCTCCAGGCCGCGGTGACCTTCCGGGTCTCGACGTGCATGCCCAGCGGGACCCGCCAGGCCTCCACGCAGACCGTGTAGACCTGCGTCTTCGAGGCGCCGCCCGCGAGGGGGGCGGGCAGGGGCTGGGTCGTGGTGACCGTGGCCCAGTCGATGCCGAGGGCCCCGATGACGTGCGTCGCGAAGCTGACCGTGCCGGAGCGGGCCGCCGTGGTGCCGGTGTTGGTGAAGGTCACCGTGACGCGTTCGCACCACCGGTCGGACGCCGCCGTACGGACGGGGGCGCCGAGCGTGAGCTGCGCCGGGGTGGCCGGCGGGGCGGGCGGCTTCGGGGCCGGAGGGGCCGGTGGGGCGGGGGTGCCGGGCGGGGTCGGCTGGGCCGGTGGGGCCGGGGTGCCGGGCGGGCCCGGGGTGGTGTCGCCCGTGCCCGCGCCCCCGGTGCCGCCGGGGGTGGCCGGGGAACCCGGGTCCGGCGGGGGGCCGGGGGCGGGCGCGGAGCCGCCCGGAGCGGCGGCCGTCCCTCCGCCCCGGGCGGAGCCGCCGGGGGGCCGGGACCCGGGCGCGCCGGGCGGCGTAGAAACGGGGGCGTCGGCGGAGGCGGCCGATCCGGCTGATGCCAGCGGCTGGAACTCCACCCGGCCCCCGGGCGGCACGTTCTCTCCCGCGCCCCGCTCGGGGCCCGCCGCGACCGCGCCCACGACGACGTGGCCGTCCCGGTCCCGGCCGCAGCCGGTGAGGGCGACGGAGGCCGTGCAGCAGAGGGCGAGGGCGAGCGCAGCGCGGGATCCCGTTCGCATCGCGCCAGTGTTCCTGACGCAATGTCAAATGTGAACCCCGCGCTCCTGTCTCAGTCCCCGATCAGGCCGGTCCGCAGCTGGGCGAGCGTCCGGGTGAGCAGCCGGGAGACGTGCATCTGGGAGATGCCGACCTCCTCGCCGATCTGCGACTGCGTCATGTTCGCGAAGAAGCGCAGCATGATGATCTGCCGCTCCCGGGGCGGGAGTTTGGCGAGCAGCGGCTTGAGCGACTCGCGGTACTCGACGCCCTCCAGCGCGCTGTCCTCGTACCCGAGCCGGTCCGCGAGGGAGCCCTCGCCGCCCTCGTCTTCCGGGGAGGGCGAGTCGAGCGAGGAGGCGGTGTAGGCGTTGCCCACGGCGAGGCCGTCGACGACCTCCTCCTCGGACACGCCGAGCACGGCCGCCAGCTCCGGAACGGTCGGGGACCGGTCCAGCTTCTGGGCCAGTTCGTCGCTCGCCTTGGTCAGCGCGAGGCGCAGTTCCTGGAGCCGGCGCGGGACCCGGACGGACCAGGAGGTGTCCCGAAAGAATCGTTTGATCTCGCCCACGACGGTCGGCATCGCGAACGTCGGGAACTCCACGCCGCGCTCGCAGTCGAACCGGTCGATCGCCTTGATCAGGCCGATGGTGCCGACCTGGACGATGTCCTCCATCGGCTCGTTGCGGCTGCGGAACCGGGCCGCCGCGTAGCGCACCAGCGGCAGGTTCAGCTCGATCAGGGTGTCGCGTACGTACGTCCGTTCGGGGCTGTCCGCGTCCAGGGCGGCGAGTCGCTGGAAGAGGGTGCGGGAGAGGGTGCGGGTGTCGATGGCTTCCGAGCGGTCGGCCACTGCCGGCAGCTCACGCTTGTCGAGCGTGAGCACCTTGGAGCTGCCCTGTTCTACGGACATGCCACCCCCTTGAGGTCGCGGACGGTCGCGTCTCTGCGCCCGTCAGAGGAACGCAGCCTCCACCTGAATACCGGAGGCGGGGCTGCGGCAAACGCGGTTCCAGCAGAATGTCACATGTCGGCAACACGCTGTAGCGCCATGTCGACAAGTATCTCCAGCGACAGACGGGCGACCGAGCGGAATGAGCCGATTCTGTAGGGAAACGCGGTAACGGCTCCACCCGTTCCGGTTAAGCCTCGATCCTGTTTGCGGATCTCAGACGGGCGAAGCTCCGGGCGAGCAGCCGCGACACGTGCATCTGCGAGACGCCCAGCTCCGCGCTGATCTGGGACTGCGTCAGGTTGTTGTAGTAGCGCAGCAGAAGGATCCGCTGCTCCCGTTCGGGCAGCTGGACCAGCAGGTGGCGCACGAGATCGCGGTGCTCGACGCCGGCCAGCTCGGGGTCCTCGTAGCCGAGCCGGTCCAGCAGGCCGGGCATGCCGTCGCCCTCCTGGGCGGCCTCCAGGGAGGTCGCGTGGTAGCTGCGCCCGGCCTCGATGCAGGACAGCACCTCGTCCTCGCCGATGCGCAGCCGCTCGGCGATCTCGGACGTGGTCGGGGTGCGGCCGTGGAGGGTGGTGAGGTCCTCGGTCGCGGCGTTGACCTGCACCCACAGCTCGTGGAGGCGGCGCGGGACGTGGACGGTTCGCACGTTGTCGCGAAAGTATCGTTTGATCTCGCCGACGACCGTCGGCATCGCGAAGGTGGGGAACTGGACCCCGCGCTCGGGGTCGAACCGGTCGATCGCGTTGATCAGCCCGATGGTGCCGACCTGGACGACGTCCTCCATCGGCTCGTTGCGGCTGCGGAAGCGGGCGGCCGCGTACCGGACGAGCGGGAGGTTGGCCTCGATGAGGGCCCCGCGCACCCGGTGGTGCTCGCTGGTGCCCGGCTCCAGGCCCTTCAGCTGGCCGAAGAGCACCTGGGTCAGGGCCCGGGTGTCGGCGCCCCGGCCCTGGGGTCGCGGGGGAGCCTGCGGCGGCTCCTCGGGCGCCTCGTACGTGTCCTGGGGGGGCTCCTGGGAATTCTGGGGCTGCTGGGACTCCTGAGGTCCTTGCGGTCCTTGCGGTCCTCGCGGTCTCTGAGGCTCCTGGGGCTCCTGGGGCTCCTGGGGCTCCTGGGGCTCCGGCGACTCCTGTGGCCGGGACTCGGGACGCGGCTCGTGGGGGCCGGGCCCGGGACGCCCCCCGGTACGGGGCTCCGCCGGACGCGGCTCCTGGCGGCGCGGCTCGTGCGGGCGGAGCTCTTGCTGGGGAGGCACCTGAGGCGCAGTACTGGCCGGCACGGTCACGCCACCCCTTCGGTCAACTCATCGGTCAAAAGCGGTCATAGCATCACAAGAGATGTGCACTATGTGCAAGCACCGTATATAGCCGTGTTGAGGGCAAGTTGGGCATTTAGGCGTATTCCTTTTACCGGCTTCCCCGGCGCGAACGCGAAAGGTCCCCCACCCGTCGGAGTGGGGGACCTGGAAGTCCGGAAATCGCTTCGGCGTACGGTTTCAGTTCACCAGTTCGGTGATGAACTCGCCGATGCCCGAGGCCGCATCCGATATGCCCTGGAAGCCTATTCCCACCATCTCCGCCGCCCGCTTGGGCTGGGTGATGATCACGAAGAGGACGAACACGGTGAGGACGCCCGTGATGAGCTTCTTGGTGTCCATGAACGGTGTCGGCCTCCCCAACCGGCGCTGCAAAGTCGGGTGAGTCTAACCGGTCAGGTTTGGTCACTCACCTGACCTTTAAGGACCAATGACCCGCCGGTTGGGGCCCTTTGCCGCTGAGCGTCCGGTCGGGGGAGCAGCAGGATGGAACGCGAGCCCACCGGTTCTGGCAGGAAACCGGTGGGTGAGGGACCGGACCTCACTGCGGGGTCCGAGCCGCGGGCTTCCCCCTGACCGCGGCTCGGGCTGGCAGGTCCGTCCTCACCGGGGGAGGCGGCTCGTCCCCCCGATGGCCGCTTCCCCCGTCCCCACCGTCGAAGGTCCCGGCTCCGGTCGGGGCCTTCTTCGCGTCGGGGGGCGGGGGAAGGAGGGGCGACGGGCGCGTCCGGCGTGGCGGCGGGGCTACTGGATGGCGCCCAGGAGGCTCAGGACCGGCTCGACGGGCGCGATCACCGGGGTGAGCTGGTCGGGCAGGTCGGCCAGCTGGTTGAGCTGGTTGGCCCCCTGGCTGAGCCTCGCGCCGATCTCGGGTACGGAGGGCTGCGCGCCGGCGGGCATGCCCGGGGCGGCGGCCGGGAGGTCGGGGAGGGCCAGGGGGGTCACGCCCACGGGCGCGGCGGAGGCGGCAGGTGCGGCGAGGCCCGCGGCGGCCCCCGCGAGGGCGAAGGCGGCGAGCATGCGCTGGGTCTTGGTCATGCCGTGTCAACGGCCGAGCGGACGGCCGGTCACGGCGGGGACGCACGAGAGCCCCGGTTCGTACGAACCGGGGCTCTCAAGAGCGGTAGTGGAGGGATTTGAACCCCCGATGGGTTGCCCCATACTCGCTTTCGAGGCGAGCTCCTTCGGCCACTCGGACACACTACCGAGAGAGATCCTAGCCCACGGTGGGGAGTGGTTTGCAAATCCGCAGCACGTGGCGCTGCTCACCGCTCCCGGAAGAAGTCGGTGAGCTGCCGCGCGCACTCCTGCTCCAGCACCCCGCGGATCACCTCGGGACGGTGGTTGAGCCTGCGGTCGCGCACGAGGTCCCAGAGCGACCCGGCCGCGCCCGCCTTCTCGTCCCCCGCCCCGTAGACGACCCGCGCCACGCGGGACTGTACGAGCGCGCCCGCGCACATCACGCACGGCTCCAGGGTCACGACCAGCGTGCATCCCGTCAGCCGCCACTCCCCGAGCCGGGCGGCCGCCCGGCGCAGCGCGAGTACTTCGGCGTGTGCCGTGGGATCCGCGACGGCCTCCCGTTCGTTGTGCCCGGTGGCGAGGAGTTCCCCGCCGGGACCGAGCACGACGGCACCGACCGGCACGTCGCCGGCCGGTACCGCCAGGGCGGCCTCCTTCAGCGCCAGGCGCATGGAGTCCCGCCAGGGATCCCGTACGGGATCGGGGCCGTACGGGGTGTCGTGCTCGGAGATCACTAGCGGACGGCCTCCAGCACTTCGGTGGCGCCGAGCGCGTCGGCGATCTCCGTGAGGGCGTCTCCGTCGAGGGTCAGCAGTTCCTTGTGGCCGACCCCGAGGTCGTCCAGCAGGCGGGGGTCGCCGAGGGGGCCGGCGGGCAGGGGCTCGGAGCCGGAGCGCGGCTCGTCGTCCTCGTCGTCGGTCTCGTCCGTGTAGGCGGCGACCAGTTCGCCGTCGCCGTCCTCGGTGCCGTCCAGGTCCAGTTCGTCGAGGTCGTCGTCCTCCTCGTCGGTGCCCAGCAGTTCCTTCGTCAGCATCGATCCGTAGGAGCTGCGGTCGGCCACGGAGGCGTTCGAGACGAAGTACCGGGGGTCCTCCTCTCCGTCCACGCGGATGACGCCGAACCAGGCGTCCTCCTGCTCGATGAGGGCGACCACCGTGTCGTCGTCGACAGCGGCGGACCGTGCGAGATCGATCAGATCACTGAGGGACTCGACGTCGTCGAGTTCCATGTCGCTCGCTTCCCACCCGTCTTCGGTGCGCGCGAGCAGTGCGGCGAAGTACACCGTGACTCTCCCACTGGTCATAGGCGTGCCGGTTGGAGGTCCCCCCGGCCGGAGGTTGGGGTGTGCACGGCCGTGACGCCCGCCGTCCGCACCCCGCCCAATCGGCATCGTGGCAGAAACAGCGGCGTTGCGAGAGGTCTTCCGCGCGGCGGCCGTGTCGCGGCGCCGGTCGTACGCCGGATCACGGGGGCGGTCCCGGGACCGGTCCGGGCGCCGCCGGTACGGGCCGCGACGCGCCCGGCCGCGCCCCCGCTCACCAGCGGAAGGTCCGCATCCGCATCTGCTGCCGCATCCGGGCCGCGCGGGCGCGCCGTGGCTGGACCCGGTCGCGCAGCTCTCTGGCCTCGTTCAGATCGCGCAGGAACTGCGCGCGTCGCGCCCTGCGCTGCGCCGCCGTCTCCGGCGCCTCGTAGGCCTCTCTCCCGTCGGTGTCGTTGGGCTGCGTCTCCGGCATCGGCACCACCCCAGGCTGGTCCGGTCGTCCTCCTCCGCCGTCGCGAAGCAGACCCCCCGGGTTCCCCCCTTCCCCCGGTCGGCTCGTTTGATGCCACCTCCGCGCAGATCACCCCAGGTCAGGGGTCGGGGGGCGGGAGCGGGGCCGGGCCCGGCAGCCGTCAGGGGGCGCCGTCCTCCTCCGTGAGGGTCGGTACGACGGCCACGGGGCCGTGCGCGTGCTGGAGCACCGCGTGCGCCACCGATCCGATCAGCAGTGACCGTACGCGCGGGTGGTGGCGGCCCACCACGACCAGCGCGGCCGACCGGGACGCCTCCACCAGCCGCCCGGCCGCGTTCCCCGGCTCGGTGGCCTGCTCGACGGGGACGTCCGGGTACCTGGCCCGCAGCGGGTCCAGCCGCCGTGCCTGGGCCCGCAGGGTCTCCCGTTCGGCCGGCACCGTGTCCCCCGCGTCGGCCAGCGCCTCGGGCGGGACCACCGCGAAGGGGGCGCCGAGCAGGTTCGTCGGGCCGGGCGGGACGGCGTACGCGGAGACCACCTGGACGGTGGTCCCCCGTGCGGCGGCTTCCGCGAAGGCGAAGGTCAGTACGGACTCCGGGGTCTCGGTGACGTGCAGCCCGAGCACCACCTTGCCGGCCGAGGGCTCCGCCGCCTCCCCGGCGGGACCGGCCGCCGCGTCGCGATCGGAGTGCGGGACCACCACCACCGGGCAGGACGCGGTGGTGGCCACGGCCCTGCTGTTCGAGCCGAGCAGCAGCGCGGCGAACCCGCCGCGCCCCCGGGAGCCCATCACCAGCATCCGGGGCGAGTCCTCGGCGCTGATCACCCGCAGGGCCGCCGGCACCGAGCCCTCCAGGGACTCGTAGCGGACCTCGCGGGGCAGCTCGGGGGAGGCGTCCAGGAGGGCGCGTACGCGGTCGGCCACCGGGTCGGCGTGCTCCTCGGGCTGGTTCGGGTCGTGCAGGCCCGAGCGGCGGCCGGCGTACAGCTGGGTGACGTCGGGCAGCACGTGGGCGACCAGCAGCCCGGTGCCGTGGCGCAGCGCCGCCGCGCGGGCCCATTCCAGGGCGCGGAGGCTGTGCTCGGATCCGTCGACGGCCGCGATGACCAGTCCGTTGCTCACGAGTCCAGGGTGCTGGGGGGCGCGGCGCCCCGCATCCCGGGGCCCGCGGCGGACGCGGAGCGGTGCGCACAGCGCGTAGCCTTTTGCCAGTGGGTCGCGAACAGGCGGCCGTTTTCGCAGGTAGCAGGGTCTCGCAGTTCGCGGATCGCAGATCGAAGCCCGGCTGAGTCTTGGAGGATGTTGTGCGTTTGCAGGTCGTCGATCACCCCTTGGTGGCGCACAAACTCACCGCGCTGCGCGACAAGCGCACCGACTCCCCCACGTTCCGGCGGCTCGCCGACGAGCTGGTGACGCTCCTCGCGTACGAGGCCACCCGCGACGTGCGCACCGAGCAGTCCGACATCGAGACCCCGGTCGGTCCGACCACCGGCGTCAAGCTGTCGCACCCGCGTCCGCTGGTCGTCCCGATCCTGCGCGCCGGCCTCGGCATGCTGGACGGCATGGTGCGGCTGCTGCCGACCGCCGAGGTGGGCTTCCTGGGCATGGTCCGCAACGAGGAGACCCTGGAGGCCTCCACGTACGCGACGCGCATGCCCGAAGACCTCTCCGGCCGCCAGGTGTACGTCGTCGACCCGATGCTGGCCACCGGCGGCACGCTGGTCGCCGCGATCCAGGAGCTCATCAAGCGCGGCGCCGACGACGTGACCGCCGTGGTGCTGCTGGCCGCGCCCGAGGGCGTCGAGATCATGGAACGCGAGCTCGCGGGCACGCCGGTGACGGTGGTGACGGCCGCCGTGGACGAGCGGCTCAACGAGCACGGCTACATCGTGCCGGGCCTGGGCGACGCGGGCGACCGCATGTACGGCTCGGCCGAGTAGCCCTTCCCCGGTGGGGGATCAGCACCGCGCGGAGGGCGTGGGCGCGGGGTTGGCCAGGACGGCCAGCGCCTTGTCCGCGTCCTCCTTCGTGCTGAGCTCCTTGAAGGCGTCGCCGAGGATCAGGTCGATGTCCGCGCCCTCACGGGCGTCGGTCTGGGTGGTGAGCCCGGTGAGCTGGGTGCCGAGGACGGAGTAGACCGCCTTGTCGGTGCGGGGCGAGCCGAGCAGTATCCCGGTTCCCTGGACCTTCTTGTCGAAGTCGGCGGGGGCGTTGCCGACGTGGCCGACGGTGAAGCCGCGCTTCTTCAGCTCGTCGCCGACGGCCTTGGCCAGGCCCGAGCGCGGGGTCGCGTTGTACACGTTGACGGTGATCTGGCCGGGCTGCGGGAGGGCGACCGCGGGGGCCTTGGAGGCGGCGGGGCCCGCGTCGGGTGCGGTGGCCGGCTTCACGGCGTTCGCGGGCTTGGCGGAGGCCGTCGGGCAGTTCTTGCGGGCCGCCGCCATATTGCGCTCGCCGCTGTCGTCGCCGCCGAACACGTCGATGAGCTGCAGCGCGCCGTAGCCGAGGAGGGCCAGGGCCACGACGCACCCCAGCAGGGCGAGGACGATCTTCCGGCGCCGCCTGGGGCGGCTCATACGGGGGTAGGCAGCTCCCGTGACGCGGTACTTTCCGCCCATGCCGGGGGGAGTGAGCATGCTCATGAGCGGCAGCGTAGTGCCGTACCGGAATGATGCCTACTAAATGATGAGTTGATCGGGTGAGGGCGACCCGAAAGGCGCAATCAGTCCATCTCGAGGACGCGTGCGTGCAGGACCTGGCGCTGCTGGAGGGCCGCGCGGACGGCGCGGTGCAGCCCGTCCTCCAGGTAGAGGTCGCCCTGCCACTTCACGACGTGGGCGAAGAGGTCCCCGTAGAAGGTGGAGTCCTCGGCGAGCAGGGTCTCGAGGTCCAGCTGTCCCTTGGTGGTCACGAGCTGGTCGAGCCGGACCGGGCGCGGGGCGACGTCCGCCCACTGCCGGGTGGTTTCCCTGCCGTGGTCGGGGTACGGCCGCCCGCTTCCGATGCGCTTGAAGATCACACGGAAAGCCTACCGGGCCGGTGCCTCCGGGCGCAGCCTCGCCCGGTCGGTGCAAAAGTGGCAGACAGGGCTATTCCGGGAGGGATGCATGAGCCAGGGCACCGACTCACCCGATCCGGCGGACCCGCCCGGTCCGGCCGGGGAAGCCGGCGCGGCCGCACCGCCCCGCGCGGCCGGGGCGTCCGGTCCGGCCGCCGCCGAGATCGCCGCCGGGTACGCCTTCACGGGCCCCGCGCTCGACCTGGGCGCCCTGCTCTGGGACGGGACGTGCCTGCCCGAACGGCAGATCCGGATCCCGCTCTCGATGCTCAACCGGCACGGGCTCGTGGCGGGAGCCACCGGCACCGGCAAGACCAAGACCCTCCAGCTGATCGCCGAGCAGCTGTCCGCCAACGGGGTGCCCGTCTTCCTGGCCGACGTCAAGGGCGACGTCTCCGGCATCACCGTTCCGGGCGCGGCGGACGGGAGGACCGCGGCGCGGGCCGCGCAGGTCGGGCAGGAGTGGAAGGCGGCCGGATGCCCCGGCGAGTTCTACGCCCTGGGCGGGATCGGCCCCGGCATCCCGGTCCGTGCGACCGTGACGGCCTTCGGGCCGGTGCTGATGTCCAAGGTGCTCCAGCTGAACCGGACGCAGGAGCAGTCCCTCGGCCTGATCTTCCACTACGCCGACTCCAAGGGCCTGGAGCTGATCGACCTCAAGGACCTCCGGGCGGTGGTCGCCTTCCTCGTCTCCGACCAGGGGAAGTCCGAGCTCAAGGGAATCGGCGGACTCTCCACGGTCACCGCGGGAGTGATCCTGCGCGCCCTGACGGCGTTCGAGCAGCAGGGCGCGACGGAATTCTTCGGCGAGCCCGAATTCGACACCGGGGAATTGCTCCGGACGGCCGCCGACGGGCGCGGAGTGGTCTCCGTACTGGAACTCCCGGCAGTTCAGGACAAACCGCAGCTTTTCTCTACATTTCTTATGTGGCTGCTCGCCGATCTCTACGGCGGGCTGCCCGAAGTCGGCGATCTGGAGAAGCCCAGACTGGTCTTCTTCTTCGACGAGGCGCACCTGCTCTTCAACGGGGCCTCGAAGGCGTTCCTGGAGTCCGTCACCCAGACCGTCCGGCTGATCCGCTCCAAGGGAATCGGCGTCTTCTTCGTCACCCAGACCCCCAAGGACGTCCCGGCGGACGTGCTGGCCCAGCTCGGCAACCGCGTCCAGCACGCCCTGCGCGCCTTCACCCCGGACGACGCCAAGGCCCTCAGGGCCACGGTGAGGACCTTCCCCCGCTCCGCGTACGACCTGGAGGAGACGCTCACCGGGCTGGGCACCGGCGAGGCCGTCGTCACGGTACTCAGCGAGACGGGCGCCCCGACCCCGGTGGCCGCCACCCGGCTGCGCGCACCGCAGTCGCTGATGGGACCGGTCGGCGCCGACGCCCTGGAACGGGCCGTCACGTCCTCACCGCTGTACGCGCGTTACGCCGAGCCGGTCGACCGCGAGTCCGCGTACGAGAAGATCACCGCCGAACAGGCCGCCGCGGAGGCCGAGGCGGAGGCGGCCGCGGCGGCGGAGGAGTCCCGGAAGCGGGCCGCGGAGGCAGGGGATGCGGGGAAGGCCGCACGCGGCGCGCCGGAAGCGGAACCCTCGCTGGTACAACAGGTCGTCGGGAGCGGACTGTTCCGCTCCCTGGCGCGGTCGATCGGGACGCAGCTGGGACGGGAGATCTCGCGGTCGATCTTCGGGACGGCGCGGCGGCGCCGCTGAGCCCGCGTCACCTCGCCGCTCCTCCAGACGGAATCGAGCGAACCGGCTGTCGGCCCCGCGCCGGGCGCTGACAGACTCGGGGCATGCGGACCGAACTCACCGACACCACGTCCAGCAAGATCGGCCGGGCGCTCCTCGACGCCCGCCGCGCCGTGGGCAGCCCCACCATGGGGCTGGTGCTGACCCTCGTGATCGTCACCGACGAGGAGAACGCCTACGACGCGCTGCGCGCGGCCTCCGAGGCCTCGCGCGAGCACCCGTGCCGGATCATCGCGGTGATCAAGCGGACCTCGCGCGGCCCGGAACGCCGGCGCCGGACCCGGCTCGACGCCGAGCTGCGCGTGGGATCGGACGCCGGATCCGGGGAGATCGTGCTGCTGCGCCTGCACGGCGACCTCACCACCCAGGCCGGCTCGGTGGTGCTCCCGCTGCTGGCACCGGACGCGCCGGTGGTGGCGTGGTGGCCGGCCGGCGCCCCCGCCGATCCCGCCCGCGACGAGCTGGGCGTCCTGGCGCAGCGGCGGATCACCGACTCCCAGGCGGCGCCCGACCCGGTCGGCGTGCTGGCCGCGCGCGCGGACTCGTACGCGCCCGGCGACACCGACCTGGCCTGGACCCGGCTCACGCCGTGGCGCTCCCTGCTGGCCTGCGCGTTCGACCAGAGGCCGCTGCCGGTGACCGCCGCGACGGTGGAGAGCGAGGCCGACAACGCGAGCGCCGAGCTGCTGGCGCGCTGGCTGGAGGACCGCCTGGGCGTGCCGGTGACCCGGGTGGCGACCGACGGGCCGCTCATCACCCGGGTCCGGTTGGAGACCTCAGCCGGGGAGGTGGTCGTGGACCGCCCCACCGGCTCGCTGGCCACCCTGGTCCTGCCCGGCTGGCCGGACCGCAAGGTCGCGCTCAAGATCCGGAGCACCGCCGAACTGATCGCGGAGGAACTGCGGCGGCTCGACGCCGACGAGGTCTACGCCTCGGTGCTGCGCGCCCGGCCGGCGCAGTCGGCGTAGGGGGCCCCAGGGGCCGTCTCGGCCCGCCTGCCCCGCGCGTCAGGACGGGGAGCGCTTGGCGGCCTTCTGGGCCTGCTTGTACTCGCGGACCTTCGCCAGCGACTCCGGGCCCGTGATGTCGGCCGCCGAGCGGTGGACCCCCGGCAGGCCGTAGCCGCCGGCGGCCTCGCGCCAGCCCTCCGGACGCACCCCGAACCGCTTGCCCAGCAGGGCCAGGAAGATCTGCGCCTTCTGCTCCCCGAAGCCCGGCAGCGCCTTCAGACGGGCCAGCAGCTCCGCACCCGTGGCGGCGTCGCCCCAGACGGCGGACGCGTCGCCGCCGTAGTGCTCCACCAGGTACGCGCACAGCTGCTGGATCCGCTTCGCCATCGACCCCGGATAGCGGTGCACGGCGGGCTTCTGCGACAGCAGCGCCGCGAAGGCCTCGGGGTCGTGGGCGGCGATGGCGTGCGCGTCGAGGTCGTCGGTGCCGAGCCGTTGGGCGATGGTCCACGGCCCCGAGAACGCCCACTCCATCGGCACCTGCTGGTCGAGGAGCATGCCGGTCAGCGCGGCCAGCGGGCTGCGCGCGAGCAGGGCGTCGGCCTCGGGCTGCTGCGCGAGCCGGATGGTGATGTCGTCCATGCCCCCAGCCTCCCCCGGGAGCGCCCGGCAGCGCGGGCGGCACGCGGTCGCCGCGCGATTGTCAGACCCCCCGCCTAGCGTGGGATCGGCAGGGCAAGCATGCGTACTGGACGACAGACGACACAGGAGTCGATCGACCATGGCTGAGTTCCCGGAAGGCGCCCCGTGCTGGGTGGACGCGATGTTCACCGATGTGGAGGCCGCCAAGGAGTTCTACGGCGACGTGCTGGGCTGGACCTTCGGCGAGGCCAGCAGCGAGTACGGCAATTACACGCAGGCGTACTCCGACGGCAAGGCGGTCGCGGCCGTGGTGCCGCCGATGCCGGGCGGGGACGCGCCCTCGCAGTGGTGTCTGTACTTCGCCTCGCGGGACGCCGCCGCCACCGCCGACAAGATCAAGGCGGCGGGCGGGACGCTGATGATGGAGACGATGCAGGTCGGCGCCTTCGGCACGATGGCGATCGCGCGGGAGCCGAGCGGCGCGGTCTTCGGCGTCTGGCAGCCCGGCGAGCACAAGGGCTTCGAGAAGCTCGGCGAGCCCGGCGCGTACGCCTGGGCGGAGGTCTTCACCCGGGATCCCGACGCGGCGGACGAGTTCCTGTCGAAGGTCTTCCCGTACGAGTCCCAGCAGATGGAGGCCGGTGACGACCCGGAGACGGCCGGGATGGACTTCAAGGTCTTCAGCATCGGCGGCCCGCAGAACCCAGTGCTGGGCCGCATGAGGATGGGCGAGGACTTCCCCCCGGAGATCCCGTCGTACGTGCAGGTCTACTTCGCGGTGCCGAATTGCGACGAGGCGGTCGATAAGACCAGGAAGCGCGGCGGGCAGGTGCACTTCGGGCCGATGGACAGCCCCTTCGGCCGCTTCGCGGGGCTCACCGACCCGCAGGGTGCGGCGTTCGCGGTGATCGACCTGTCGACGACGGTCGGGGAGATGCCGGAGTTCGGCTGACCCGGGACGGCCGTACGGGTCCGCCGGTGCCCCGCCGGTCGACACGGCGGGACACGGGTGTGCGGGGGTCAGCGCAGCGCCAGGACGGCGTACGCGGGGTGGACCACCAGCCGGCCGTCCCGGACGGCCGGGCCCGAGAGGACGGTCTGGACGGCGGGATACCCGAAGGGCGGGAGCGGGAAGGGGCTCGGCGCGGCCTGGGCGGGGGTGCAGGTGAACAGGGCGGTGCTGAGAGCGAGCGCCGCGGCGGCGGCGATGTTCTTGATCATGCGTGCAGAGATAGCGTCCGCGCGTTTCCGCCCACCAGCCGAGGACACTCCTGATCACCCGGTTGCCGCAGTCGATTCACCGCAGAACCGATCACTCGCCCCTTTTCCTCGCCCGTGCGGAGCAGTCGGTTCCGCCAGCCGGGTACAGGGGCCGCAGGTGCCGGGGGTGGGGCTGCGGAAGGCCCGGTCGCATCTGTCGCAGCTCTGGAAGGGGTCGGGCGGGACGTAGGCGGCCTTGCGGAACAGGGGTGCCAGGGCCGGGGGTTCCTGGACGGCGAGGCGGTGGGCGATCAGTCCGGCCGGGTTGCGGACGGAGTCGGGGATGTTCGCCGTCAGCACGGCGATCACCGCCTCCTTGCTCGCCCCGCGCTCCGTCCAGACCTCGACCTTCCCGGAGAGCAGCTCGATGTCCTGCTGGCCGAGCAGCAGGCGGTGATCGACGCGGCGCAGCTCGGCGAGGAGGGCCATGGCGGCCCTGCGGGCGGGGGAGGGCCCGTCGTCCACGGGCGGATCCGCCGCCGGGGCCTCGGGGGCGGGGGCGGGGGCGGGTGCCGGGTCGGGTCGCGGTGCGGGCTCGGGGGCGGGCTGCGGTGCGGATTCGGGCTCCGGCTCGGGCTCCGGCTCGGGCTCGGGTTCCGTGACGGGCGCGGGCTCGGGCTCCGGCTCCGGCTCCGCGATGGGCTCCGGCTCGGGCTCGGGTTCCGTGACGGGCGCGGGCTGTGGCGCGGGTTGCGGCCCGGGCTTTGGCTCGGGGGCCGTCGGCCGCTCGGTGCGGGCCGTGGCGGCGGCCTTGGGGTGGTTGTAGGACACCGTACGGGTGACGAACCGCCCGTCCGGCAGCTGTTCCCGGACCCGCTTCAGGTACCCGTGTGCTTCCAGCTCGCGCAGCGCCGCCGCGATCCGGATCTCCCCCTCCGGCACCCGCTTGACCAGCTCTTTGATGCTGATGGGCGTTCCGGGAGGCAGCGACTGGATGTACGCGCCGAGGCCCCGGGCGGTCAGCGAGAGGGCGGGGTTCTGGAGCAGGTGGTTCCCGATGACGGTGTACCGGGACGTGTGACGGACGTTGGAGTGATGAACGCCGTACGCCGCGCGCATGCGCACGCTAGTGTGCTTGAGAGCCATGGGGAAGCCGGTTACTTCCTGCTTGGTGAGGCCCTCGTTCGGGATTGCCGTCCCGGCGGGGGCCGCTTCATGTCTGGGGTGGTCGGGGCGAGCATATGCCCGGCAACCGGTGCCGAATCCAGCCGAGTTGGACTTGTTCACCCGTGTGAGTGAGGCGGCCTCGGCGGGGAGGGCTGGGTGGGTTGGGCAAGGTGTTTTCCCCCGGTACTGCGTAGCAAAAGAAACGTACGGCTCCACCGACCCCCCGATAACCGCGAGCCGGTGCCCGGGCCGGAAGCACGTCAACCGCGCGGGGGCCGCGTACGTCCTGGGGGTGAGGGCGGGAAGAGGCCGAGTACGGGCCTGCGGACGGGGAGTTGGGGGAGCGGGACCATGGACGGGATCGACGAGGGCCTCTTGCGGGCGCTGCTGCGCGAACAGCATCCGGACCTCGCCGCGCTGGAGATCCGCCCGGTGGCCGATGGCTGGGACAACCAGCTGTGGCGCCTCGGCGACGGGCTTGCCGCGCGGGTGCCGCGTACGGAGCGTGCTCCGGGGCTGCTCCTGAAGGAGCGCGCGTGGCTGCCCGTACTGGCCCCGCACCTGCCGCTCCCGGTACCGGTGCCCTTGCGCGCCGGCGAGCCGTCCGCGCTCTTCCCGAGGCCCTGGACCGTCGCCGTCTGGGTCCCCGGCGACCCCGCCGACCGGGTCCCGATCAGCCGGGGCCACGACGCCGCCGACCGGCTGGCGGCGTTCCTGCGGGCCCTCCACCGGCCCGCTCCCGACGGTGCCCCCGCGAATCCGGGCCGTGGCGCGCCGCTCGGCAGGTTCCCGGCCCCCGCCACCGGTCGGCGGCTCCGGGCGGTCTGGGACGCGGCGGTGTCCGCCCCCGCCTGGGGCGGCCCGCCGGTCTGGCTGCACGGCGACCTCCATCCGGCGAACGTCGTCGTCTCGGACGGCACGCTCGCGGGCGTGGTCGACTTCGGCGAGCTGTGCGCTGGAGATCCGGCGACGGACCTCGCGGCGGCCTGGCTGCTGCTCCCCGGGGCCTCGGTGTCACGTTTCTTCGCCGCGTACGGGGACGTGGACGCCGCGACGGTCCGGCGCGCCCGGGGGTGGGCCCTGCTCCGGGGCCTCGGTCTCGTCGAGATCGGCCGGGCGTGGGAGCGGGGCCTGCCCGGCGGCAAACGGACCTGGGGTCCGGCCGGCCGAGCGGCGCTCGGGCGGGTGTTGTCCGCCGAGCCCTGCGCGGGTGCCGGGCACCGGGGTTGAGGGCGGGGCCCGCCGTTCACTCGATGTAGAGGCTCAGGCCGTGCCCGATCGCGATCCGGCCCGGGTGGACCGCGTGCACCACCCGGCCGTCGCAGTGCGGGCCGTTCCACACCCAGGCCACCCCGTCGGTGAGGTTGGCGACCTCCGAGGGGACGAAGTCGCCCAGCGGGAAGCAGCCGCTCGGGTCGTCGTACCGGACGCCGTCGATGTACAGGACCCCCTGGGCCGCCTGTGCCGTGCCCGGGGCCGTCAGCGCCAGCACCGCGGCCGCCGCGCACGCACCCAGCAGCCTTGCCGTCCTTCGCATCGCCATCGCCCGCCTCGTTCCTCTCGCCTGACCAGGTGTCATGACCGAGGGTAAGGGGAGGTTACGTTCCGTGATACGGCGTGCGGTGGTGAAGCGGGGGCGCGTGCGGGCGGGAAGTCACCGGTGCGCCGTACGCCCGCCGGGCCGGTGGCGCCGCTCAGCGGCCGGTGAAGGCGGCGGCGTTCTCGCGGGCCCACTGCCCGAAGGTGCGGGCGGGGCGTCCGAGGAGGGTCGCGGTGGTGTCGGCGATGGGTGCGGGGCCGTGGTTCGCGGCCTCCCACAGGTCGAGGAGCGAGGAGACCATCGGCGCGGGCATGTGGGCGCCCATCCGCCGCTCGGCCTCGGCGCGGGTGATGTGCTCGACGGTGATCTCGCGGCCGATGGCGTCGGCGAGGACGGCGAGCTGGCGGCGGAAGGTGAGCGACTCGCCGCCGGTCAGGGTGAGCCGGCGGCCGGTGAGGGAGTCGCCGGTGAGGGCCTCGACGGCGATGTCGGCGATGTCCTCCGGGTGGATGGGCGCGATGTGCGCGTCGGGGTAGGCGAGCTGGACCGGCAGCGACCGGCCGATGGAGTACGCCCAGCCGAAGGAGTTGCTGGCGAAGGCGTCCGGGCGCAGGAAGGTGCAGGTCAGGGTGGAGGCGGCGAGGGCGCGCTCGACCGTGAGGCTGTGGCCGGCGAGCGGGTCGTTCTCGGCGTCCGGGCCGAGTACCGAGGACGAGGACAGCAGTACGACGTGTTCGACGCCGGCGGCCTCGGCGGCCGCGACCAGCTCCTGGATGCCGGCGGGCTCGGGGTAGAGGAAGACCTGCCGCACGCCGTCCAGCGCGGCGGCGAAGGTCTCGGGCCGGTCGAGGGCCAGCTGGTACGTCGCGACGCCGGCCGGGACGTTCAGTTCGGCGGGACAGGCGCTGGCCGCGCGGACGGTGAGGCCGGCGGAGTGCAGACGTTCGAGGACGGCCCGGCCGACCTTGCCGCGGGCGCCGGTGATGAGGGTGGTCATGCGTGCTCCGGTTCGTCGGCCGCCGGTCGTGAGGGTGCGGCCCGCTCCGACGGAATTCCTTGCTGTGAATGCGCTGTGAATACGTCGCCTCCCAGGAGGCCCTGCGCCGGCGTGAGCGCTGAGCCCCGGGAGCGCCGGTACCACCACATGGGCGCGGGCGGTGCCCACCACGCGGGGCGGCCTCGCCGGCCGCTCAACGACCGCCGGCGCGTTCCGCCCCGCTCCACCACCGGACGGCCTCGCCGGCTAGTGACGCCCGGCCGGTCCGGGGTGCTTCACTTCGCGCCGACCGCGTACCGGTAGGAGAACTGGACGATCTTCCAGACGGTCTCCAGCTCCTCCGCGGTCCTGGGCCCGTAGATGAGCGTCACCGGCTGCGCCGGGTGGTGCACGCCCCAGCCCGCGGCGATGACGTCGGCCTCGGCGTCCCGCGGCAGCGTCAGGTGCAGCGAGCCGTCGTGGTGGGGGTGGATGTGCGCCCACTCGCGGCCGCGCTGGAAGGCCTCCACCGGGCCCGTGCCGATGCCCTCGGGCAGGAAGAGCGCACGGGCGTGCGGTACCGAGACCAGCGTGGGGGCCATGTAGACGTACGGCAGCGCGCGCATCCGCTCCCACAGCTCCTCCTGCAGCATGATCGGGGAGATCTGGGAGCCCTGGCCGTGCGGAGCCGGTCCGAAGACCCTCGGCGCGGCGCCTTCACGGGGAGTCAGGATGAGCATGGCGGTGTTCCTTTCCGGCCGGTGACCCGGCCGCAGCGTGAATGCCCGACGGAGCTGCGGTACGTCAGCCCGGACGTTTCAGACGGTCGCCTTGGCGGCGAGCTGGTCGAGGACCTGGAGGAGTCCGGTGACGACTTCGCTGTCGTCGCCGGGGTGGGTGTCGGCGAAGCGGGTGAGGGAGCGGGGGAGGGCGAGCCGCGCCTGTTCGAGCACGGCGGCGCCGGCGATACCGGCGGACTTGCGGGTCTCGTCCTGGGCCCAGACCCCTCCGTAACTGCCGAGGGAGGTGCCGATGACGGCGACCGGCTTGCCGGTGATCGCGCCCGTCCCGTACGGACGGGACAGCCAGTCGATCGCGTTCTTCAGCACGGCGGGGATGGTGCCGTTGTACTCGGGCGAGACGAACAGCAGCGCGTCCGCCCCGGCCACCGCCTCCCGGAGGGCCGCCGCCGGGCCGGGGACGGTGCCCGCGACGTCGATGTCCTCGTTGTAGAAGGGGATCTCCGCCAGACCGCCGTGGATCTCGACGCAGACGTGCTCGGGCGCGTGCTTGACGGCCGCCTCGGCCAGCTGCCGGTTGTGCGAGCCGGCCCGGAGGCTGCCGACGAGGGCGAGGACGCGCACGGTCATGGTCGGACTCCTTGCTGAGAGACCTGAGGGGGAGGCCGCGGCGGGTACCGCGAAGCTGCTGCCGACAGTAGGCACGGGCGGCTACCGGCCGGATCAGTAAGGTTTCTGGCAGTGGCTACGTAAGCCCGCCAGGAGCGGCCCGAGCAGCGAGGGGGGAAGCGGCACATGCTCTACGGACGGCAGACCGAGGAAGCGGCGCTGGACGCACTGCTCGACGCGGCGCGCGAGGGGCGCGGAGGCGCGCTCGTCCTGCGCGGGGAGGCGGGCATCGGCAAGTCCGCCCTGCTGGACCGCGTCTCGGCGGCGCCGGGGCACACGCTGCTGCGGGTGACCGGCTGCGAGGCGGAACGCGACCTCGTCGGCGCCGCCATGCTCCAACTGCTGTGGCCCTTGCAGGACGTGGTCGCGCAGCTGTCCGGCCCGCAGGCGGAGGCGCTGCGGACCGTCCTGGGCGGCTCGGCCGCACCCGCGGACCGGTACACCACCGGGCTGGCGCTGCTCACCCTGCTCGCCCACCTCGCCGAGTCCGGCCCGGTGCTCTGCGTGGTCGACGACGCCCAGTGGCTGGACCAGAGCAGCGCGGACGCCCTGCTGTTCGCGGCCCGCCGGCTCGACGCCGAGCCGGTGGCGCTCGTCTTCGCCGCGCGGGAGGAAGGGTTCGACGCGCGCGGTCTCCCGGAGCTCTTCCTCCCCCGCCTGGACCGGCAGGCCGCCGCGAAAGTGCTCGACCGGTACCGGCTGCCCGCCCCCCGACGCGAACAGGTCCTCGAGGACGCGGACGGAAACCCTCTCGCGCTCCTGGAGTTCGGCCGGAGCGACCGCACCTCCGGGCCCTCCGCCGGCCGGCACGTCACCGACCGGGTGCTCGCCTCGTTCCGCGACACGATCGCCGAACTGCCCTGCGACGTCCGGCTGCTGCTGCTCACCGCCGCCGCCGACAGCAGCCGCGACCTGGCCTCCGTACTGGCCGCCGTCGACGCGCTGGGCGGCAACGGGCCGCAGGCGCTGGAGGCGGCGGAGCGGTCGGGGCTGCTCCGGATCGACGGCGTCCAGCCGGCCTTCCGGCACCCGCTGATCCGCGCCGCCGCCTACCAGAGCGCCGCCTCCGTCCAGCGGGCCCGCGTACACCGCGAGCTGGCCGGCCTGGCCGCGGATTCGGACGCCCGCGCCCGCCACCTGGCGCTGGCCGCCCTCGGACCGGACGCCTCGGTCGCCGCGGAAGTCGCCCGGGCGGCGGACCGCGCCCGGGACCGAGCCGCCCCCGCCATCGCCTGCGACCTCTACCAGCGTGCCGCGGCGCTCACCACCTCCCTGCCGGACCGCGGACGCATGCTGCGCCGCGCGGCCGCCGCGGCGGTGGGTGCCGGGGACCTGAGCCTGGCCGGAGTCCTGGCCGAACAGGCCGGCCCGCTCGCCACCACCGCAACGGACCGGGCCGCCCTCGCCGAGGTCCGCGCCGCCGTGGAGTTCGAGCGCGGCGACCAGGCCGCCGCGGCGCGCCTCCTCGTCGCCGGCGCCCCGGAAGCCGAGCCCGGGCCGGCGGCGTCGATGCTGCGCACCGCGGCGACGTACGCGTGGTTCTCCGGCGACGCCGACTCGGTGCGCGCCTGCGCCGAGCTCCTCCCCGGCGACCACACCGTCCAGGGCATGGCCGGGCTGGTGGACGGCGACCACCGGGCCGGTCTCGCGGCCCTCACCGCGGCCGTCGCCGAGGGCGGGCCCGGCATGCGTCCCGTCTACGCCGCGGCCCTGCTCGGCGATGACGGCCGGACGGAGGAGCTGGTCGTCGCCGAAGTGGCCCGCAGGCGCCGCGCCGGCCTGGTCGGCGGACTCCCGGAGGCCCTGCAGATGCTGGCCCGGCTCCAGGTGATCCAGGGCCGGCACCGCGATGCGGAGGCCTCGGTGGCCGAGGCCCGGGCCGTCGCCGAGGACTGCGGCATGCCGCAGCGCATCGGCCGCCTGGACGTGGCCCTCGCCCGCATCGCCGCGATCGAGGGAGACCCCGAGCGCTGCCGCCCGCCGGCCGGGGGGCCGGTCGACGGCGGCATCGCGGTCGCCTGCCTGCTCGGCCTGCTCGACCTGGGCCTGGGCCGCTACGAGGACGCCCTGGTCCGGCTGGAGTCGGCGTGGACCCGCCCGGCCCACTACATGACGGCCCTGGTGGCCGCGACCGGCGACCTGGTCGAGGCCGCGGTACGACTCGGCACCCCCGAACGCGCCCGGCTCCCGTGGCAGCGCCTGGTGTCCTGGGCGGAGGCCGGGGGCCAGCCCTGGGCCCGGGCCATCGCGCTGCGCTGCGAGGCGCAGCTGACGGGACGGGAGGACGCGTACGCGGAGGCCGAATCGCTCCACGCGAAGAGCGGGCGCCCCTTCGAGGCCGCCCGCACCCTGCTGGTCCACGGCGAGTGGCTGCGCCGCGCCCGCCGCCAGGCGGAGGCCCGGGTCCGCCTGCACGAGGCCCTGGAGGTCTTCGAGCGCCTGCAGGCCACCCCCTGGGCCGACCGCACCCGCGCCGAACTCCGCGCCGCCGGGGAGTCCGCCGCCCCGGCCGTCCCCACCGCCCGCGCCCTCGCCGACCGCCTCACACCGCAGGAGCTGCAGGTGGTCCGGCTGGCGGCGGAGGGCCGCAGCAGCCGCGAGGTAGCCGCCCTGCTCTTCCTGAGCCCGCGCACGGTGGAGCACCACCTCTACAAGGCCTACCCCAAGCTGGGCATCCGCTCCCGCACCGAACTGGCCCGCCTCAACCTGGACTGACGGCCCCCGGGGGCGGTGCGGGCGCGCAGCTGTCCCGACGCGCCCCACCCGTTGCGGACGATCCGAGAGACCCGGGAGTCTCTGTCACACCCGCCCCGGCCGTCGTCGCCTGGGCCCGCTCTGTCCCAGCTCCCGCTCTCCACCCGAGCGTCATCACGATCGCGGAGATCGAGGCGGGCATCGAGGGGACGCCGAACGCGGTGCGCCGGTCTGTCTTCGAGCGGGCGCTCGAGGGTGTCCGGGACGAATTCCGCGATCGGATCGCCTCCATCGGTGAGCGCGAGGCCTTCGCCTGCCTTGCCGTGCACCGGAGGCTCAAGAGCGCTGGAACGAGCATCGACCCGCCGGACGCGCTGATCGCTGCCACCGCCATCGCGAACGGCTGGACCGTGGTGAGCCGGAACGTCGAGCACCTGGCCCGGACCGGTGCGCTCACGCTGAACCCATGGGAGCACGGGACGTAGGCGCGGTACTGGCGGACGGGATCTCAGACGGAGTGCGCACAGGCACAGACCCGCGGAACGCAGAAGGCCCCGGCCGGTTTCCCGGTCGGGGCCTTCAAGTGCCCGGTGAGGCACTGGCGGAGGATACGAGATTCGAACTCGTGAGGGGTTGCCCCCAACACGCTTTCCAAGCGTGCGCCCTAGGCCTCTAGGCGAATCCTCCGCCGCAAACAATACAAGACGTTGAGGGGTGCTCGCGAACACGATCCGGATCGGTGGTCCGGATCCGGATCGGCGGGGGGACCGGCTCGATTCCGGGGGGCCGTATCCGCTAGGGTGGGGGGCAGCCCCTCACGTGGCGCTATCTCACCCAACTCCCCCAGGGCCGGAAGGCAGCAAGGGTAAGTGGGCTCTGGCGGGTGCGTGGGGGGCGCTTTGCGTTCCCGGGCGGGTCCGGGGGGCGTCGGCGGGCCGCTGTTGTCGGCGGGCCCGGATAACCTCGTAGACGTGTCGTCCCTTGCGCTGTACCGCCGCTATCGCCCCGAGTCGTTCTCCGAGGTCATCGGGCAGGAGCATGTCACTGCCCCGCTGATGCAGGCCCTGCGGAACAACCGGGTCAACCACGCGTACCTGTTCAGCGGCCCGCGCGGCTGTGGAAAGACGACCAGCGCCCGCATCCTCGCCCGGTGTCTGAACTGCGAGCAGGGTCCGACCCCCGACCCCTGCGGGGAGTGCCAGTCCTGTCGTGACCTGGCCCGCAACGGGCCGGGGTCGATCGACGTGATCGAGATCGACGCCGCCTCGCACGGTGGTGTGGACGACGCCCGTGACCTGCGCGAGAAGGCCTTCTTCGGCCCCGCGTCGAGCCGGTACAAGATCTACATCATCGACGAGGCCCACATGGTCACCTCGGCGGGCTTCAACGCACTGCTGAAGGTGGTCGAGGAGCCGCCGGAGCACCTCAAGTTCATCTTCGCGACCACCGAGCCCGAGAAGGTCATCGGGACGATCCGGTCCAGGACGCACCACTACCCCTTCCGGCTCGTGCCACCGGGGACGCTGCGCGAGTACCTCGGCGAGGTCTGCGGGCGCGAGGGGGCGCGGGTCGAGGACGGGGTGCTGCCGCTCGTCGTGCGCGCCGGTGCCGGGTCGGTGCGTGACTCCATGTCCGTCATGGACCAGCTCCTCGCCGGTGCCGGCGAGGAGGGTGTGACGTATGCCATGGCCACCTCCCTGCTCGGGTATACGGAGGGATCGCTGCTCGATTCCGTCGTGGACGCCTTCGCCGCCGGGGACGGGGCCGCCGCCTTCGAGGTCGTGGACCGGGTGGTGGAGGGCGGGAACGACCCGCGCCGGTTCGTCGCCGACCTGCTGGAGCGGCTGCGCGACCTGGTGATCCTGGCCGCCGTGCCCGACGCCGGGGAGAAGGGGCTGATCGACGCCCCCGCCGATGTCGTGGAGCGGATGCAGGCCCAGGCGTCGGTGTTCGGGGCCGCCGAGCTCAGCCGTGCCGCCGACCTGGTCAACGCCGGGCTCACCGAGATGCGGGGTGCGACCTCGCCCCGGCTGCAGCTGGAGCTGATCTGCGCCCGGGTGCTGCTGCCGGCCGCCTTCGACGACGAGCGCTCCTTCCAGGCCCGGCTCGACCGGCTGGAGCGCAGCGGCCCCCCCGCCGCCTTCGCCGCGCAGCCCGTGGCCGCCGCCGCGCCGCCCGCCATGGGGTACGTGCCCGGGCCCGAGGCGCACGCCATGGCCCCCGCCGGGCCCGCCGGCGGGGTCGCCGCCGCGCGTGCCGCCGTACGGGGCCCCGTGCCGGAGGCCGCAGCGGAGGCCCAGCCCGCCCAGGCTCCCGTCCCGGCTCCGGCTGCCGCCCCGGCCGCCGCGCAGGCTCCCGCCCCGGCCGCCGCGCAGGCTCCCGCCCCGGCCGCCGCCCCCGCGCAGGCGCCCGGCGCCTGGCCCGGGGCCGCGCAGCCCGGCAGCGGCGCGCCCGCGCGCGGTGCCTGGCCCGGGGCCGCCGCCCCGGCCGCCGCGCAGGCCCCCGCCCCGGCCGCGCCCGTGGCCCCGGCCGCCGGGGCGTGGCCCAGCGCCGCCGTGCCCGGCAGCGGCACCCCGGCACCGGCCGCTCCCGCCCCCGCGGCCACTCCCGCGGCGCCCGCCTCCGCGCCCGCGCCGACGGCCGCCGCGCCCGCCGCCGACATGGCCGCCGGGGCCGGGCAGGTCCAGGCGATGTGGCCCGGCGTCCTGGAGGCCGTCAAGAACCGCCGGCGCTTCACCTGGATCCTGCTCAGCCAGAACGCCCAGGTCACCGGCTTCGACGGGACCACCCTCCAGCTCGGCTTCCCCAACGCCGGAGCCCGCGACAACTTCGCGAGCAGCGGCAGCGAGGACGTCCTCAAGGCGGTCCTGGCCGAGCAGTTCCAGGTCAACTGGAAGATCGACGCCGTGGTGGGCGGGGGCGGCCCGGCCCCGGCCGCGCCCTCGTCGTACTCCTCCTACTCCGCCCCGGCCGCCCCCGCCTACAGCCCGCCCCCCGCCTCCCCGGACCGGCCGGCCCAGACGCCCCAGCAGGCGCAGCCGCAGGCCCCCGCCCACCAGCCGCCGCCCCAGCAGCAGGCCTCCGCGCCACGGCCGCCCGTACAGCAGGCGCCCCCGCCGGTCGCCCCCGAGGACGACGTACCGGAGGCGGACGACCCGGACCTCGTCGACAGCGCCCTGACCGGACACGACCTGATCGTGCGCGAGCTCGGAGCGACCGTTGTGGAGGAATACACGAATGAGTAGCCCGCGCTGATTGGGTGGCCGCACGAAACCGGCCGCGCCGTCCGGGCTACCCTGGGCGGCGTGAAGGTCCTCGTCATCGGCGGCGGCGCCCGCGAACACGCCCTGTGCCGCTCTCTGTCCCTCGACCCCGACGTCTCCGCGCTGTACTGCGCCCCCGGCAACGCCGGGATCGCCGAGGTGGCGGAGCTGCGTCCGGTCGACGCCCTCGACGGCGCCGCGGTCGCCGCCCTCGCCACCGAACTCGGCGCCGGCCTGGTCGTCGTCGGACCGGAGGCACCCCTGGTCGCCGGTGTCGCGGACGCCGTCCGCTCGGCCGGCATCCCGGTCTTCGGCCCGTCCGCCGAGGCCGCGCGGCTGGAGGGTTCCAAGGCCTTCGCCAAGGACGTGATGGCCGCGGCCGGGGTGCCCACCGCGCGCAGCTACGTCTGCACCACCGCCGAGGAGGTCGACGCGGCCCTCGACGCCTTCGGCGCCCCGTATGTGGTCAAGGACGACGGCCTCGCCGCCGGCAAGGGCGTCGTGGTCACCGAGGACCGGGCCGCCGCCCGCGCCCACGCGCTGGCCTGCGAGCGGGTCGTCATCGAGGAGTACCTCGACGGCCCCGAGGTCTCCCTCTTCGCGATCACCGACGGCGTCACCGTGCTGCCCCTCCAGCCCGCGCAGGACTTCAAGCGCGCGCTCGACGGCGACGAGGGCCCCAACACCGGCGGCATGGGCGCGTACTCGCCGCTCCCCTGGGCCGACCCGAAGCTGGTCGACGAGGTCATGGAACTGGTCCTCCAGCCGACCGTCGACGAGCTCCGCCACCGCGGCACCCCCTTCTCCGGGCTGCTCTACGCGGGCCTGGCCATCACCAGCCGCGGCACCCGCGTCATCGAGTTCAACGCCCGCTTCGGCGACCCCGAGACCCAGGTGGTCCTGGCCCGGCTGCGCACCCCGCTGGCGGGCGTGCTGCTGAACGCCGCGAACGGCACCCTGAACGCCCTCCCCCCGCTGAACTGGAGCGACGACGCGGCCGTCACCGTGGTCGTCGCCTCGCACAACTACCCGGACACGCCGCGCACCGGTGACCCGATCGAGGGCCTCGACGAGGTGGCCGCGCAGGACGCGCCCGACGCGTACGTGCTGCACGCCGGGACCCGGCGCGAGGGCGGCGCGGTGGTCAGCGCGGGCGGTCGCGTGCTCTCGGTGACGGCGACCGGTTCCGATCTGGCGCAGGCGCGCGAGAAGGCGTATAAGGCGGTCGGACGGATCAGGCTGGACGGCTCGCAGCACCGCACGGACATCGCCGCCAAGGCGGCCGAAGGCCGCTGACCAGCACGGCTGTCACGAGGCGGGCCCGGGGCGCGAAAACGCGCACCGGGCCCGCGCGTGTATGCGCGTGCGACTGCATCCGGCCGCCTTCGAACGCACCCACCTTTACCCAAAGCCATTCCATCGGGTGATCGTCCCCCGGAGTGCCTGACTGCCGCGCCCGCCCCAACTAGGGTGCGGCGCAAGCATTCCGGCACATGGCCCACCGGCATTGCGATGTCAGTGGCGGGTGTCACAGTGGGGGAGTGAGCAAAGCCGCCGCAGGGCAGAGGGGGTGAGGTCCGGTCGTGTCCGGAACCGGTTCGAACGCAGAAGTGGGCGTGCCGTCCGCGCGGTCGCGGGCCCTCGCCGTGCTGCGGGTCCGCAGCAGGGCCATGGCCGTCGTGCTGCTGCCCGCCGCCGTCGCGGTGGTGCTCCTCGCCGCCCGTATGACGGGCCGGCTGGCCGGGGATCCCTGGCCGGCGGTGACCCTGGCCGTCTGCGCGGTGGCCGCGCTGGTGCTGCTGGCGGGCGGGATATTCGGCGCGGTGGTGCTGCGCGCGGGTCCCGCCGTGACCCCGACGGTGCCGCTGCCGGAGGCCGCCGCCCCCGACCTCTACCGGCTCGTGCGCGACCTCGCCGACCGGATGGACGTTCCCGCGCCCTCCGCGATAGCGCTGACCCCGGACTGCGACAGCTGGCTGGAGGACCGCACCCATGCGGCCCACCGCCGGTCCGGCATAGGCACCGGCCCGGAGTCCGAGCCCGGCGCGGCCCCCGTGCTGGTGATCGGCTCGCCGTTCCTGTGGTGGATGCGGGTCGCCGAGCTACGGGCCGTCCTCGCGCCCGTCGTCGCCGGTACGGGCCCCTCCGCGCACCCGGACATAGCCGACGCGCGCGGCTTCGTACGGGGGCTCGACGCGGCGGTGGACGTGGGGGGCAGGCGCGGCCTGGGCTGGATCGCCCGCCCGGCCCGGCTGCTGCTGCGGCTGTGCCGGACGGACGCCACCGAGATGGAGCGCGGGGTGGCCGCGGCCGCCTCCGACCGCGCACAGGACGTGGACTACGCGCTGCGCATCGTCGCCCAGGAGCAGGTCGGCCTCGCCTACGCCGGCTGGGACCGGCTGCTGACCCGGGTCGCGCTGCCCGCCTGGCGGATGGGCCGCTGGCCGGCGCACCTGGACGCCGGGGTGGTCTCCGCCCTGACCGAGCTGTCCCGGCGGGACCGGCTGGCCGAGGGGTTCACCTCGCGGCTCGGCGAGCGCCCCGCCTGCGACCTGCTGGAGCAGCCGGGCGTGGTCGACGAGGCCGCCTCCCTGCTGGCGGCCCGGCTGTTCCACGGCGGCCCGGCCGAGGCGGGGCCCGACTGGGCGCCGGTGGACTGGGCGGCCTACCCGCAGGAGGTCGTGGACCGGAAGTGGCGTACCGAGGCGGCCCGCCTGCACGCCGCCCTGGACGCCCTGTCCGTCCCGGCGGGCCCGGCCCCGCCCGCGGCCGCCCCGGCCCGCCCGGACCGCTCCCGTCCACCGGGGGAGCCGGTCCCGGTGACCACGGGCGCGCCCGCCCAGGCCGGAGTCCCGGGGGCCGTGAGCGCCGGTCCCGGCGGCACCGCCGACCCCGGCAGCCCCTCCGTCACGGCCGCCGCCCGGGCCGCGGACCGGCCCGCCCTCGGCGGACCGGCGTCCCCGGGCGGGCCGACGCTGGAGCGGATCCTCGGCTACCTCACCGACCCCTCGGGGGACGGCGCCGCCGGAGACGCCCTCGCCGGGCGGCTCAGCGGCGACCTGGCCCGGGAGGAACGTACCGCCGGAGCCGGGAGCCCCCGGCCGCGCGGCGGCGCGGACACGCTGCCGCTGTTCCCCCTCCAGCCCCCGCGCAGCGGCCGCGACCTGCTGGCGGACCACGTCACCGCCCTGGTGTGCTGCGCCGCCGTGGACTCGGCCGGCGCGGGCCCCGGCCTGGACTGGCTGGACGGGCCCGTGCTGCTCGTCGGCGGCGAGCGCCGCGCGGACCTCGCCCCCCGGGTGCTCTCCCTCGTGGAGGACGGGGACCCGGAGCCCCTGCGCGACTGGCTCGACGAACTCGGCGTACCCCCCGAGAAGCCCGTCCGCCTCCTCTGACCCCCCGCCATCACCGCGCCGCTTGTCCCCCCGCCACCACCGCGCCGCCCCGGCGCGCACGGCGCCCGGCGCGCCCCGAGCGGCGCGCTACGTTCCGGTCACGTCAATTCACGACGAACGGTGACGGAGTGAGTGCGTTATGTGATGTGCTTGGGACCGGTCGCGGATGGGTGTCCGAAAACCCGCCGTGCACCGACGGGAGCACACGTTCGGGGGAGTGAGGGAGGGGAACGGTATGGGTGCGGACCAGATCCGGCGCTGGGAGTCGGGTGCGCTCGCGCACGCGGTGAACGACCCCTTCGGCCAGGGGCCCCTGCCCTGGTTCCGGGGCAGCGAGGTGTACTTCGACGACACGGGGCAGGTCGTGCCCTGGTACGTGGGCCCGGCGCTCGCCGCCCCCGGCCAGACCCCTCGCGGCGGCCCCCGCACCGCCGACGACGTCCACCGGCAGATCAAGGGCTTCGCCTCCACCGGAGCCGTCGCCCCCGGCGAGGCCATCGACTTCCACATCACGGTCGATCCGCCCCAGCAGTTCTCCGTCGACGTCTACCGGATCGGCCACTACGGCGGGGACGGCGCCTCCAAGATCACCACCAGCCCCCGGCTGTCCGGCATCGTCCAGCCGCCCCCGCTCACCGCCGACCGCACCGTCTCCTGCCACCACTGGTGGCTCTCGTGGCGGCTCCAGGTCCCCTCGTACTGGAGCATCGGCGCGTACGTGGCCGTCCTCACCACCGCCGACGGCTACCGCTCCCACATTCCCTTCACGGTCCGCGACGACCACCCCGCCGACCTCCTGCTCCTGCTCCCGGACATCACCTGGCAGGCCTACAACCTCTACCCGGAGGACGGCCGCACCGGCGCCAGCCTCTACCACGCCTGGGACGAGCAGGGCCGGCTCCTCGGCGAGCGCGACGCCGCCACCACCGTGTCCTTCGACCGCCCCTACGCGGGCGCCGGCCTGCCCCTGCACGTCGGCCACGCCTACGACTTCATCCGCTGGGCCGAGCGCTACGGCTACGACCTCGCCTACGCCGACACCCGCGACCTGCACGCCGGCCGCATCGACCCGACCCGCTACCGGGGGCTGGTCTTCCCCGGCCACGACGAGTACTGGTCGGTCCCCATGCGCCGCACCGTCGAGCGCGCCCGCGACCACGGCACCTCCCTCGTCTTCCTCTCCGCCAACACCATGTACTGGCAGGTCGAGCTGTCCCCCTCGCCCTCCGGCGTCGAGGACCGGCTCCTGACCTGCCGAAAACGCCGCGGCCCCGGCCGCCCCAGCCTGTGGCGCGAGATCGACCGCCCCGAACAGCAGCTGCTCGGCATCCAGTACGCGGGCCGGGTCCCCGAGCCCGCGCCGCTGATCGTCCGCAACGCCTCCCACTGGCTCTGGGACTCCACCGGCGCCGCCGAGAACGACGAGCTGGACGGGCTGGTGGCGGGCGAGGCCGACCGCTACTTCCCGCGCGTCCAGCTCCCCGAGCACCAGGACCGGATCCTGCTCGCCCACTCCCCCTACCTCGACGGCGAAGGGGCCAAGAGGCACCAGGAGACCTCCCTGTACCGGGCCCCGAGCGGGGCCCTGGTCTTCGCGTCGGGCACCTTCGCCTGGTCCCCGGCGCTCGACCGCCCGGGGCACGTCGACGAGCGGGTCCAGCGGGCCACGGCCAATCTCCTCGACCGGATCTGCAAGCGGGACTGAGCGACCCCCTGACGGCTGCACGGGGGCCCGTACGGGAGAATGGGGACGCGCTCGTACAGAACCACAGGGAGACCCCGTGTCCGGATTCGTCGAAAAGCCCGAGCCGGTGCAGGTGCCCGGCCTCGTCCACCTCCACACCGGCAAGGTCCGCGACCTCTACCGGGACGAGGACGGCCGGCTCGTCATGGTCGCCAGCGACCGCATCTCCGCCTTCGACTGGGTGCTTCCCACCGAGATCCCGGACAAGGGCCGCGTCCTGACCCAGCTCTCCCTGTGGTGGTTCGACCAGCTCGCGGACCTGGTCCCCCACCACGTCCTCGGCACCGAGCCGCCCGCGGGCGCCCCCGCCGACTGGGCCGGCCGCACCCTGATCTGCCAGAACCTCGACATGGTCCCCGTCGAGTGCGTGGCCCGCGGCTACCTCACCGGTTCCGGGCTCGCCGAGTACCGGCAGACCCGCACGGTCTGCGGACTGGCGCTCCCCGAGGGCCTCGTCGACGGCTCCGAGCTGCCCGCCCCGATCTTCACCCCGGCCGCCAAGGCCGAGGTCGGCGAGCACGACGAGAACGTCTCCTACGAGGAGGTCGCGCGCACCACCGGCGCCGAGACGGCCGCGATGCTGCGCCAGACCACGCTCGCCGTGTACTCCCGGGCTCGCGAGATCGCCCGCGAACGCGGGATCATCCTGGCGGACACCAAGTTCGAGTTCGGCTTCGACAAGGACGGGCGGCTGGTCGCCGCCGACGAGGTCCTCACCCCGGACTCCTCCCGCTTCTGGCCCGCCGACCTGTGGGAGCCGGGCCGCGCGCAGCCGTCCTTCGACAAGCAGTTCGTCCGCGACTGGCTGACCTCCCCGGCCTCCGGCTGGGACCGCCACGGCGAACTCCCCCCGCCGGCCCTCCCGCAGGAGGTCGCCGAGCAGACGTCCGCCAAGTACGTCGAGGCCTACGAGCGCATCACCGGCCAGTCCTGGGCCGCGGTCGCCGGGGCCTGAGGAACGACGAAGGCCCCGATCGGTGATCGGGGCCTTCGCACTCTGAGCGGACAACGCGACTCGAACGCGCGACATCCACCTTGGCAAGGTGGTGCTCTACCAACTGAGCTATGTCCGCACTGCGCCGTAACGCGAGAACTACTATACCCAACCCCGCTGCCGTGCGAGACGCACCGCCGTGTGCCGGTTCTCCGCGCCGAGCTTCGTCGCCGCCGACGACAGGTAGTTCCGTACGGTCCCCTGCGACAGCGAGGCCCGCTCCGCGATCTCCGCGATCGGTGCCCCGTCCGCCGCGAGTTCCAGCACCTCCGCCTCACGGACCGTCAGCGGCGAGTCGCCGGCGCTGATCGCGTCGGCCGCCAACTCCGGGTCCACATAACGCCCTCCGGCGTGCACGGTGCGGATCAGCTCGGCCAGCCGCTGCGCCGAGACCGTCTTCGGCGCGAAGGCCCGCACCCCCGCGGCGAGCGCCCGCTTCAGGTGCCCGGGACGGCCGTGGCTGGTCACGATCATGGTCTTGCAGTCGGGCAGTTCGACCCGCAGCGATGTGGCCACACTCACACCGTCCGCGCCCGGCATCTGGAGGTCCAGCACCGCCACGTCCGGCCGGTGCGCCCGCGCCATCGCCAGTGCCTCCGGCCCGGAGGCCGCCTCGGCCACGACCACGAGGTCGTCCTCCAGGCCCAGCAGCGCGGCCAGCGCGCCCCGGATCAGGTGTTCGTCGTCGGCCAGCAGTACCCGTACGGGGGTCACGCCCGCACCTCCACTCGTCGTGTGTCCAGGGGGACCTCGGCCCGCAGCCGGAACCGGCCGCCCTCGGCCGGCCCCGCCAGCAGGGTTCCGTCGACCGCCGCGAGCCGCTCACGCAGCCCCGTCAGCCCGGACCCGGGCATTCCGGCGGGTGCCTCGGGCGCCCCGTCGTTCTCCACCAGCAGCGTCACCGAGTCCCCGGGCTCCGCCGCCGTCAGCCGGATCAGGCAGCTGCGCGCGTCCCCGTGCCGCAGCACGTTCGTGGTGGCCTCCCGCACCACCCAGCCCAGCGCCGACTGCACCTCGCCCGGCAGCGTCCGTACCGCCGCCGTACGGAACTCCACCCGGCAGTCCATCCCGGCCGCGCTCAGCACCCCGCGCGCGCCTTCCAGTTCCACCGCGAGGTCCGCCTCCCGGTAGCCGCGCACCACGTCGCGCACCTCCCGCTGCGACTCGCGCGCGATCCGCTGGACCTCGATCATCTGGTCCACGGCCTCGGGGCGTTCGCGCCGTGCCAGCTGTACCGCCAGTTCGCTCTTGAGGGCGATCACCGCCAGGTTGCGGCCCATCACGTCGTGCAGGTCCCGGCCGAACCGCAGCCGCTCCTCGGCGACCGCCAGCTGGGCCTGGATCTCCCGGGCGTGGTCGAGTTCGTAGACGGTGCGCAGCAGCCATCCGGAGAACCCGCAGGTGAAGGCGAGGAAGGCACCGGCGATCAGGACCGCGATGAAGTAGCCGACGACCTCGTCCAGGTCCAGGCCCAGCGCGGCGACGACCGCCGCGGTTCCGGCGGCCGCGGCCAGCGGCACGTACCTCATGTGCCGGACCTTCTCCAGGGTCAGTACGAGGGATCCGCAGCCGAAGCAGCTCACCCCCACCACCAGACCGGGCGCCGCGGACTCGTCGAGCGCGCCGAAGCGGCGCAGGAAGAGGAAGAACAGGACGGCCGCGGCGGTCAGGGCCGAGGTCACCACCGCGAGGCGCACGGGCGGTTCGCGGCGGCCGGACACGCGGTCCAGCGCCCTGGAGGAGAGGAAGCCGACGAGGACGGAGTGCGCGCAGACCACCAGGAAGGCCGTGATCCCGAGCGGCCGGGGGGTGTCGTTCTCCCGGCCCGTGAGGGCGACGAGTCCGAACGACACGATCTCCACGAGTACGAAGAAGTGGAAGGACCAGCGGGTGTACAGCTCGACCTTCCCCGCACTGCTGCGGTTCCCCCACCACCCGGTCAGCTTCGACACGGTCCCGTCCCCCCGGCTCTTCCTCTGACGTGCGTGACTGGCGCCGCGCTGTCCAGCGGAACCGCTCTGGACAGCAAACACCGTGACGATCATCCAGGCCAGCGGGGTGGCCGCACCGTCTCGTGGGGCCGGCGACACCCCGTCGTCCGCCGCCGTGGAACCAGCATCGCGGGGGCGCGCAGGACGCGGCAGTGCGCGCTGTCACCGGCCGCGATGACATTTGTCATTGAATGTGACGTGCGCCACGAAGGGGTGCGGTGCCGGGAAATGACGAAGGGCCCCGATCGGATTCCGATCGGGGCCCTTCGCTCTCTGAGCGGACGACGCGACTCGAACGCGCGACATCCACCTTGGCAAGGTGGTGCTCTACCAACTGAGCTACGTCCGCATCTCGCTACGACCGGGGCCGTCGCGATGCGAGCACTACTCTACCTGATCCACAACCGTGGTCGGTAAAGCGTGCAGAGCGGGTGACAGGGATTGCACACTGCGCCTCCCCCCTGGAAGGGGGGTGTTCTGCTACTGAACTACACCCGCACGACTTCGGGGTTCCGGCCTTTCGGCCTCGCCCCTCGGCGTGATCCACACATTAGCCGATCGGAGGGGGTGCATGGCAAATCCGGGTCGCCGGACCCCTCCGGGACGCCCGGCGGGCAGCCGGCGGCCGCCCGCCCGACGCTCCGCGAGGTGCGGTCAGTGGGCTTCCTCGTACGCCGTGTAGACGGCCTTGGGGATGCGGCCCCGAGGCGGCACGTCGTGCCCGTGGGAACGGGCCCAGGCCCGCACGACCGCCGGGTCCGGGGCGATCGACGTCATCTTGAAAGCCTTCCCCGAGCGGGACTGGCGGCGGCCCGCGGCCACGAAGGGGGCCAGGGTCTTCCGCAGTTTCTTTGCGTTGGCCGCATTGAGGTCGATCTCGTACGACTTACCGTCGAGGGCGAACGTGACCGTTTCCGCCGCTTCTCCGCCATCGAGGTCGTCGGAGATCGTGACTACTACGCGCTGCGCCACGGATATCGGTCCCTTCGTGCGCCGTCGCCGCGTGCTGACGTGCGGTGATGTCGCCTGTGTGGATGTTTCGGTGGAATGCGTCAAACCGTACCCGTCGCGGAGCGACAAATGTCACGGTCTCGACTGATTCCTTTGTACCGCAATTCGCATTGAATTGCGAAGCCCAGTTAATTCTCCCAGCGTGTCCCGCCGCAATCCCGGGCACGTGGTTTTCCGGTGGATTTTGCGAAGCGTTGGTGAAGCCGAAACGGCGTGCGGATCGGACCGGAAGGATATCTACCCGCGTAGAAATTTCGGGCGGGTACGCTGAGGGAACCGCCTTCGCACCAACCACCTCATCGGGAGTGCCAGTGGCACGCGTCGTAGTCGACGTCATGCTCAAGCCGGAGATCCTCGACCCCCAGGGCCAGGCGGTGCAGCGTGCACTGCCGCGCCTGGGCTTCGATGGGATCGCCGACGTCCGCCAGGGGAAGCGTTTCGAACTGGAGGTGGAGGGACCGGTCGACCAGGCCGCCCTCGACCGCATCCACAAGATGGCCGAAACGTTCCTCGCCAACACCGTCATCGAAGACTTCACCGTGAAGGTCGAGGCCTGACGGTGACCACTCGCATCGGAGTCGTCACGTTCCCCGGAACGCTCGACGACCGTGACTCGCTGCGCGCCGTCCGCCTCGCGGGGGCCGAGCCGGTCTCGCTGTGGCACCGCGACAAGGACCTCCACCAGGTCGACGCGGTCGTCCTCGCGGGCGGCTTCTCCTACGGGGACTACCTGCGCGCCGGAGCCATCTCCCGGTTCTCGCCGGTGATGGAGACCATCATCGAGCAGGCCAAGGCCGGCATGCCCGTCCTCGGCATCTGCAACGGCTTCCAGGTCCTCACCGAGGCCCACCTGCTGCCGGGAGCGATGCTCCGCAACAACCACCTCCACTTCATCTGCCGCGACCAGAAGCTGCGGGTGGAGAACACGGAGAGCGCGTGGACCGGCGACTACACCGCCGGCCAGGAGATCTCCGTACCGCTCAAGAACATGGACGGCCGGTACGTCGCCGACGAGCGCACGCTCGACGAACTGGAGGCCGAAGGCCGAGTGGCCTTCCGGTACGTCGACGTGAACCCGAACGGCTCGCTGCGCGACATCGCCGGCATCACCAACGCCGCGGGGAACGTCGTCGGCCTCATGCCGCACCCCGAGCACGCGGTCGAGCCGCTGATCGGGACCGGCCGCACCGACGGCCTCCCGTTCTTCACGTCGGTCCTGAAGAAGCTGGTCAGCGCATGAGCCTCGACACCGTAAAGAACGCCACCGAGACGCCGGACGCCTCCCAGCCCTGGAGGGAGCTCGGCCTCAAGGAGGACGAGTACGCCCGGATCCGCGAGATCCTCGGCCGCCGCCCCACCGGCGCCGAACTCGCCATGTACTCCGTCATGTGGTCCGAGCACTGCTCGTACAAGAGCAGCAAGGTCCACCTGAAGCAGTTCGGCGAGAAGGTCCCCGAGAACGACGCCATGCTCGTCGGCATCGGCGAGAACGCCGGCGTCGTCGACGTCGGCCAGGGCTACGCGGTCACCTTCAAGGTGGAGTCGCACAACCACCCCTCGTACATCGAGCCCTACCAGGGCGCGGCCACCGGCATCGGCGGCATCGTCCGCGACATCCTCGCCATGGGCGCCCGCCCCGTCGCCGTCGTCGACCCGCTGCGCTTCGGCGCGGCCGACCACCCCGACACCAAGCGCGTCCTGCCGGGCGTCGTCGCGGGCATCGGCGGCTACGGCAACTGCCTCGGCCTGGCCAACATCGGCGGCGAGGTCGTCTTCGACGCCTGCTACCAGGGCAACCCGCTGGTCAACGCCGGCTGCATCGGCGTGATGAAGCACGAGGACATCCACCTCGCCAAGGCCTCCGGCCCCGGCAACAAGGTCATCCTCTACGGCGCCCGCACCGGCGGCGACGGCATCGGCGGCGTCTCGGTCCTCGCGTCCGAGACCTTCGACGACACCAAGCCCACCAAGCGCCCCGCCGTCCAGGTCGGCGACCCCTTCCAGGAGAAGCTCCTCATCGAGTGCACCCTGGAGATCTTCAAGGAGAAGCTGGTCGCGGGCATCCAGGACCTCGGCGGCGCCGGGCTCTCCTGCGCCACGAGCGAGCTGGCCTCCGCCGGTTCCGGCGGCATGCGCGTCGAGCTCGACACGGTCCCGCTGCGCGACGCGACGCTCTCGCCCGAGGAAATCCTCATGAGCGAGTCGCAGGAGCGCATGTGCGCGATCGTCGAGCCGCAGTACGTCGACCGCTTCATGGAGATCTGCGAGAAGTGGGACGTCATCGCCACCGTCATCGGTGAGGTGACCGACGGCGAGCGCCTGGAGATCTTCTGGCACGGCGAGCAGATCGTGGACGTGCCCCCGGGCACCGTCGCCCACGAGGGCCCGGTCTACCACCGCCCCTACGCCCGCCCCGCGTGGCAGGACGCCCTCCAGGCCGACGACGCGGGCGCCCTGCCCCGTCCGCGGACCTCGGAAGAGCTCCGCGCGCAGGTCCTGGCCCTGGTCTCCTCCCCGAACCAGGCCTCGAAGTCCTGGGTCACCGACCAGTACGACCGCTTCGTGCAGGGCAACACCGTCCTGGCGCAGCCCGAGGACGCGGGCATGGTCCGCATCGACGAGGAGTCCAACCTCGGCGTCGCCATGGCCACCGACGGCAACGGCCGCTACGCCAAGCTCGACCCGTACGCGGGTGCGCAGCTCGCGCTGGCGGAGTCGTACCGCAACGTCGCCGCGACCGGCGCCAAGCCGCTCGCGATCTCGAACTGCCTGAACTTCGGCTCCCCCGAGGACCCGGACGTCATGTGGCAGTTCGCCGAGGCCACCCGCGGCCTCGCCGACGGCTGCCTCGAGCTGGGCACCCCGGTGACCGGCGGCAACGTCTCCCTCTACAACCAGACGGGTGAGGTCGCGATCCACCCGACCCCGGTCGTGGCGGTCCTCGGCGTCATCGACGACGTCAACCGCCGTACGCCGATGGCGTTCGCGGAGGCCGGCCAGCTGCTGTACCTGCTGGGCGACACGACCGAGGAGTTCGGCGGCTCGGCCTGGTCCCAGGTCGTCCACGACCACCTGGGCGGCCTGCCGCCGAAGGTGGACCTGGCGCGCGAGAAGCTGCTCGCCGAGATCCTGATCTCGTCCTCCCGCGACGGCATGATCGACGCGGCGCACGACCTGTCGGACGGCGGCCTCATCCAGGCGCTCACCGAGTCCTGCCTCAAGGGCGGCAACGGTGCGCGGATCGTGGTCCCGGAGGGCCTGGACGCGTTCACCTTCCTGTTCTCCGAGTCCGCGGGCCGCGCCGTCGTGGCCGTCCCGCGCAGCGAGGAGCTCCGCTTCACCGACATGTGCGGCGCACGGGGCCTGCCCGCCACCCGCATCGGTGTGGTGGACGGCGAGGAGATCGAGATCCAGGGCGAGTTCACCCTCCCCCTGGCCGAGCTCCGCGCGGCCCACGAGGCGACGATCCCGGCCCTGCTGGCCTGATCCCGCCGCTCTTCCCGCGGGCCCCCGGCCGGATCCCCTCCGGCCGGGGGCCCGCGGCGTTGGCGGCGGCGCCCGCCGGTGTGCGTGCGGCTGCCCCCGGCCCCGCAGGGCCCACGCCCGCCGCCGGCGCCCGAGTAGGGTCGGGGCATGCCGCCCGTCAGGAAGAAGCCGCGTACGTACGACCAGGCGAAGATCCGCACCGCGGTCACCGCGCAGTTCGGGCACGTCGCCGCCGCCGTGGGGGAGTTGACCCCCGAGCAGCTGGCGCGGCCCAGCGGGCTCGGGGAGTGGTCCGTGGCCGAACTCGCCGCGCACATCGCCTGGGTCGCGGACTCGCTGGCGTCCGGCCTGGCCCGGCCGCCCGCCGCCGTCGCCGAGCTGACCGCCGTCGAGTGGCCGTTCGCCACCGCCTCCCTCGCCGGGAAGATCTCCGAGGCCGCCCGGGAGACCCTCGGCGGGGAGCCGCTGCCCCAGCTGTACGAGCGGGCGGCCGCGCGGATGGCCGAGGCGCTGGACGCGAACCGGGGCAGCCGGGTGCTGGACCTGTGGATCGGGGACATGACCCTGGCCGATTTCCTCGTCACCCGGACGGTGGAGCTGGTGGTCCACACCGACGACCTGAACCGCGCCGCCGGGCTGCACATCCCGGTCGAGCGGCAGGCCCTGGCCGCCTGCACGCGGCTGCTCGCCGACGCCCTCGCGCTCAAGGCGCCCGGCGGTTCCGTCGAGGTGCGGATCCCGCCCTTCGCGGTGGTCCAGTGCGTCGAGGGCCCGCGCCACACCCGCGGCACCCCGCCGAACGTGGTGGAGACCGACCCGCTGACCTGGGTGCGGCTCGCGACGGGCCGTACCGGCTGGGCCGCGGAGCTGGACGCGGCGCGGGTCAGCGCCAGCGGCGAGCGGGCCGACCTGTCCGCGCTGCTGCCCCTGATGGGCTGAGGGCGGAACCGGCCCGGGACCCGGCTCGTCCCAGGGGCATGCGTACCCTCAGGCACCTCACGAACGCCGCCCTGGGCTTCGTACTGTCCCTGACCGTACTGGCCCTGACCGTACTGGCCCTGGCCGCGTGCGGGCCGGACGGGCGGGGCCGGGACGACGCCGCACCGACCGGGCCGGCCCCGACGGCGCCGCCGCTCCCCGACGCCCCGCTCGCCGCGACGGTCTGGATCGTCGGCTCCGTCGCCGGGGCCGAGGCCCCCGAGGGCCGGGCGGCCCGCTTCACCCTCACCCCCGAGGGGCGCGCGAGCGGCACCCTCGGCTGCAACCGCTTCAGCGCCCCGGCGGCCGTCGACGGCACCGCCCTGACCCTGGGGCCGCTGACCACGACCCGGATGGCCTGCGAGGGCCCGGCGGGCGAGCTGGAACGGGCCCTGACCGCCCTCTTCGGCAGCGGCCCCCTCAGCTGGCGGATCGAGGGCCGGAACCTCACCCTCACGGCCACTGACGGTGACTCCCTGACCGCCGAGGCGGCCTCGGCGGCGGAGTGATCCGGCCACGCGGACGGCGCTTCGGGACGGCCTCGACTCGTACGAAGACACAGGGGCTCCGCACCATGACCGGGCCGTGCCGCTCCCGGGCCGTCGCCCGGGACGCACCGCATCGGAGAGCGCCGCCCGGATGAGCGAAATCATGAAAGGAGAGAAAGAGTTGTGACCGGGGGAAGGGCGCCCCACGGCGATCGTGCCCTCGACCCGGCTCTGCGCGAGAGGCGCCGCGAGGGGTGACCGCACGGTCACTCTGGGGTCGCCCGCGGCCCCTCGGCCGGCCGCCCTATTCGTAGCTCCGCACAAGGAGATCGGAATACCAGCCGGGGCCGTTCCGTCACCCTGTGTGCTGTGACATTTCCCGGCCCTCACCAATTCGGACCAGTGGTCGATCTCGCCTACACTCGGTGGTGTGCCTCGTGGTGATGGACGACTCAACCACGACCTGCTCCCCGGTGAGAAGGGCCCCCAGGACGCTTGCGGCGTCTTCGGTGTCTGGGCTCCGGGTGAAGAGGTCGCCAAGCTCACCTACTTCGGACTGTATGCGCTACAGCACCGCGGACAGGAGTCCGCGGGAATCGCTGTGAGCAACGGTTCCCAGATCCTCGTCTTCAAGGACATGGGCCTCGTTTCCCAGGTCTTCGACGAAACCTCTCTCGGCTCGCTCCAAGGTCATATCGCGGTCGGTCACGCCCGCTACTCGACCACCGGAGCCTCCGTCTGGGAGAACGCCCAGCCCACCTTCCGTGCGACCGCCCACGGCTCCATCGCCCTGGGCCACAACGGCAACCTGGTGAACACCGCCGAGCTCGCCGAGATGGTCGCCGACCTCCCCCGTCAGGACGGGCGCGCCACCCAGGTGGCCGCCACGAACGACACCGACCTGGTCACCGCCCTGCTCGCCGGCCAGACCGACGACGAGGGCAAGCCCCTGACCATCGAGGAGTCGGCCGCCAAGGTCCTGCCTCAGGTCAAGGGCGCCTTCTCGCTCGTCTTCATGGACGAGGGGACCCTCTACACCGCCCGGGACCCGCAGGGCATCCGCCCGCTGGTCCTCGGCCGCCTGGAGCGCGGCTGGGTGGTCGCGAGCGAGACCGCCGCCCTCGACATCTGCGGAGCCAGCTTCGTCCGCGAGGTCGAGCCGGGCGAGCTCATCGCGATCGACGAGAACGGCCTGCGCACCTCGCGCTTCGCGGAAGCGAAGCCCAAGGGCTGTGTCTTCGAGTACGTCTACCTGGCGCGCCCGGACACCGACATCGCCGGCCGGAACGTCTACCTCTCGCGCGTCGAGATGGGCCGCCGCCTCGCCAAGGAGGCCCCGGTCGAGGCCGACCTGGTGATAGCGACGCCGGAATCCGGCACGCCCGCCGCCGTCGGATACGCCGAAGCCAGCGGGATCCCCTACGGCTCCGGCCTGGTCAAGAACGCCTACGTGGGCCGGACCTTCATCCAGCCCTCGCAGACGATCCGCCAGCTCGGCATCCGCCTCAAGCTCAACCCCCTCAAGGAAGTCATCCGGGGCAAGCGCCTGGTGGTCGTCGACGACTCGATCGTCCGCGGCAACACCCAGCGCGCCCTCGTGAAGATGCTCCGCGAGGCCGGTGCGGCCGAGGTCCACATCCGGATCTCCTCCCCGCCGGTGAAGTGGCCGTGCTTCTTCGGCATCGACTTCGCCACCCGGGCCGAGCTCATCGCCAACGGCATGACGGTCGACGAGATCGCCACCTCGCTGGGCGCGGACTCGCTCTCGTACATCTCGCTGGACGCGATGATCGAGGCGACCACCATCCAGAAGCCCAACCTCTGCCGTGCCTGCTTCGACGGCGAGTACCCCATGGAGCTGCCCGACCCGCAGCTGCTGGGCAAGCAGCTGCTGGAGTCCGAGCTCGCGGGCGGCACCGACGCCGCCGACGCGCTCCGCCGCCCGTAGCAAGCCCCCTGGCTCAACCTGCGCTGGGCCCTCTCTTTGAGGCTTATCCGGGGGCCCAGCACCACACGCAGTAACGACACGAAAGCTCTCTCCTGTCATGACAGAGAAGACCACCGGTGCCAGCTACGCAGCCGCAGGCGTGGACATCGAAGCGGGCGACCGCGCCGTCGAGCTGATGAAGGAGTGGGTGAAGAAGACGCAGCGCCCCGAGGTCCTCGGCGGCCTGGGCGGGTTCGCCGGCCTCTTCGACGCCTCCGCCCTCAAGCGTTACGAGCGCCCCCTGCTGGCCTCGGCCACCGACGGGGTGGGCACCAAGGTGGACATCGCCCGCCAGATGGGCGTGTACGACACCATCGGCCACGACCTGGTCGCCATGGTCATGGACGACATCGTCGTGTGCGGCGCCGAGCCGCTCTTCATGACGGACTACATCTGCGTCGGCAAGGTGCACCCCGAGCGTGTCGCCGCCATCGTCAAGGGCATCGCCGAGGGCTGCGTCCTCGCCGGCTGCGCCCTCGTCGGCGGCGAGACCGCCGAGCACCCCGGGCTGCTCGGCCCGGACGACTTCGACGTGGCGGGCGCCGGCACCGGTGTGGTCGAGTACGACCGGCTGCTGGGCGCGGATCTTATCCGTACGGGGGACGCCGTCATCGCGATGGCTTCGTCCGGCCTTCACTCGAACGGGTACTCGCTGGTCCGGCACGTCCTCTTCGACCGGGCCGGGATGTCCCTGGACCAGCACGTCGACGAGCTCGGGCGCACCCTCGGCGAGGAGCTGCTGGAACCGACCAAGATCTACTCGCTGGACTGCCTGGCCCTCACCCGTACGGCAGAGGTCCACGCGTACTCCCACATCACGGGCGGCGGCCTCGCGGCCAACCTCGCCCGGGTCATCCCCGACCACCTGCACGCCACGGTCGACCGCGCCACCTGGACCCCGGGCGCCGTCTTCGACCTGGTCGGCAAGGCCGGCAGCGTCGAGCAGCTGGAGCTGGAGAAGACCCTGAACATGGGCGTCGGCATGATGGCCGTGGTCCCGCAGGAGTCGGTGGACGTGGCCCTGACCGCCCTCGCCGACCGCGGCGTCGAGGCCTGGGTCGCCGGCGAGATCCTCGACCGGGGCGACCACGCCGAGGGCGCGGCCCTGACCGGCAGCTACGCGGTCTGAGCAGCACTGAAACCCGGTCCGGGGCAATGCCCTGGACCGGGTTTCGGCACGTATGGAACGAGTTCAGCGGCCCACTCGGCCCGCTGGTACGCACGCGGTGTGCAGAGGATCGTTGCGTCAAGCCCCGCGACGGTGCGCCGACGGACCGGACTGTTCGTCCTCGTCCTCGTCGTCATCGTTGTACAGATCCGCGTACTTGGCGTACGGGTCGTCGTCGTCCAGATCGTCATCGACTTCGACCGGCGCGCTGATAGGCAGCGGCTCTGTCTGCGATGCGCCCAGCTCATTGGCCAGACGCGAGAGGTCAGTCCCGCCGCTGTTGTACTTCAGCTGGCGGGCGACCTTTGTCTGCTTGGCCTTGGCCCGGCCGCGCCCCATGGCTCGACCCCCTCGGTGACGGGGCTCGACGGCCCCAGAGTCTGACACGCGTTCATGGTTCGGAGCGGGCTCTCGGTGGAGAGACCGTCCGTAGGGGTTTAACGGTACCTGCTTCCGCGGCCATACGGTACGCCGCCCGCATGACGCGCCTCTCCACAGAACCAGCGGGACACCCCGTACTCGCTGGTCAGCTGCGATTTTAACGCTTTCCTGGCCGCCGACCCGCCGAAGCGCAGTGAGTTCCGTCTCGCCGCGCCCCGGCGGGTCCCCGAAGGGGCTACGCCTTGCGGGCGGCGGCGCGCAGGGCCAGGGCGTCGGCCATGCGCTGCTCGGCGATCCGGTCGGCGGCCGCGGCCGGCGGGATCCCATCGGCCTTCGCACGTGCGAATATGGCCAGGGTGGTGTCGAAGATCTTCGAGGCCTTCGCCTTGCACCGGTCGAAGTCGAAGCCGTGCAGCTCGTCGGCGACCTGGATGACCCCGCCCGCGTTGACCACGTAGTCGGGGGCGTAGAGGATCCCGCGGTCCGCGAGGTCCTTCTCCACGCCCGGGTGGGCGAGCTGGTTGTTCGCCGCGCCGCACACGACCGTGGCGGTCAGGACGGGGACGGAGTGGTCGTTCAGGGCGCCGCCGAGCGCGCAGGGGGCGTAGATGTCCAGGCCCTCGGTGCGGATCAGGGCCTCGGTGTCGGCCACGGCGCTGACCTTGCCGCCGGGGTGCTTGGCGAGGATCTCGCGGACCGACTCCTCGCGGACGTCCGTGATCACGACCTCGGCGCCGTCCTCCAGCAGGTGCTCGACCAGGTGGCGGCCGACCTTGCCGACGCCGGCGACGCCGACCTTGCGGCCGCGCAGGGTGGGGTCGCCCCACAGGTGCTGGGCGCTGGCGCGCATGCCCTGGAAGACGCCGTAGGCGGTGAGCACCGAGGAGTCGCCGGCGCCGCCGTTCTCGGGGGAGCGGCCGGTGGCCCAGCGGGTCTCGCGGGCGACGACGTCCATGTCCGCGACGTAGGTGCCGACGTCGCAGGCGGTGACGTAGCGGCCGCCGAGCGACTCCACGAACCGGCCGTAGGCCAGCAGGAGTTCCTCCGTCTTGAGGACGGCCGGGTCGCCGATGATCACGGCCTTGCCGCCGCCGAGGTCGAGGCCGGCGAGGGCGTTCTTGTACGACATGCCGCGCGAGAGGTTCAGCGCGTCGCGGACGGCTTCCTCGTCCGAGGCGTACGCGTGGAAGCGCGTGCCGCCGAGGGCGGGACCCAGGGCGGTGGAGTGGATGGCGATGACGGCCTTGAGGCCCGTGGCACGGTCCTGGCACAGCACGACTTGCTCGTGGCCGCCCTGCTCCGAACGGAACAGGGTGTGCAGGACGCCGTCGGTCATTTCGGTCACGGTGGTGACTCCCATGGAAGAGATGCGGCGGAAAGTCGCCCGCCCTGCGGGTGGGGGAGGGCGCACTGGGAGCAGAGTAAGACCTGCGGCGTGCGGGGGTACCCCCTGTCCGGGGATCGGAACACTCCCGGGTTACCGCCGCCCCGGAGGTGAGCCGGACCGCCGAAAGGGGCAGGACCGGTGCGTGAGCCAATCCCCACGGCCCGGGCCGGCCGTCCCGTACGCCTCCTACCTGCGCGTGTACGAACCCCTGACGGCGTTCACCGAGCCCGAGCGCACGCACTGGGCGGCGTACGCCCGGCACGGCAGCGCGCCGACGGCCCAGGACGAACTGCGGCGGTCGCTCGCGGATTTGGTACGGGTCCCCGTGGTGGGGGTCCCGGTACACGAGAGCGGGGACGCCTTCACGGCGGAGCTCGACGGGGTGCTGCTGGTCTGCCCCTGGCGGACCCGGCTGCGCGGCTGGCTGGCGCTCCAGGAACTGGTCGCCGACTTCCCGCGCCCGGTGCTGGACGCGGCGCTGCCGCCGGCGCAGCGGCGCCGGGCCGCGGAGGCGTACGAGGCCTGGCGCGAGCGGAACCCGGACGCGCGCCCGTGGATCCGTACCGGGGTGTGGCAGGTGCCCCTGCGCTGGTTCGTGCTGGTGGCGGACGAGGAGCGGGAGTACCTGCCGGGCGAGCGGCTGCGCTACCGGACGCCGATGGTGCAGGCGCGGAGGCGGCTGGCGCGAACGCTGCGGACCCTGCGGGCGGCGGAGGGCCGGGGGTACGGGCCGCTGGCGGACGGGCTGGTGGAGGTCGGCGGCTGGCTGGAGGAGTTCCATCCGCGGTCGATGGTCGAACTGGACTACGGCGGGCTGCTGCACGCGCTGCCGGCTGACGGCCTGGCGGGGGACCGGTCGGCCCGCGATCTGGCGGAGGGGACCGCGGCCCTGCGGGCGGGCGATCACGAGGGTGCCGCGCAGGTGTACGGGGAGCTGTCGCTGCGGTGGCGGGCGGTCAGGGAGAGGCTCTTCGCGAACTAGGTGGGCTTGGGGCCTTTCGGAACCCGGGGTCGGTGGGGATCATGTACGAATCCCGTTCGGCACCCGTTCGGACCCGTTCGGACCCCCCTCGTATCGCCCGTATCGGTTGTCATCGGCCGATCAGCCGCAATCCGCAGATCAGGGGTTCGATCACCGCATTAAGGTCTTAGTCCCAGGACCTACGTCCCGATACGGGCCATTGGCTCAAGCGTGACGGAACGCACTATCCACACCCTTGCGCCCTTCCCCTACCCTCGTGCCAAAATAGGACAAGGAGTCCGGGGAGGGTTCCTTCCGCCCAACTATGGGCGGAATGCTCGGTATTGCACTCTATGGGGGGTCTGACGGCTCCTGATCGCTCTGTGACTGATCGTCACAGTGGGGTGACTGTCCGTTATGGGACGGTCCATCGGCTTCCGCCGCTGATGAACACCTCGGAGGGCAATTCCATCGGTTTGGCCGTCGAGGCTGGACGGATGGTGTAGTTGTAGTGCCGAGGACAAGCCGTTCGTCCTATAACCGACTCGGCCTGCGTATGTCCATTTCGGGCAACGCGGGCCAAGGTGCAGAATTTAGAGGAAAGAACCGAGATGGTTCGGTTCTCCCGAGGAGGCCGCTCATGACCGCTCGCACCCCTGATGCCGAGCCGCTGCTGACCCCGGCTGAGGTTGCCACGATGTTCCGCGTGGACCCGAAGACGGTCACCCGCTGGGCCAAGGCTGGCAAGCTCACGTCCATCCGCACCCTGGGTGGACACCGCCGTTACCGCGAGGCTGAGGTCCGCGCACTGCTCGCGGGAATTCCGCAGCAGCGCAGCGAGGCCTGAGGTCCCGCAGCACCACCGCATTAACGGGTACGTGTCGGATCCCCCAATCCGATGAAACCCACATGGCTTCATCGGCCGGGCCTGCCCCAACAGGCTCCATGCCGTTTGACCGCGCTGGACTCCGCCGGGTCCAGCGCGGTCTTTTTTGTGCTCCGGACCGGTGCGGGACCCCGTCGCCCGCCGAGGCCGGCCGGGGAGGTGCCATTGCACATATTAAATCGAGCGTGCGTAGGGGTCCGATAAACGTGCGGGTCTCGAAAACTCATGTGGTGACTCCCGTCACAGCTGATAACTCTTGTACATCCGGCAATGCACCTCGTAAAGGGAAGGTCCGGTACAGAGCGCCTCACTCGTACGGGGGATTTTTTCCCGCCCGGGCGAGGGGGCGCCGGCCCCGCTGGAGGGCCGCTGGAGGGGCCGGGGCCGCTTTCCGGGGCCCGGACCGCACGCAGGGGTGCCGGGGCCCTCAGGGGGGCGCTCAGGGGCGCGGCGGGTTTCGGGTGATCACGCGGCGGGTAGCCGCCGACGGGGCGGGCGCCGTACGCGCGGACCGCACCCGGATACGCGTCAGGGCCCGCATCCCCTGGGGGGATACGGGCCCTGACGTTTCTGCGATCCTGACGGGACTTGAACCCGCGACCTCCACCTTGACAGGGTGGCGAGCTAACCAACTGCTCCACAGGACCTTGATTCGCGGCCGACTGGCGTGGCTGCGAAACAGACTGTACAGCAGCTCAGGGGGTGCGGTCGAACCGGATCACGGCGCCGCCGCGTCCACCGCCTTCACGATCCGCTTGTCGGAGATCGGGTACGCCGTCCCGAGCGCGTGCGCGAAGTAGCTGACCCGCAGTTCCTCGATCATCCACCGGATCTCCGTCACCGCCTCCGGGACCGGCCGGCCCTTCGGCAACTGCTCCAGCAGCCACAGGTACTCGTCCCGCATCTCGTGGACCTTCTCCATGCGCGTGGTGTCGCGCTGGACGCCCGTCGGCATCTGCTGGAGCCGCCGGTCGGCCGCCACCAGGTAGCGCATCAGGTCCGGCAGCCGCTTCAGCCCGGTCAGCGTGACGAAACCGGCCGGCATCAGGGCAGCCAACTGCGCCTTCACGTCCGCGACGTTCGCCATCAGGGCCAGGCTGCCGGTGGCCTTCAGCCGCCGCTCGCAGGCCTGCCAGGCCGCCAGCACCTGCTGCACCTGGGCCACGGTCCGCACCGTCGTGTCCACCAGGTCGGCCCGGACCGCGTCGTGGAGCCGGCGGAAGCCCGCCTCGTCCCAGGCGGGGCCGCCGTGGTCGGCGATGAGCTTGTCGGCCGCCGCCGTCGCGCAGTCGTCGAACAGCGCCTGGATGGAACCGTGCGGATTGCGCGACAGAGCCAGCTTCTGCTGGTTGGTCAGCTTGTCCGAGGCGAACTTCGCCGGGTTCACCGGGATGTTCAGCAGGATCAGCCGCCGGGTGCCGAGCCACATCGCCCGCTGCTGCTCGGCCTCCGTGTCGAAGAGCCGTACGGAGACGCTCGTCCCCTCGTCCACCAGGGCCGGGTACGCCTTCACCGGCTGGCCGGCCCGGCGGGTCTCGAAGACCCGCACCAGGGTGCCGATCGTCCAGTCGGTCAGCCCGGTGCGCTCCAGCGACTCCCCGCCCGCCCGCTCGGCGGTCGCGGCCGCGGCCTTGGAGAGGGCCTGGCGGGCCTTCGGCTTCAGCTTCAGCCGCAGGGCCTCCAGGTCCTTGTCCTCGGCGAGGTTGCGGCGCCGCTCGTCGACGATCCGGAAAGTGATCTTCAGGTGGTCGGGGATCCGGCTGAGGTCGAAGTCCTCCGGCGACACGGGCACCCCCACCATCCGGTGCAGCTCGCGCGCCAGCGTCACGGGCAGCGGCTCCTGCATCGGATGCGCCGTCCGCAGGAAGCGCGTCGCGAAGTTCGGCGCCGGTACGTAGTGCCGGCGGATCGGCTTCGGCAGCGAGCGGATCAGCTCCGTGACGACCTCCTCCCGCAGGCCCGGGATCTGCCAGTCGAAGCCCTCGTCGGTCACCTGGTTCAGCACCTGGAGCGGGATGTGCACGGTCACACCGTCCGCGTCCGCGCCCGGCTCGAACTGGTACGTCACCCGGAACTTCAGCTGACCCTGCCGCCAGGTGTCGGGATAGTCGGCCTTGGTGACCCCGGCCGCCTTCTCCGTCAGCAGCATCTCCCGCTCGAAGTCGAGGAGTTCGGGCTCCTCGCGCTTCTTGTGCTTCCACCAGGAGTCGAAGTGCGCCCCCGACACCACGTGCTCCGGGATCCGCTGGTCGTAGAAGTCGAACAGGGTCTCGTCGTCCACGACGATGTCCCGGCGCCGCGCCCGGTTCTCCAGCTCCTCGACCTCGGTCAGCAGCTTGCGGTTGTCCGCGTAGAACTTGTGGTGCGTGCGCCAGTCGCCCTCCACCAGCGCGTTGCGGATGAACAGCTCCCGCGACACCTCCGGGTCGATCCGGCCGTAGTTGATCTTCCGCTGCGCCACGATCGGCACGCCGTACAGCGTGACCTTCTCGTACGCCATCACGGCCGCCTGGTCCTTCTCCCAGTGCGGCTCGCTGTAGGTGCGCTTGATCAGGTGCTGCGCCAGCGGCTCCACCCACTCGGGCTCCACCTTGGCGTTCACCCGCGCCCACAGCCGCGAGGTCTCCACCAGCTCCGCCGACATCAGGAACTTCGGCTGCTTCTTGAACAGCGCCGAGCCCGGGAAGATCGCGAACTTGGCGGACCGGGCCCCCAGGTACTCGTTCTTGTCCGTGTCCTTGAGCCCGATGTGCGAGAGCAGGCCGGCCAGCAGCGAGACGTGGATGCTCGTCTCGGGAGCGTCGGCCTCGTTGACGTGGATCCCCATGGTCTTGGCGACCGTGCGCAGCTGCGAGTAGATGTCCTGCCACTCCCGGATCCGCAGGAAGTTCAGGTACTCCTGCTTGCACATCCGGCGGAAGGCGGAGGAACCGCGCTCCTTCTGCTGCTCGCGGACGTAGCGCCACATGTTCAGGTAGGAGAGGAAGTCGCTCGTCTCGTCCTTGAACCGGGCGTGGTTCTGGTCCGCCTGCGTCTGCTTGTCCGAGGGCCGCTCGCGCGGGTCCTGGATGGACAGGGCCGCCGCGATGACCATGACCTCGCGCACGCAGTTGTTCTTGTCCGCCTCCACGACCATGCGGGCCAGACGCGGGTCCACGGGCAGCTGGGAGAGCTGGCGGCCCAGCGGGGTGAGCCGCTCCTTCACGTCCTTCTGCGCCGGGTCCAGCGCGCCCAGCTCCTGGAGCAGCTGCACGCCGTCGCGGATGTTGCGGTGGTCCGGCGGGTCGATGAAGGGGAACTTCTCGATCTCCCCGAGCCCGGCCGCGGTCATCTGGAGGATGACGGACGCCAGGTTCGTCCGCAGGATCTCGGCGTCCGTGAACTCCGGACGGGCGTTGAAGTCGTCCTCGGAGTACAGCCGGATGCAGATGCCGTCGCTGGTGCGGCCGCAGCGGCCCTTGCGCTGGTTGGCGCTGGCCTGGCTGATCCGCTCGATCGGCAGCCGCTGCACCTTCGTACGGTGGCTGTAGCGGGAGATGCGGGCCGTGCCCGGGTCGATCACGTACTTGATGCCCGGGACGGTCAGCGAGGTCTCGGCGACGTTCGTGGCCAGCACGATCCGCCGCCCGGTGTGGGGCTGGAAGACCCGGTGCTGCTCGGCGTGCGAGAGCCGGGCGTACAGCGGCAGCACCTCGGTGAAGCGCAGCTGCTTCTTGACCAGCGCGTCGGCGGTGTCGCGGATCTCCCGCTCGCCGGAGAGGAACACCAGGATGTCGCCCGGCCCCTCGCCCTGCAGCTCGTCCACCGCGTCGCAGATCGCGGTGATCTGGTCCCGGTCGCTCTCCTCGCTGTCCTCCTCCAGCAGCGGGCGGTAACGCACCTCCACCGGATAGGTGCGGCCGCTGACCTCGACGATCGGCGCGTCCCCGAAGTGCCGGGAGAACCGCTCCGGGTCGATGGTCGCCGAGGTGATGACCACCTTGAGGTCGGGGCGCTTGGGCAGCAGCGTGGCCAGGTAGCCCAGCAGGAAGTCGATGTTCAGGGACCGCTCGTGCGCCTCGTCGATGATGATCGTGTCGTAGGCGCGCAGCTCCCTGTCCGTCTGGATCTCCGCGAGCAGGATGCCGTCCGTCATCAGCTTCACGAAGGTCGCGTCCGGGTCCACCTGGTCGGTGAAGCGGACCTTCCAGCCGACCGTCTGGCCGATCTCCGACTTCAGCTCCTCCGCGATGCGCTCCGCGACCGTACGGGCCGCGATCCGCCGGGGCTGGGTGTGCCCGATCATGCCCCGGACGCCGCGCCCCAGCTCCATGCAGATCTTGGGGATCTGCGTGGTCTTGCCGGAGCCGGTCTCGCCCGCGACGATCACGACCTGGTGGTCGCGTATCGCCTCGGCGATCTCGTCCTTCTTCTGGCTGACGGGCAGGTTCTCGGGATAGGTGACCTCCGGCGTGCGCGAGGCGCGGCCGGCCAGTCGCGCGGCGGCCTTCTCGGCCTCCGCGGCGATCTCGTCGAGCACGGCCTGCCTGGCCTCGGGCTTGCGGATACGGCGGGCGCCCTCGAGGCGGCGGCCGAGGCGGTGCGCGTCCCGGAGGGAGATCTCTCCGAGAAGCGTCTGCAGGGCGGCGAAGGAAGTAGACATACCTGATCGAGGATCTCACCTGGGCCGGGCGGGTGGCGAACGCATTTGTGCCCCTCCCCGTACCATTTCGGGACGAGTCCCCCGGCCGTGCGAGTGAGAGGCAGCCCACCGTTGTCCCGCCGTCCTCCCCGCGCTCCGGCCGCCGCCCTGTTCGCGCTGGTCCTGGGCCTCCTCGCGGTCGCCCTCACGGGCCTCGCCCGGACCGCCGACCCGGGCCTACCGCCGCCCGCGGGCGGCGCCGCGGTCGCGGTGCGGCAGGGGACGGCCACCGCGGTCCCGGCGGCGTACGCGGCCGGCGCTCCGGCGGGGCCGGTACGGGAGGCGGTCGCCGAGCCGCTCCAGGGGCGGGGGCCCGCCTGCGGCCCCGACTCCCCCGGCCACGACCCGGCACCCGCCGTACCGCCCCGCGCCGGGCAGGACCACGCCCCGCTGCCCCCGGCGCGCCCCGCGCCGGAGGGGGAGCGGCCGGACCGGGGGGAGTGCGTACGGGGCCCCGTACGCGGGCCCGACCGGCCCGCGCCCTCGCCGGTGGAGCTGTCCGTGATGCGGGTCTAGAGGGAGCCGCGCCACCGGTTCCCTTCATCACACGCAGCTCTGGAGCACCCCTATGTCCCGCTCGTCCCGCAAGCCCCTGCTGATCTCCGCGGGGGTCGCGCTCGCCACCGTCACCCTCGGACTGGTCTCCTGGCAGGCCACCGCCCCCCAGGAGAGGCCCCGCGACACCGCCGTCGCCTCCGCGCCCCGCACCGACCCGGCCGCCGAGCTGAAGGCCCTGGCCCGCCGCGACGCCGGCGACAAGCTCGCGCTGGGCCGTGCCGACGCCCCCGTCGTCCTGATCGAGTACTCCGACTTCAAGTGCGGCTACTGCGGCAAGTTCGCCCGCGACACCGAGCCCGAACTGGTGAAGAAGTACGTCGAGGCGGGCATCCTGCGCATCGAGTGGCGCAACTTCCCGATCTTCGGCGCCGAGTCCGAGGCCGCCGCCAAGGCCGCCTGGGCCGCCGGCCGGCAGGACCGCTTCAAGGCCTTCCACGCCGCCGCGTACGCCGAGGACGCCAAGGCCAAGGGCTTCGGCGAGGAGCGCCTGACCGAGCTGGCCCGCGAGGCCGGAGTCCCGGACCTGGAGCGCTTCAAGCGGGACATGGCGGGCGAGGAGGCCGCCGCCGCCCTGCGCAAGGACCAGGAAGAGGGCTACCGCATCGGCGTCCGCTCCACCCCCTCCTTCCTGGTCAACGGGCAGCCCCTCGCCGGCGCCCAGCCCCTGGACGCCTTCGCGGCCGCCATCGCCAAGGCCGAGCGGGCAGCGGCCGGACAGTGACCGGCATCGGATACCTGGCCGCCCTGCTCGGCGGTCTCCTCGCCCTGCTCAGCCCCTGCAGCGCCCTGCTGCTGCCCGCCTTCTTCGCGTACTCGATCGACTCCCGCTCACGGCTCCTGGCACGCACCGGGATCTTCTACGCGGGCCTCGCGAGCACCCTCGTACCGATGGGCGCGGCGGGCTCCTACGCGGGCCGCTTCTTCCACGGCAACCGCGACCTGCTCGTCCTCGCGGGCGGCTGGCTGATCATCGCGCTGGGCCTCGCCCAGATCCTGGGCCTCGGCTTCGCCCCGAAGCGGCTCTCGGAGCTGTCCGGCCGGATCCGCCCCACCACCGCCCTGTCGGTGTACGCCCTCGGCGCGGTCTACGGGCTGGCCGGCTTCTGCGCGGGCCCCATCCTCGGCAGCGTCCTGACCGTGGCGGCCGTCAGCGGCAGCCCGGTCTACGGCGGTCTGCTGCTGGCCGTGTACGCGCTGGGCATGGCCGTACCGCTGTTCGTGCTGGCCCTGCTGTGGGAGCGCTTCGACCTGGGCCGGAGGCGCTGGCTGCGCGGCCGGGCCGTCCGGCTGGGCCGCCTCGAACTGCACACGACCTCGCTGCTGTCCGGGCTGTTCTTCATCACCCTGGGCACGCTGTTCCTGGCCTACGACGGGACGAGCGCCCTGCCCGGGCTGCTGGACGTGGACGACTCGTACGCCGTCGAGCGACGGGTGGCCGCGCTCGCGGACGCCGTACCGGACTGGGCGCTGCTCGGACTGGTCGGCGCGGCGGCGCTCGCCCTCGGGCTGGTCCGGTGGCGGCGGACGGCCCGCGCGGGGGAGCGGGAGGGGTAGAACGCGGAAGGCCCCGTCCGACGGACGGGGCCTTCCTTCTGTGGCTGGGGCCGGGGTCGAACCGGCGACCTATCGCTTTTCAGGCGATCGCTCGTACCAACTGAGCTACCCAGCCACGAGACTGTTTCCAGCCTCAGCGATCCTGACGGGACTTGAACCCGCGACCTCCACCTTGACAGGGTGGCGAGCTAACCAACTGCTCCACAGGACCTGGTTTGTGCAAGAGCAAGTCTTGCACATGGTGTTGCGTACCCCCAACGGGATTCGAACCCGTGCTACCGCCTTGAAAGGGCGGCGTCCTGGGCCACTAGACGATGAGGGCTAAAGGCCCGCCGGGCACTTTTCAGCGCGTCGGGGACGTGAGAAGCATATGGGATCGGAGGAGCTATCGCCAAAACGGTTTCCCCCGGGGGCGGCGGCGGCCCCGGCCGGAGCGACAATGGCCGGGTGCTGGAGATGACGCGCGAGGAGTTCGAGGAGCTCGTCGCAGAGGCCCTGGACCGGATTCCGCCGGAGCTGACGCGGCTGATGGACAACGTCGCGGTGTTCGTCGAGGACGAGCCCCCGGCCGATGATCCCGAGCTGCTCGGCCTGTACGAGGGGACACCGCTCACCGAGCGCGGCGAGTGGTACGCCGGAGTGCTCCCCGACCGCATCACCATCTACCGGAACCCCACGTTGCGGATGTGCGAGGACCGGGAGAGCGTGGTCGCCGAGACGGAGGTGACGGTCGTGCACGAGATCGCCCACCACTTCGGCATCGACGACGAGCGGCTGCACGCCCTGGGTTACGGGTGACCCGGCCCGTCCCCGGCGCGGAGGCGATCGACCCCGACGTCGACCTCCACGTGCCCGCCCAGCGCGCCGAACCGCAGGGCCGGGTGCTCGCCGCCGTCGCGGCGGGCGGGGCCGTGGGCGCCTCGGCGCGGTACGGGGCGGCCCTGCTGTGGCCGGCCGGACCCGGGGCCTTCCCGTGGGCGACCTTCTGGACCAACGCCACGGGCTGCGCGCTGATCGGCGTACTCATGGTGCTGATCAGCGAGGGCGGGCGGAGCGCGCCGCATCCGCTGCTGCGGCCGTTCGCGGGGGTGGGCGTGCTCGGCGGGTTCACCACCTTCTCCGCCTACGCCGAGGACTTCTCCCGGCTGCTGGACGAGGGCGAGGCCGGGACCGCGCTGGCGTACGCCGGGCTGACGGTGGCGGCGGCCCTGGGCGCGGTGTGGGCGGCGGCGTCGGTGACGCGGCTGGCGCTCGCGCGGGGACGCCGGTGAACTGGCTGCTCGTGGTGGCGGGCGCGGTCGTCGGGGCGCCGCTGCGGTACCTCACCGACCGGGCGGTGCAGGCGCGGCACGATTCCGTCTTCCCGTGGGGGACCTTCGTCGTCAACGCCGCCGCGTGTCTGCTGCTCGGGGCGGTGGCCGGGGCGGCGCTGGCCGGGGCGGGCTCCTCGCGGCTGCGGTTGCTGCTCGGTACGGGGCTGTGCGGGGCGCTGAGCACCTATTCGACCTTCTCGTACGAGACCCTGCGGCTGGCCGAGCGCGGCCGGTGGTTCCTCGCCGCCGCGAACGTCGCCGCGTCGGTGCTGGCCGGGCTGGGCGCGGTGACGCTCGGCTCCCAGGTGGCGCGGCAGCTGTTCGCGTAAGGGGCGTGTCTCTTACGGGGTAAAGGGAGTTGGGTTCATTGACCCGCTCATCGCGGACCCCGCCGCAGTGCTCCGGAGGTGCCCCCGTGCGCCCTTTGACCGCTTCCCTGTCCGCGTCCCTCAGACTGGCCGTCTCCGCCCTCGCGGTGGCGGCGACGGCCGGCTGCATGAGCGTCGGCGAGGACGCCGCCAAGCCCGGGCCCGCGGCTTCGGTCGGCGGCAAGGACACGGGCGGGCCCGCCGGGGCGGCCGGCGGCGGCCACGGTTCCGGGGTCCACGGCAACGGGCACGGCGTGAAGAACGGTACGGGGAACCAGGCGGCCAAGCCGGGTGAGCCCGGGAAGGCCTCCGGCGCGGCCGGGGCCTCGCCCAGCCCGGGGGCTCCCGCGAAGCCGGGGCAGCCCGCGCCGACGGGCGGTCCGGGCGGCGGTGCGGGCGGTCAGGGCGGCCAGGCGCCGTCCGGGGGCGGCACGAGTGCCGGCGGCTCGGGGTCCGCGGCGGGCGGCTCCGGGTCGGGCTCGGGAGCCGGCGGTGCGGGTTCGGCCGCCGGCGGCTCGGGATCCGGTTCGGGGGCGGGGGGTTCGGGCTCCGGGTCGGGCTCCGGCTCCGGCGGCTCCGGGTCCGGTGGGTCCGGTGGGTCCGGTGGGACCGGCGGCGGCACGGGCGGCCCGACCGCGGAGCCCTCGCCCACTGTGACGGAACCCACACCCACGCCGCCGTCCGATCCGGGTCCCGGGTCGAGCGTGGCGTAGGGATGCTCTGCCCCGTTCCGCGGGGTTCTGGGTGGCCCTTCCTGGGTTCGCGCAACTCATCCCCGGAGCATCGCCGCAGGTCAGGGGTGATGTCCCGGGGGCGACTTGCCAGACCCCCGGGAGGGTGCGTATGGTTATAGATCGTTTGATCCCATTGCCCGGCGCCGAATCCGAAGAGCGCCGTGTGGCGCGTACTCTCCCTAGCCGTGGCTGACCGCATTGAGGCGGTCGATTTGCGATTCACGGAGTTTGGGCGCGTGCCGAGACTCCGGAAGGTTTCGCATTTCGCATGTCCATTTCCAGTTCTGACCGTTCCGTCATGCCCGAGAACGACTCCACCGAGATCGTCGACGCCGAGACCCTCGCGGTCACCGAGGCCATGGACGCCATCGAGCGCGACGAGATCATCGAGGCCCTCGAGGCCGACGTGGCGGATGTCGCCGACGTGACCGCCGAGGCGGACGCGGCCGACGCCGACGACGCCGAGCCCACCACCACCTTCGCGGACCTCGGTCTGCCCGAGGGCGTCGTGCGCAAGCTCGCCCAGAACGGCGTCACCTCCCCGTTCCCGATCCAGGCCGCGACCATCCCGGACGCCCTGGCCGGCAAGGACATCCTCGGCCGCGGCCGCACCGGCTCCGGCAAGACCCTCTCCTTCGGTCTGCCGACCCTGGCCCGCCTCGCCGGCGGCCACACCGAGAAGAAGAAGCCCCGCGCGATCATCCTCACGCCGACGCGTGAGCTCGCGATGCAGGTCGCGGACGCCCTGCAGCCCTACGGCGACGTCCTCGGCCTGAAGATGAAGGTCGTCTGCGGCGGTACCTCCATGGGCAACCAGATCTACGCCCTGGAGCGCGGTGTCGACGTCCTCGTCGCCACTCCGGGCCGCCTGCGCGACATCATCAACCGCGGCGCCTGCTCCCTGGCGAACGTCGAGGTCGCCGTCCTCGACGAGGCCGACCAGATGGCCGACCTGGGCTTCCTGCCCGAGGTCACCGAGCTGCTCGACCAGATCCCCGGCGGCGGCCAGCGCATGCTCTTCTCCGCCACCATGGAGAACGAGATCGGCACCCTGGTCAAGCGCTACCTGACCAACCCCGTCACGCACGAGGTCGACAGCGCCCAGGGCAACGTCACGACCATGACCCACCACGTCCTCGTCGTGAAGCCGAAGGACAAGGCGCCGGTCACGGCCGCCATCGCCGCCCGCAAGGGCCGCACCATCATCTTCGTCCGCACCCAGCTGGGCGCCGACCGCATCGCCGAGCAGCTCATCGAGGCCGGCGTGAAGGCCGACGCGCTGCACGGCGGCATGACGCAGGGCGCCCGTACCCGCGTCCTCGCCGACTTCAAGGACGGCTACGTCAACGCGCTCGTCGCCACCGACGTCGCCGCCCGCGGCATCCACGTCGACGGCATCGACCTGGTCCTGAACGTGGACCCGGCCGGCGACCACAAGGACTACCTGCACCGCTCGGGCCGTACCGCCCGTGCCGGCAAGTCCGGTGTCGTCGTCTCCCTGGCCCTGCCGCACCAGCGCCGCCAGATCTTCCGCCTGATGGAGGACGCGGGCGTCGACGCCTCGCGCCACATCGTCCAGGGCGCCGGCGCCTTCGACCCGGAGGTCGCCGAGATCACCGGTGCGCGCTCGCTCACCGAGGTCCAGGCCGACTCCGCGAACAACGCCGCCAAGCAGGCCGAGCGCGAGGTCGCCGACCTGACGAAGCAGCTGGAGCGCGCGACCCGTCGCGCCGCCGAGCTGCGCGAGGAGGCCGACCGCCTCGTCGCCCGCTCCGCCCGCGAGCGCGGTGAGGACCCGGAGACCGCCGTCGCCGAGGTCGTCGAGGCCGCCGAGGCCGAGGTCGCCGCTGCCGTGGCCGCCGTCGCCGAGCCCGTCGTCCAGGAGCGCACCTTCGAGCGCCGTGACGAGCGGGGCAACTACGAGCGCCGCGACAACCGCGGTGGCGACCGTGGCGGTGACCGTGGCGGCTTCCGCCGTGACGACCGTCCGTCGGGTGGCTTCCGTCGCGATGACCGTGGTGGCGACAACCGTGGTGGTGACCGTGGTGGTTTCCGTCGCGATGACCGTCCGTCGGGTGGTTTCAACCGTGACGACCGCGGTGGCGACCGTGGCGGCTTCCGCCGTGACGACCGTCCGTCGGGTGGCTTCCGTCGCGATGACCGTGGTGGCGACAACCGTGGTGGTGACCGTGGTGGTTTC